>NZ_JARVRY010000022.1:0-158014 GCF_030209485.1 Novosphingobium sp. fls2-241-R2A-195
AGCCCGCCTGCGTCTGCGCTTCTTCGCGGCCGATGAGAATGGCGCCGGTGATCATTGCTGCATCCCCTCAGGTCAGGGCTTTGCCCGTGCGTTTCGTATGTCTTTTCCCGGTCTGCCCAAAGCCCCACCCTGCATTGCAGCCACAGGATTTCATCGACGTCCGAATATGAATGATAGCGCTATCTTTCAAGGGGGGGATTGTCAATGGCTCGTGATCGATCGGCAAAACGATCCAGCGACAAGCGCCCCATTGCGGACATGAGCGTTCGTGCTCAAGATGCCGTATGCGGTTTTTTCAGCAGTGGTGTCTTTTGGGCTTCTCTTGAGATGTGGCAGCCCTCTATCACCTCAAACCGAGTTTGGCTCAGCGCCAAAAAGCAAGAGCGAACAACATCGCGTCTAAAACCAACCCCAAAACTAAAGTCGATATTAGTATGGCAGGCGAGGAGTTCCGCATCCTGAGCGTCATTACAATGAGGAGAGGTGCGATTAAGGTGTCTATCCAAATCACCGTAGTCGTAGGATATTTCGCATCCCACAAGGTAAACCCATATGTCAGTCCGACGACTAACATAAATATTGCAAATAACCCAGATGGGATTAGTGAAATCCAAAGCATTGCGCGCAAAGAGAGGGTCAGAATACTTCGTTCCTCTCGATCGATGTCACTCATATCGGTCCAAAACTATCGTGCGCCGCGCTAAGCGAAATGTCTGCAAAGGGGCGTGTCCGGTCAGGCTGCATTTCTGCGAGTGCGACGGACACCGGACTGGCGGCTATAGAGCGCAGCGCTCGCCACCGGGAATGGCGAACAGGGGGGGGGCGGGGGCAGGGGCAGCTCAACGGCAATCTCAGGAGTGCTAGGCTTTTCGATCGCGAGTCCGGTCGGCCAGATTGTCTGGCTGGCCCGAAAGGTTCCGGTCCCTTCGATCTTACGAAGATGGAGAATGACCGGAAGCAGGTCCTTTCGGCGCCTAGCGAATAGCGCGGCCTGCCCGATAAGGCGGGCTACCCCAACGTAAAAGCCAGGCAACTCCCGCTCCTGCCGAGGACGGATGAGCCGGGCCAGAAGTTCGGTCCAGTCGTCGATCGCCGATAGCGGCAGGCCGTCCGCGCGGTTGGGGTCCACCTCAATAGGGATGCCCTGTACCAGGGCACGCCAGACAGCCTCGTTCACGAAGCTTTCTGTGTCGCCAAAATGGTAGGCGATCATGGACAGCGATGCGTTCGCCTGCTTCACCTGTGTTTCGGCGTGCAAGTGGTGCCCACCTGACTCGGTGATCGGCGCCTAATCGGGGACCACCCCCGGGTCATTTCTGTTCGTTGGCTATTTGGGGCTGACGACGAGGCGGAGGATGACGACGGTGGAGACGATTGGACGGATCAGGCGCGCATATTTCGTGCAGCGCCAGTCGGTGCGGGAGATTGCGCGGCGACTGCATGTTTCGAGGAAGACGGTCAGGAAGGCAATCGAGGCCGAGGACGGCAAGTTCAGCTACGACCGCACGGTTCAGCCCAAGCCCAAGCTCGGGCCCCACGTCACCGAGCTCGAGCGGTTACTGGCGGAGAACGAGCGCAAGCCCCGGCGCGAGCGGCTGACTCTGATCAGGTTGTTCGAGGCGTTGCGGGCGCAGGGATATGAAGGCGGCTACGATACGGTTCGCCGTCATGCCCGCCGCTGGCAGCGCGAGGAAGTGGGCCGCACGGCGACCGCGTTCGTGCCGCTGAGCTTCGAGCCCGGCGAGGCTTACCAGTTCGATTGGAGCCATGATGTCGTAGTGCTGGCCGGCGTGACGACGACGGTGAAGGTCGCCCATATGCGGCTGTGCCATAGCCGGATGTTCTTCGTGCGAGCCTATCCCCGCGAGACGCAGGAGATGGTGTTCGACGCCCATGCACGGGCGTTCGCCTTCTTCGGCGGCGTCTGCACGCGCGGGATTTACGACAACATGACCACCGCGGTGGATGCGGTGTTCCTGGGCAAGGAACGCAAGTTCAACCGCCGCTTCCTGCAGATGTGCAACCATTACCTGGTCGAACCAACCGCCTGCACGCCGGCGGCGGGGTGGGAGAAGGGCCAGGTCGAGAACCAGGTCGGCTTGGTGCGCGAACGCTTCTTCACGCCGCGGCTGCGCTTCGCCAGCTATGACGAGCTGAATGCCTGGCTGCGCGACCGCTGCCGGGAACACGTCAATGTCCATCGCCATCCCGAGCTGCGCGATCGCACCATCGCCGGCGTGTTCGAGGACGAGAAGGCGGCCTTGATGCGTATGCCGTCGGTCCCGTTCGACGGCTTCCACGCGGTCGCGGCCTCAGTCTCGAAGACGCTGCTCGTGCGGTTCGACTACAACAAGTACTCGGTGGCGGCGCGTGCGCTCGGGCGTCCGGTCGAAGTCCACGGCTATGCCGACCGCATCGTCATCCGCCAGGGTGACGATATCGTCGCCGAACACGATCGCCGCTTCGGTCGCGAGCAGACCGTCTATGATCCCTGGCACTATGTGCCGGTTCTGGCGAAGAAGCCAGGTGCGCTGAGGAACGGCGCGCCGTTCAAGCAACTGGCCCTGCCGCCAGCACTGGAGCGCCTTCGTGGCAAGCTGAAGGGCAGCAACGATGGCGATCGGCAGATGGTCAAGATCCTGACAGCGGCCACGGTCGATGGCCTCGATGCACTCGAAGCGGCTGCCACCGAAGCGTTGGCCCAAGGGGCACCAGCGCTGATGTCGTACTCAATATCCTGGCCCGGTCCCGATCGGCGCCGATGGAGCCCAGCATCGCCACGCCCGAGCATCTGCAGCTCAAGATCGAGCCCATCGCCGATGCCGGCCGCTACGATCGGCTGCTGCCCGTGCGGAGGGCAGCATGATGTTGGAGCGCCATGAGATCATCGGCCTCATGGCCGAGTTGAAGCTCGCTGGCATGCGTCATGCCTATGACGAAGTCATTGCCGACGCCCTCAAGCGCCAGCATCCCGTTCAGCACGTCGTTGGCGACCTGCTGAAGGCCGAGGTCGCCGAGAAGCACGCCCGCTCCATCAAGTACCAGATGGCCGCATCCAAGCTGCCGCTTGCCCGCGAACTCGACGGCTTCGAGTTTACCGGCACACCGATCAACGAAGGGCTGGTTCGCGATCTTGCTACCGGCGCCTTCCTCGCCAGCCAGCGCAATGTCGTCCTGGTCGGCGGCACGGGGTCGGGAAAGACCCACCTCAGCATCGCCATTGCCCGCAACTGCATCCGCAGCGACGCCCGCGTCCGGTTCTACAATACCACCGACCTGGTAAACCTGCTCGAACTGGAGACCCACCAGGGCCGGGCCGGCAAGCTCGCCGAACATCTCTCGCGGCTCGACCTTCTGATCCTCGACGAGCTGGGGTATCTGCCGTTCGCGCGCACTGGCGGCCAGTTACTGTTCCACCTCATCAGCCGCCTTTATGAGCGCACCTCGATCATCGTCACCACCAACCTCGCCTTCGGCGAATGGCCCACCGTCTTTGGCGACGCCAAGATGACCACCGCTCTGCTCGACCGGCTCACGCACCATTGCGATATCATCGAGACTGGCAACGACAGCTGGCGCTTCAAAAATCGAAGCTGAGCCCAGCCACACGGAAAAGAAGACGATTTACGCCGTGGCGGGATGCCTCCGGGCTACGCCCTCCGCCATCCCGCCACGGCGTAAGCACCCGTCAAACCCTGGTCCCCTATTGCACGCCGATCCCGGTCCCCGTTTGCGCGCCGATTGACACGCCTGAGCGTGTCGCGCACCGTGGTTGCCCCAGTGCGTACATGTTCGGCTACAGCGCGCGTCGATAGCCTGGCATCCAGGCTCAGCCTCAATATCTCGCGCACATGGCGCATCATTACCCTCCTCGTCGGCATCCAATCCTCTTGGCTGCTCAGCCAGGGAACTGGTCCCAACGATCAGGCTTCACGTCATCCCAAACTGCGCGCGATCATCTCGGAATGCTGCGCGGATAATTCTCGGAACGCTGCGCGCGATCACCTCGGAATCCCGCGCGCCATCAATTCGGAATGGTGCGCGCGATAACCCCGGAATCCGCATGCTTGAACCGGGCATGTTCAAGACGCTCAAAGGGTTCAGGATGGCGAGCCTTCGGGTGATGGATACGGTGGGGGGGGCTGCTCGACGACTTCCTCGCGGTTATGCCCGAGGATGATAGAGGGCGACTTGCTGCGATGCGCCGAGAGTTCTGGGAGCAGATGCCGAAGCCCTTTTGTAGGGCTTAGCTTGCGGCTTCATGGCCGTGATCGCAATGTTGGTAAGCATCAGGGTACTTCCTCCCACGAAACGCAGGTTCGAATCCCGATGGCTTGAAATCTACCCTGACGATGGTGAAAATGTACCCCAGAATTGATCAACTAGGGGGCGGGCTGCAAGCCTCCCTCCTGGGACGCCAAGGGTCATTGGAAGCCCTAAAAGTCGCGGATTTCCGCCATTCTTAAATCCGTCCTGAGACGGTCTGGAATGCTCTGGAATGGAGTGCTGGCTGGGGCGGCAGGATTCGAACCTGCGAATGCCGGTACCAAAAACCGTTCTTGGTGCGTTCTTTCTGCGCGCCTCGCTGCTGAATTTCGGAATTATCCACAGGCGGATATCAAAGACTTACATCGAAACTGCTGACGGTCAACGCGGCCAATGGGGGTCGTCACGGGCGCCCATCCGGACCAAAAGGGCGACGGTAATCGGCGCGTATGAATGGGTGCCCGTGTGACCGCCGCGGCGGCTGGATGTGGCCTGTGCGGCGGCACTGGCTACAAGGATCACGCGGGCCTATCCCTCGATCCCTGCGACCACCAGGCGTATTCCAAGCTGATAATAGTGCCGGTCACGATGAAGGATGCAAACGCCTTCGTGACAGAACATCATCGCCATCACCCTGGGGTGCGGGGATGCAAGTTCTGTATCGGCGTGGCAGATGAGACCGGGCGACTTCGCGGGGTCGCCGTCGTTGGAAGGCCTGTCGCAAGGAGCTTAGACGACGGCTTCACGGCGGAGGTGACGCGCATGTGCACGGACGGAGCGAGGAACGCTTGCAGCATGCTGTACCGTGCCGCTTGGCGGGCATCTGCTGCGATGGGCCATAAGCGGATGGTGACCTACACCCTAGCAACGGAGTTAGGTATTAGTCTTCGTGCCGCAGGGTTGCGGCGCCGTGAATCTGTTCGGGGTAGGTCATGGGACTGCCCCAGCCGACCGCGGTCAGATCGCCACCCCGTAGAAGCAAAATGGCGCTGGGAGATTTGCGCCGGACCCTAAAAGATCGAATACTGCCTTGGTGGTTCTTTCACCCCGTGGACCGCAACCACCTTATAAGACGGCTTGCCGACTATCATGCCGTGCGAATCTAGCTGGACGGTCTCGATCATGGATACGTCGAGGATGCTGTTCGGTGGCGCGGAGACTTTATTGGCCTGGAAAGCTGCAACCCATATCAGAGCAGCTTCGGCCATCTCCGCATTAATGGCGCGACCGTTCCAAAGAAAGCCCCACTGAGCCGCTCCCTCATACTGCGCAGACTTAATCCGGACCTCCCCGCGGATATGGGCATGCGTCTCAGTCGGCACCTCGGAAAGAGGTTGATTGGGGAGGCTATCAATCCCGCTCGCCTCTTTCGCATCTACCTCAAAAATCTCGTGGTCGCCTTCTAAAAAGGCGAGCGTTTCGTATCCTTCTTTGGCCAATGGACGCATGACGCCCTTTGCTTTTTCTACCGCTTTCGGCTCATTGGCCAACAGATAGACCTCTCGCGGTATGATTATGGTGTTGCCGTCGCCGGTGACGATCACATTATCCAGACCATGCGAGTTGACGGTGATCTTTTCGCCGTTCTCCTTCGCCTTTGTGAGGAATTTGAGGAGCTGAAAAAGACCGGTGGTGCCGCCCCCCAGCAGACCTACCCATTGAGCTATATCCCAAACGGTTTTTACATGGTCGGTACCGAGGAACACCTTGGCTTGGTCCAGGAACGACTGCACTAGGCTCACATCGATCATGAAGCATCGCTGCTCGACATCAGCGCTAACAAGCACTTTGATCGAAGTATCGGTGCCGTTGAACCTGCGGTTCGCGATTTGCACCAGATCAGCTAGGGCAAGGAGGGCGGGTGCAAGGTCCTGTGCATCCATTTCATGCCCAGCCAAGGCCGGACCATCATAACGGATTGTCGTGCGGACGTGCTTTCCCATTTCGGCTGCCATTCTACCCCCCTTAGTCGCCCTCAGATAGAGCGACCGCAGAGAACAAGCCAAGCCTTGTTTTGAAAGGGCTCCGAGCGATACCATTGTTCTCACCTCAAATGAGGAAGGATGCAGAATGAACGACATCGAACGTTTGCGCATGGCATCAGAGGACGACGTTGAACGCGCGTTCGCCGGAGCCTATGTTTCGCTACCCCTGACTGACCAGGCGATGGCGCTCGAATTCTTCAACCGCATGATCGACGTCATGCTCGGCGAGAAGGCCGGCGACGCCATCATGTGGCCAAACCTGCGCCGAGAAACCCCGAACTAACTTCCAGCGAAATCGCGCCGCAGCACCCGCAATGACGCCGTCGCAAACTCGCGCATGATCCGCTGCCAGTAGGGCCCCGCTCGCTCCCACGGCCGCCATTCGTCATCCGGGTCGGTGCTCGACTGCGTCAACCACATCGCCTCGGCCATCTGCTCGATCAGCGCCTCCTCGTCATTCGCAGTGCAGATGCGGCAGGTCATCGTGATCGATCCTGGAATATGCTCCCGACTGCAGCGGGGCCGCGCACCTGCAGATTGTCGAACCGCGCTTGGATGACGGCAACCGCCGCCTCTTGGGCGCGCTGGGCTTTGTCCCGGTCCTTCACGAGCATGTCGCGCTGCACCGATCGCGGGATTTGCTGGACGCCCCGCACGATCTCGAAGCGCACTTGATCGGCGGTCAAAATCTGCGGGAACGGCTCGCTGGGGGTGTCCATCGCGCAAACTCCATATGAGAACAAATATGGAACATGCTATGCGCAGGTTTCACTGATTCGCGAAAGGGCCTTTCGATGGCAGACGATCAACTGACGCTCCCGCTCAGCGACGAAGACCTGATGCGCATGGCGCGGTACCGGTATGACCAGGCGGGCAGGGAAGGTGCCGAGCTCTCCGACTACGTCCAGCTGCGCGACATCTTTCCATCCCTGCTCGATCGCATGGCGAAGCTGGTGGAGCAGGATCGCAGGCGCGTGAGCATCCCTGTTTTCGATATGCGCGATCCAGCCGACCTGGAGCGCATGTTCGAATACGCTGGTATCAAACAGTGACCATAAGGCGTTGACGCAAAAAGGCCCGGCACCAGGGAAGGGCCGGGCCAGTTGTTGCTAGGGCCACACAGCCCTCGGGTCGCTGGCGCCTGATGCCACTATTCATCAGACGCCGACCGGGACAACGTCGTTATTGGCATCCCGTTCCCGTCACTTCGCCGGGCAATTCACCCCCGCCATACCCTGAGAAATGAGGTTCCGGCACACGATGCCAGCGGCTGAACTGATGCGGTCACCCCACGCCTCGATGGTGGCGTTATAACGGGCAGACGCGGCCGGATCGGTAAGGATATCCTCGGTAGGCGCAGGTTTGCGCTCCACCATGGCCTGCACGTCCTTTGGAAGCGGGTATCCGACTTGCGGACGAGGTCCGCAGGCGGCGAGCGCAACTGTGATTCCCATCACGGCAAGCAGTCGCTTCACTGGCATAGCTCCCTGTATTTCGCGCCGCCGGTAAGCCCGGCCTGGCGCAGCCGCTCACAGTTCAGGGCGCGGTCCTGCGCGGACACGGTGGAGCGCGCCTCGGGAGCCTTGGCCGCCTCCGATGCTTCGGCGCGAGCGATGGCCAGCTCGCGAGCCTGTTTGTTCTCGAGGTCGATGCGGACGCGGTCGGCGCGGTCCTCGGCACTCTCGACGCCCGCCTGCGCGCTCGCGGCGGCACGTTCCCGATTGATCTTCTCGACGACTTGAGCGTCATCGTACCGGTCCCAGAGGATCACCCCTCCAACGATCAGTGCGAGCGCGAGGACAGGCCAGACGATCTCAGGCACTCCGGTGAGCCAGGAAAGGGCTTTGCGGATCATGGCTGCTTTTCCGGAGGCGTGCTCTCCGCCGCGGCCTTGAGGGCGTCGAACGCCTTGCCGGTGTTCTCCGTTGCCGTCTCGCTGCTCTTGTTGAGCACGTAATGGAACGCGACGACCGTGCTCACAAAGCCCGAGAGCTGGCCCAGCATGTAGACGATCAGCTGCTCATTCGCCTGCGGGATGTTCTTGAAGAGAAGGGCGACCAGCACCGAGATGAAAGCAAAGACCAAACCGACGCCGATATAGTCGCGCAGGGACAGGGGGGTACGGGCTTTCATGGCCATTTGCCCTCATACAGCTTGCGCTCGTCAGCGCGGCGATTCTTGAGCCCGTCCATGGGCTTGCCGTCGTTGTAGATCCACTTTGGGAACTCGGCTGCCGCTCCGGCATAGTTGCCCGCCTTGTGGAGCTTGCCGAGCGTGGACGCCGCGATCTTGCCGGTGTTGTAGTGGAACGCGACAAGCGCATCGAACTGGTCCTGCGTCGTCGGCGTGTCGCCGATGAACTTGGACACGGCGGCCGCGTAGCTGACGAGGTCTTGCGCGAAACGCGCATCCACCTGTGCCTGCGTCCAGACGGTGCCCTTCGTGATGCCAGGTCCGGTTGCTCCGCGCCCGATCGTCCACGGGTTGCCATCCTTGCTGCCGGGGTCGGGATAGGCGACCAGCTTGCTGCCTTCCCATTTGTGCATGAGGGCAATGCCCTTGGTGCCAACCGCGCGCTGGCCCGGTACGAGTTCGCGTGGCACGCCAGCCTGATCGAGCGCGGCATTGATCGCGTCGACGTGGATCTGCGTGAAGCCGGACCCCTTGGCGGTGCGAGCGGCGTCGAAGATTGGTTTGCGGGGGTCCATGATCATTCCTCCGGGATTGCTGTCGGCGCGAGGCGGGCGGCAGTGAGCACGCTCTTCTCCGCGATTTCATTGGCTTCCTGGCGCTCGCGCTTCTGGCGCACGCGGGCGGCGGCCTCGCTGGCCTTGGTCGGATCCTGCTCGATAAGTGCAAGAAGCAGCGTCAGCGACGTGTCCAGATTGTTCATGCGGTGGCGCATATGCTGGATCTCGGCGGCGTGCTGGGCGCGCTCCTGTTCGAGCTTTGCAGTGCTCTCCGAAGCCTGACGATCGAGACGGGCTTCCAGTTCGGCGATGCGCTTACCCATGCCTTCGATGTCAGCGCGGCGCTGATTTCCTGTGATGGTCAGCCAAGGCCCCCATTGCTTGACGATGACGGTGATGACGCCGAGCGCGGCAACAAACACGCCGGTCCAGACGCCGGCACGGATCGAACCACCCTGCGTCGTCTGGACGACCGCATCTGCGGCCGGAGCGATATCAGCAGGCGTCATCGCGCCAGCGCCGCCGCGCGATCGGCGAGCCCAGGCAGCCCCGGAAGCCCCACGACGACTGCGCGCATGTACTGGACGAAGTAATGGGCGCCATCGACGAAGATGCTGCGCGGCGCGTAGCCGAAGTTGATGTCGGACTGATCCTTGATACGTGCGTCGGAGCCGGGAGTGCCGCTGATGAAGGTGCGGGTGATGTCGAGCGGATCGAAGACGCGGCTCGGGCCGTGAGTGCCCCGTATCGCCTCGTACAAGCCATCCATGTCCAGGCTGGACTGCGCGCGAGAGGTGGTCGGCGAATTGCTGCCCATGCCCGCCGCCGGGATCTGACCGCTGCGCACATACAGGATGCGGTTGTGACCCAGCGCGGCGACGACCGCCTGGAACTGCGCGAACTCGGTCGTCCACTGTCCGTTGACGTGGCCGTTCTCACTGCCGTCCCACCAGATGATGGTCCTGTCCTTGATCGCCGCTGCATTGGCGATCAGCAGATTGTATTGGTCTTCGAATGTGCTGCTGCCGACGCCAGTGCGCATCACGTCGAAGCGGCGCCGCATTCCGCCGCTGCCGTCAGGAACCATAAGTTCGGCCAACGGCGCCGCATAGCCAGTGCCCTGCCCGGAATAGCTGTCGCCATGCGCTACAATCGGCAGCGGGCCGCTCTGCTGCATGACCGGCTTGGTCCGCGCCTTCATCCATTCCAGCGTCTCGACCCCGGCGCTGACGATCTTTCCGGTGATCGTGCCAAGGAATTGCGAAGCATTGGCGCTGTCGCGACCGATGCGCAGGGCTGCCGCACCGACGGGGAGCATGGTGTCTACCTGCGCGCCGGCGCCGTTGACCGCGCCGCGCAGAGCAGTCGCCGACATACCTGCAACGAGGTGGAAAGCGGTGCTGATGTCGAGAGTGCCGAGCGTGATATCCGCCGTCGGCGCAGGGGTCCCAGCACCGCCGCCAATCTGCGCCGTGGCATGAACGGACTTATCGTTCCGCCACTCCACGCGCCAGCGGTCGCCTTCGCCGCCAGCATCGATCTGATAGAGAATCTGGATCTGGCCTGCGCTCGGAAGGGCTGCGGGCGTTGTCCCTACAAGTTCCACCGAGACGTTCCCGCTCGGAAATCCGGGGCCAGGCGAAGTCTCGACAAGAGACACGTTCTTCATCGACCCCACAAGGCCGGCAGGGGAATCCGGAAGATGGAACATGCCTACATACATGCCATCCCCGAAACCCCCGGCACCCACTACGCTTACGGCCGTATCCGCCACTCCGGCGGTAACTTTACTCAGGTAGCGACCTGCGGCGAAGTCAGTGCGGTTGACCAGCACGAGCGAGAGCGCGCCGCCGGACACCGAGGCCTTGAGTGTCGCCGAGAACCTGTAGGCCTTGCCGGGCTCGACGACCATCTTGCAGGCAAGCCCGGAAGAAACGCCAGCAGCAGAGCCAAGCGTCATGTTAAGATAGCCGTCGCTTCTGCTGACGGTGGCATCTTGCACCAGCGTGAATCCCTGCTGGTCGATCGTGAAGTCTACCCCGGCAAGCAGGTTCGTCGCGTCTGGAGATGCATACCCTTCGATATTGGCGATCGATCCCGTTACCGATGCGCCAAGAAAGGACATGATCTCCGCCTCGCTCGCGTAAACTTTGCTGTTCAAAGCGAAAGTTCCATCCATCGCGACCAGCCACGGCAAGCCGCCGGACGGGTTCGCGGCAAGCAGGCGCTCGTCGAGCGCCGGGGTTAGGGCGATATGCTGGATGTACGAGCCCGCCCATGGCGCGCCGAAGTCGGTCACCATGTTCAAAACATTAGGATTTGCCAGCCCGGAGCGCTTGAACTTTCCCGATCCTCCTTCCCATACGATTTCAAACTGATCGTTGCTGTTCCCTGCCGGCAGCGCCAACGTCGTAACATCTGCGGCCCGGATCGCCCCGTTCGCGAGAATGGGTGATGTCGGGACAGCCCCGCGCTCGATCTGCGCAAGCGAGGCGCGGGCAAAAATGGTGCCGACGGTGCCGGTATAGGTTCGGTCGGCATATGCAGGACCGCCGAAGCCCTGGACCCGCATGTTGATCGTTCCGGCGGTGCTGAGTGGCATGGCTACCCACAGGCGATACACACCACCGCCCAACGGAATAAGGCCGAAAGCAACGGCGACCGGGCCGGTACCGCCAGTCGCAGCGGCAACCGAAGGGCCGCCGGGAGCGTCGAAATCGACGATCCATGCGGAGCTACCGGCCGCGACCGTCAGCAGCATTCCAGCATATCTTCGCCCGCGGCGCTGGAGGTGCACGGAACAGGTCCACACCCCAGCAGTAAGACTTGCGGTGGCGATCTGATGATAGATCTGCGCGGCGGCGTTGGTGTTTTCGATCAGGTCGTATGAAGCGCTGGCGTTATCGGGCGCACCGGCGGGAATGGCGGTCGGAGTCTGGACATTGCTACGGGTCCATGCCGCATTGGAAAAATCGACCGGCTGCGGGCAAACCTGGGTTGCTGCCCCCTCGATCAGGGCCCCGCGGTCAGTCGTGCGCAGAGTGTCCGCGGTGAAGCTGGAGTAACGCCCCGCTTTGTTGAGGGCATATGCCGCCGATGCGCGAGTAGCGGTCAGTGCGGGAAAATGGTTCGGGTTGGCGGCATTGACACCGGCTAGGACGAAGATTGCCGCAGCGAAGTCGAAGTACAGCCCCTTGGTGTAGGCGATGGCAGCGCGGTCTACAGAGGAGCGACCGGCGCGAGCGGCCGCCTGCATCAGCCCGACTGCGGCGGGGGCGTCATACTGGAAATCCTGCGCGGTTGCGAGCAGTGCTTCGGTATCCTCGCGCGCCGCCTGTGCGGCCTCCTCGCTTGCCGCTGCAGACGCGGCGTAAGACAAGGCGAGCGCAGTGTTTTCGCCGAAGCTGACAACAATCGGCTGTCCGCCGAACTGAACCGTGATCTCGCTCATGCGGTAACCCTTCCAAGCAAGGGGAGCACCCCGCCAAACAGCAGTTCGGTCATTCCGCCAGCGGGTGTCAGCAGAACATCGACCGCGAACTGCTCCACGCCGTCCAGATCCGAATCAGGCGGAAATCCGGCCGTAACGCCGGCGGTCATGGAGAGGGCAAAAGTTGAAAGCCCCGCCGCCACCTCTGGCCCGGCAACCGTGAAGGAAGCTATCGGATCGCCTGCCGCGTCAGGCCGCAGCCTTGCCTGGACAGTCATAACCGCTCCCGTAAAATCTCCTGGAAGGCTGATCGTGGTGAAATACGGCCTGCCTCGCGACGCAGCGGGAAAAGTTACCGGGCCTTTCTGCGTGGCAGCCAAGGCGCGTAGCCAATCATCGAAAATTGTTGCCATGGAAAACCCCGATAGGAGTGAGGACTATTGTTCGGCGGCGAACACGAAGACGGTCGCGCCGACTAGGACCGTGAGAACAGTGCCCAGCAGGCTCGGGGCCTCTGCTTTTATTTGGACGCCTGACTTGGACAGTGTGGCAGCAACCGGAGCCACCTTGACCCCTCCGACAGCCGTAGCCGGAATGCCGAAGTATGCGATCGTCGGTACGGCGGCCGATTCTGCGAACATGCTGCCGAAGCTGATCGTCGCAATTCCCTGTGCGTTGCTGACGGCGCTGAAAATCCCGAACTTCTTGGCGGTGTTAAAGTTGAAGGCGTTGGCCTTCAGGTCAACGTATCCCGCCGTGCTGAGATACATGCCTGCGGCGGGCTTCGTGCCCGAGCCGCCAACCCAGTCCATGACCTTCAGAAGCGTGCGCGTGCCGTCCTGCTCGGGCGCGAGGATCGGCGTCCATCCGTTGACGCCGTTCGTTCCGTTGGTCCCGTTGGCGCCATCCTTGCCGTCTGCGACCGTGCCGAACGATCGGACCCCAGCCGCATTGCGCACGGCGGTGACGATTTTGCGCAGGCCCATCAGACGGCAACCGAACCGGTGTAGACCGGCGTCCCGGCAAGCCCGTCAGTGTTCACGGTCACCAGCCAGTAGTGGTAAGTGCCCGTGGCAAGTCCGGTGTCGTCATAAACCGGCGTCCCCGCCAACTGCCCCAGCATGTCGCCATTGACTTGCGACGCGGTGCCGAAGCTGTTGACCGTGTTCCGATGGAGCCGGGTGGCGTAGTAGTTGGACGAGGTCGGATCGCGCCACGCGATCGTCGCTGTGCCAGCGGCGGGGGACGAGAGGTCAACTTCTGTCACCTGGGCTGCAGGCGGCGCGGTGTAAGTGAATGTCAGGCCAGTGAATACCAGCCGCAGGTCGGTGAAGTAGCTGACGGCTACGTCATAGGTGCGATCGACCGACAGTCCCATCAACTCGTGATGCGTGGCAGAGGGCGGCAGCACCGCGGACTGTATCCAGTCTGGCGACCCGGTTTCGCGGTACTCGATGACGACCTGAAGGGCGCTGTCATCGTCTACGGCGCCGTTGAGCTCGATTGTTCCAGTCGGCACGCCGCCAAGGAATTCCACGTGCGTCGCTGCCGTCCATTCTCCGGCCTCTGGAGCAGTCGCGTCCGGCACCGGGTTAGAATCGGTCGTCGGTGCCGCACTGCCGGTCAGACCGAGCGCCCACACATGCTTGCCCGGTGTCTCCTCGCGCAGCGTCAGCACCACGCTCGCCGTTTCCGGGTCAAGCTGGCGGCGCAGGACGATCACCGTCTTGCCGCGCAGGTATCCGAATTCCTTGGTGTCCTCGATCGTCAGGCAGTCGCCCGCACGGTAGCCCAGCCAGCGCAGCTTGAGCGGGAAGACGGCGGGGCCTGCCTCGCGCGCGTTGGCGATGTCGTACCCTGCCAGCTGCGCCGCCTGGTCGGGGCGCTGCCCGGCGTAGCACTGAACCATGGGGTACGTGACCTCCTTGGTGCGCTCGATGCCGCCATCCTGGGCGAGGTATGCGGCATTGCGCACCACCCCGGCCGGGACCTGTTCGAACTTGTGATCTTCGCTCCGATAGGTCGGGATAATGCCGTTGACGCGGTCGCGGCGGGTCTGCGTGGTGGTGACCGAAGCGTTGCCGATGAAGTCATCGACGGTGATCGTGCCGATCGACACGCGCGGGGTATTGATGATGCACGACAGGGTCGCGCCCAGCCGCACCGGTTCGCCGCCGCCCGCCTGGCACAGGGCCTTGAGCGATTCCCATTTGTTGTCGCCGGTCGAAATGCGGCCGCCCGACTTCCAGTTGTTGGCATCGGCGACGTTCGCCGCCTCCACGAACGCCGGAAGGTCGATCGAGGTGATGGGCATGCCGACGCCACCGACGCGGATCGCATTCGGCCCCTGATGCCAGCCTAGGGCGAAGGTGATCGCCTGCACCCATCCGTTGGTGCTGAACGCCCACGTGGTCTGGTCATTCCAGCGCTGCGTGCCGGAGCCGCCGGGATACGTGCTGTCCTGCCTCGGGTCGTAGCACAGGACCCCGCGTACCCGGTATTGCGTGGTAGGCACCTGCGTGAAGGTGCTCTTGCCTTTGCCGTCGAAGACGTAGGCGGTCATCGCCGCCGCGTAGCCAGAGAGCTTGTTGGCCGCGCCCCAGCTGGGCAGCGTGCCCCACGGCCCGGCCGGGATCAGTGCGGCGGCTTCCGGGCAAGCGCCCAGCTGCGTGCGCTGGTAGACGCGGTCGTGCAGGCTGCCGATCGCGTTGTAACCGGCAAACGTGGTCGTCACGTCGTCGATCTTGGTGGCGTCGATGCCCGCGATCGGGCCGCATCCCGAGATCACGTTGCAGAGGAACTGGTACTTGTTCGATTTCCCGCTCGTCTTGCGATAGACGATGTAGGGACTGACAAGCGTATCGCCGAGCACGATCGGGATACTGCTGTTCGGATCGCTCTGCCACTGCGTCTGCCCGCCCTCGATGGCGGGTGGCTTGGCCATCAGGCTACCCGCCAGAGTCGAGGCGACGCCGACTGCTGTGGCGATCATGGCTGCGGTAGAGGCGCTGACGGCGAGGCCCGCGCCGAGCAGCGAGGTGCCGCCCGAGGGGATCGCGGCCGCCACGGCGACGACGAGAGCGGCGATGCGCAGAACCTTCGCCATCTTATGCCCTCCACGCGGAAATGATGGGAAGTCCGGTAGGCTGGATGATCGCCACGCCCTCGGCGTCCTCATGGAAGGCCATGACGCGCCCGTTGCCCACGCACACGCCGAACGACCCGAACTCCGTTTCGCCCTGCATCTCGACGATGTCGCCGACGATCGCCATCGCTGGCGCAATCCGAGACAGGCCCCACCCATCGATACAAGCAGCACCGGTGCCGCCGTGGCGACGCAAGAAGCGCTTGAGCGCCAGGGCCGACTTCCACGTCCCGCCGGTGCGGATTTTCCAGCCCATGGCCTTGAGGTGCGAGATCACGACCAGGCCGCAGTCGCAGACACCGAATTCGAAGGGCTTGCCCGCGAACTTCTCCAGCGTGGCGCGGGTCACTTCCGCGCGTTCAGCGAGGTTCACCGGGCGGCGATCCACATCGCCGTCGACGTGATGTACCCCGTCTGGCGGGTCGGCGTGTTCGAACCCCAATAGATGGTGTCCTGCGTCCCGGTGACGTGGTTCAACCCCTGCTCGCCCGGCCAGACCTGCTGGTGGAACGCCGGAGCCAGCCGCATGCCCTCGTCGTCGAAGAACAGCCGCTCCATCCCGCCCACGCATTCGAGGCTGACCTGCAGCATGTTCTTGCCGAACTCATGCTTGGTGACGTCGACCTCGCCGTCGAACAGCAGGAACGGCTCGCCGATCACGGCGCCGGTCGCGACGTTCACCGCGCCGATATGGATCTGCACCGCCTCGCCCTGCATGCTCGGGCCGGAAAGGGCAGCTGCTGCATCGTCGTCGGTCGGGAGGAGCATGACTGCCAGGCCGGGCGCCTCGTCGCCCGCCCCATCCTCGAAACTCTCCATGCTGCCCCAGGTGCCGTACTTGGCATCCTCGCCGGTGTAGAGGTTGCCGTTGACGAGCAGGTGGGAAGATCCGTCGAGAAGGCGGATCGTGTGGGCGCCGACGTCGAGCGTCAGCGCGCCGAAGATCGTCACGTTGTCCTTGGCAAGCTCGGCATCGAGCGCCGGTGAAAAGTCGGTCATGCGCGCTCGGTGATGGTGAACTGCAGGCCCACGGTGCGGGCGAGGTCGAGGGTCCAGCTGCGCTCGTTCCCGTCGAGCCAGCCTTCGATGACCGGCAGCGCCAGTTCGACCTGCTCATTGCCCGCGAGGTGCGTCCGCATGGGCGTGCTGAGCAGGATCGTCCCGGCGCCGGATGCATCCATGACGGAAGGCTCGGCGGCGAAGTAGAGGTAACGGCGTCCTGCGACGGTGATGTTCAGCGCCTGGTCGTCGCGGATGCCGTAGCGCGGGGTCAGGCCCTTGACCGCGAGAGTGGTCCCTCCGGTATGCGCTCCGTTCACAAGCGGAGTGCCCACGGCGCCGACGATAAAGTCGACCTGCGGCACGCGGACGAACCCGCCCAACCGCTGGGCTTGCTTCAGTTTCGCAATGGCACGGCGGCCATCCGCCTCGATCTTCATCGCGGGCGTAGAGAAGTCGAGAGCATGGCGGGTGCCGACGCGGCCGACACGCTGCGTCACGCCCCGGAACACCGGCTGCTGCAGCGCCGCCCAGTCGAGCATGGTCCAGTCCGCTCCGGCGCAGCGGAACGAGGTGAGGTCGATCATCGCTTGCCGAGCTTCCGCGTTGCGCGGCGCGTGTCGCGCTGCCTGGTGGTGATCACAGCCTGGTTGGCATTGCCCGAGGCGATGCCGTCCACCTTGCCCCAGAACTCCTCGGCGCCGGGGCCGATGTAATAGGTGTCGCCGCCCCGCGACGCGCCCATCTGAGAAAGCTCATGGTTCGGCACGATGGAGCCGTTGCGATCCGGGATGAAGAGCTCCTTCCCGAATTCGCCGGTGAGGTAGGGCAGACCTGCGCGCACCGGCCCGCCAGCAGCGCGAGCACCGGCAATCGACATGTTCATGTAATCGGGCAGCGCCACGCTGCTGAAATCAAAGCTACCCGCGCCTGCGATAGACGTGCTGCTGAGCGACGCACCGCCGCCGAAAATTCCGCCGATACTGCCCAGGGCATTGCTCAGGCCGCCGACAACCGCCTTCTGGATCTGGATGCGGATAAGATCGGCGATGATCTGCTGGGCGACCTGCTTGAAGACGTCGCCCAGCTTCTGCGTGCCGGCAATGGCGTTGGCGATGCCGTTCGTCAGGCCATCCATCGCATCGACCTGAATATTCTCCATGGCCGAATTGATGTCGGAAACGGACGAGCGCAGGTTGAAGCGGTAGCGCTCCAGCGGGCTCATGTTCTGGCGGTTCACCAGTTCCTCGCGCTGGCCGCGCGTCGACTGGATGGACTGCTTCTCGACCCGGGCATTGTCCCATGCCGCCGATCCAGCCGCCTCGGTAGCCATGATGCGATCAAGCTCGGCGATGCGCAGACGGTCCTGCAGGTCGAGCAATTCGAGCGCCGCGGCCTTCTGCTCCTTTACCGTCGTCGCCAGCTGGCCGCGCAGCTGCACCTGATCCATCTGCAAGCGCAGGTCTTGCTGAAGGATCTCGGATGCCTTGTTTGCCAGCGCGTCGTCGCGGTCGTTCTCGGCAAGCTGCTTGCGAAGTTCCGCGTTCTTCGTCGCCTCGAGGATGAGCGCCTGCTGGCGCTCTTTGCCGATGTCCTTGTTGGCGAGCGTGTTGGCCTTGAACGACGCGAGGTCGTTGTCGATCTCGATGATGTTGGCCTGGTAGCGGGATTCGATCGTCTGCGTGTAATCGGCTTCAAGGTTCGCGCGCTCGGCCTGCAGACGGTTCATATCCTCGTCGTAGCGGGCAGCGATCTTGTCCTGATCCTTGCCCTTCGCTGCGCGCTTCTTCTTATCTTTAGGATCGTCACGCAGAGAGGGCGCCAAAACGCCATCCGCCAGCGACTTCTCAATATCTTGAGCCGTTTTCGTCTTCAGTTGCGACGAGAGCTTCGCCGCGATTGCATCCAGAAATTCTTTCTGAGTGACATTCAGGCCGCTAAAGTCGATCTTTTCGGCTTGCTTTGACAGGCGGGAAAGGATCGCTCCCGCGTCCTTCGAGTTGAGATCGACGGCGTCTACCTGAGCTCCAATCGCCCGAACGCGACCGGCGTTAGCTGCCGCGCCCAAAAGGGCGCCCCGGTTTCCAGTAAGCCCGACCTTGGCGTATTCGCCAAGGGCCACGCCACTGAGAGCGCCATTCGCAAACCCGAAAGCAGACTTCGCCTGAGCCTTTTCCGAACTAGCTTGGGCCCTCAGATTGATCGCCATCAGCTGCGCGTTCAGCTGCAACATGGCGTTCTGCTTCTTGAGCTTGCCCGTAGTTAGGTCGAACATATCGCCAAGGACAGATTGGGCATCTGCTAGGCCGCTAGAGGCGAGGGTTACGTCCTCCATCGCCTTATCTGCTTCCATCAGCTTCGGGATCAGGCTGGACAGAATTATGACGCCGGAAGTGATTGCCATGCCCCATGGGCCAGCCATGAATGCGCCGAACTTACCGGCGCCGTTCGTCATTAGGCCGATTGCCTGGGTGACCTGACCGGCCTGCGAGGCAAAGATCTGCATGGGCCGCGCCCCGAGCGCCCACATCGTGACAACGTCATTCAACTGGAACTGCAGCTGCTGCATGCCAGCCTGCATCGCCCCGCTGCTCGTCGCGACTGCCTGACCCGCTTGCCTATAGGTCGCGAGCGACGTCTGCACCTGCTGCCGAAATTGGGCCTGCGAAATTGCGCCGATACGCAGGCTTTCGCGGAGGAGGTTCATCTCCCGGCGGTAGTTGGCCAACGCCTGGTTGCCTGGGTTGAGCCGGTTCTGAAGCGCCGAAACCTGCCCTGCGAACGCCGTGATGCTGACGCCCATGCGGTTCGATGCCGCAACGACATCCTTCGCGCTGACGCCGATGCCAGCCGCCATCTTCGAGACAGTCGATTGCGCTCGCTGGCTCGCGCGCTCAAACTGCGCCGAATCCATGCCAAGCTGGACGAGCAGCGATCCTAGGACTGTCGCTTGTGCCATTGGCTACCTCGGAGGTGAGAATGAAAGCAGGGTGGTTGCTGGCGGCAGCTGTTCCGATTGGAGCGCTGGCCCTTTGGGGCGGCCTTCGGGTTAAAGCCCATGTCGAATGCCGCAGTCTTGAAGCAGAATACTTAGGGGCCGTTGGCCTTTTGAAATCCAATGCCGCCGTGCGGGTGCTCGTCGAAAAAACAGGCGAGATCACCGATTCATTCGACCGAATTGAGCAGTCGTCGCTGCGCAAAGCGAAGAATTCTCTGAATGATATTTACAGTAAATGCGGTAGTATTGCCGGTCAGACTGCGGCCCAAAAAGGAACGGATGCTGTGCTTTAGTTCACTTCGTACTTGCTGTTCTGACGCCCGGCTAAAGATTGCATGACGGCAAGCATTTCATCGTTGCTCATCTTGCGGGGAGGGCGGCGCAGGTAATGATCTAGGGGCTTGAGGCCGCTCTTCGACTGGGCAAGGCCGGTGAATGCGCCAGCCTGCCATGACTGCGTGGTGCGGTTCTCGCCCTCGGCCTTGAGCCGCCGGCGAGCGGCGCGCATGGCTAGCTGGTAGGTGCGCGGCGTTTGGTGCCAGAAGGCGTCCGGTTCGTAGCCCGCTTCGCACCAGAGGAGGAAGAAGTCTTCTGCCGTGGGCGCGGCGCCCTCTTCTTCGCCGCCTGCGCGTTTCCCTCCTCGTCCTCGTCCGGCTTGCCGCCGAAGCGCGCGATCAGTTCGATGACCGCCTTGCCGAACTCGACGCCGGAGCGCGCCACGATCGCCAGCGCCTGGTCGTCGCCCATGTCCGGATGCTCGGAAATTGCGAGGCACCGGCAGATGATCGCCGATCGCGAAAGCGTCATGATGACACCCTCCTCGGAGAACAGGTCAAGTCCAGCCTCTTCGAGGAGCGAGATCGACCTGAAGTTGAGGCGAAGCGTGATCGTCTCGCCGTCAATCTTCAGGTCGTACTTGCTGTCAACCGGAGCGACCATCAGGGGGCAACCGCACCAGCGGTGACGGGGCCGGTGACGCGTGCCGTCAACACGGCCGTCAGACGATCTTCGAGCGGGACCGTCTTCTCCCAGCCTTTCACGATCACCTCGAAGGAGAAGCGATAGGCGGTGGTGCCCTTGCGCGGGATATCGACCTGCATGGTGCGGGCTACGCCATCCTCGATCGCGGCCATGATCAGCACGTCGACGGGGCCGCCGGGCACGTAGTTGAAGCCGAAGGTCACCTCGCCGTCCTCGATCAGACCAGCGATGTATTCGCGGCGACGGTTCGGCGAGCCGAAGTGCGTCGCTTCCACGTCCGCGACCTGCGGATTCGGGAGGGTGATGGTGATCGGCTCTCCCAAGAGCGTGAGCGAACCGCTGGCATTGTCCAGCGATACAGCCGCGCCCATGCCGATTTGTGCGTCGGTTGCCATGGTCAGTTTCCTTTGGTGCTAGGCGTCATGCCAGACGGTTACGTCCAAGAGTTGCCGGTGGACGAAGCCGGTATCCGTCTGATCACCGCGATCGACGACGGTATTGATGAAGGCGCGCAGGAACCTGACGCCCTGAATTGATTCTGCTGGCTCGGGCACAACGGCGGCGATCACCGCTTCGCGCAACGCCGCGACCGTGGGGTAATCCAGCGCGTAGCAATCGATCTGCACGCGCGACGGCCGGAACACGTTGAAGCCCTCGAAGTTCTGCGAGCGGTCGTCGTAGACCAGCGTGAGGACGATCGCCGGGAAAGGGCTGCCCTCCGGCCGCACTGACCAGAATATGCACGGGAACTGCTCCCACGTGGCCGTCAGCTGCGTGACAGGCGCGGCGTCCATCAGGCGACGGCGCAGCGCGACTTCCATGGTCATCGCAGGAACCCCAATACTCGCCAAAACCAAGCTGATTGCGGCTCGCCTGCAACAGCGAGCAAATATGATGCCCCCAGGAAAAGGGGCGCGGCGCCACCGATGATAGCAGCGGCTCTTATGTCATCCCGCATTGCGCGCTGCCTTCCGCGCTGCGCGGGCCTGCGTCTCAAGGATCTCTTCGCGCAGGATGTCGGCCATGTTCTCCACGGCCTCCTCTTTCTTCTCCTCGAAGGCGGGCCGAATGTACGGCTGCGCGGAGTGCGTCGCCGAACCCTCCTCCATGAAGATCGAATACGCGGCGACACCGCCACCCGGCTTGCCCGTGCCCTTCTTGGTGAAGCGCTTCGTCGACGGCTTGGCGGGCTTCACGCTGCCGTCGATGCCGACGAACGTCGTCACGACCGAACCGCTGTTGCCCAGCTTCTGCTGGATGCCAGCCGCGCGGCCGATCTTGATCGCCTCGACCAGATACTTGCCCTCGCCCGTGTCCGGATCATCCGGGGCCAGTTCCTTCGCGCGGTCGCGGATCGGCTCTGCCCCCTTGCGGAGCGCGCGATCGGCCACACGCCGCGAAGTCGCCCTATCTTTCAGGCCCATCAGCGCTGTCTCGAGTTCCTGCAGGCCAGAAACCTTCATCGACATCGGGGCGGCCATGTCAGTCTCCGGCAATGACGATGAGTTCGATACCCTCGCGGCGACCCAACTGCTGGATGCCAACGATCTGCCAGCGGCGCCCATCGAACTGCACCGCGTCGGTCGTCAGGATGGTGCTGGTATGGCTGTCGTAGCGGAGCCAGAAAGTGCCGCCTGCCTTCGCTTCGTTGCCCTGGTTCTCGAAAGCCTTCCGGCCATTTGCGGGCCGCCACGACGCCCAACGTGTGCAGTGCGTCGCCCAAGCTCCGGGCGCAGTCGTGTAGCCGTTGTCCGCCGCAGGCCCTTGGCGCTGGACCACGATCCGGCGGTCGAGCTTTCCAGCTATCATGCGAATACACGAAAGGGAGAGAGCAAGTTCTCGATGGTCATGGACATAGGGATGCGAGCTGCGCCGATCCCTGTCACAGCCGTCTCACGATGCGCGTAAAGATCTCCGACCATCAGCAGTATCGCCGCGCGGATAGGGGCGGGCAGGGTTTCGTATCCAGCGCTCCAGCGGATGCGGACCGTCTCGCCAGCCGCACCGCGCCATGCAGCGGTGGGCCAGCTGGTGGACCATGCCGGGCGCAACATGTTGCCCGAAAGCTCGTACTGGCCGTCATCGAGTGTAACCTCCGCGCCGTTGCTGTCGACGTATTCAACGCTGACGGCTTCAATCGCCGGCGGGAAGGGAAGGAGCAGCCAGCCGCAGGTGCCGAAGGCCGGGTAGCGGATTTCCAGCGTTTGCACGCCGAGTGCGCGGCCTAGCCAGCCATCCGGCCCGTCGATATGCGCGCATGCCGCCGCTACGTAGCCTGAGATGAGCGCGTCTTCGTCGAGCCCATCCACGCGCAAGTGATCCTTTGCCTCGGCGAGGCTGATCACAGGCTCAGGCGGCGTGACGACGAAGACGCGCATTAGCTCAGGCGGCTTCGCGCTTCAGCTTGATGGCCGCGATGATGTCGGCCTTCTTGGTGGCGCCATCGAGGTCGACGCCTTCCTCCGCAGCAACGGCCTTGAGCTTTTCGACAGACAGCTTCTCGATATCATCCTCTTCGGAGGCGGACAGGTGGTCGCGATAGCGCTCGATGGCCGCGCGCAGATCCTCGTCGCTCACCCGCCCGATTTCGGCCTTGGCAGACTCGAGGGCGAGCATCTCCAGCTCAGCCCGGGTGAGGTCTGCGACGTCCTTATCGAACAGGCTCAACCCGATGGGCTCATCGCCGATGCACCGGGCTGCGACGAGCGCCTTGAACTGGTCGTCGTCCGCTGGTTCGAAAGTGACGGGCTCTTCCCCGCGGGCGGCGGGGAAATAACGGGTACCAGTGTGCCGATCGACGAACTCGGCCTTTACGACGTACTTCATGGCTCTCTCCTCGAGCGGGGACCGAAGGGTGGCGGGCGCATCGCGGCGCCGGCCACCGTTCGGGCGGGATCACTCCCGCCCTCCCGTGTCAGGCCGACTGCGCGGAGCCGGGCGAGTATCGACTGCCGGACAGGATCGCGACGGCGGCGATCGATGCCGCGCCGGTGTTGTTGGTGGGGGTGATGGTGAGGCGCACGTAGCGCTTCGATCCGACGTACCCGATCTTGCGCACCTTATTGTCGTCGGCGAACGTGAAGCCCGCCGATGCCTCGGTGCCGGTGAGGGCAACGTCCGGGGCGGCGGCGGCGTCGCTCAGGTTGGCCGCGTCGCCGTGCTCGATGAGCACCGCGAAGGTCGCATCCGCATCGGCCAGGGCGCCGAGGAGGATCGCGAAGACGAGGTTGTCGAAGCCAGCGACGTCGATGATCGAGGAAACGTAGGGGGTATTGTCGGTGGTCGGGGCGACGGGGGCGATCGCGCGGCGCACCTCGATGTGATTTGCCATGTCACGCATGGGGGTTACTCCAGTTGCGGGGTAGAGGTGGTGGAGCCGGCGTCACCCGGCTCCGGGCGATCAGGCCGGAACGTCCAGGCCCACGAAGGGCGAGACTTCCCAGCCGTTCTCCTCGACGATCGGCGCGTTGAGCCAGGGGGCGCCATCGACGTTCCAGAAGAACTTGATGACGGTCTGGTTCGACGTGAACTTCACGTGCTCGGAGGTGGCGACGAACGGGCCGGAACCGTCCTTGATGAGGTACTGCGACCAGTCAGCAAGGAGCAGGTCGCCCTTGCTGCCGAGGTTCGGCGACCGATTGTTCCAGCGCACCGGGTAACCCAGCAGGGTGCCGGCGATGCCCGATACGGCAGCGTCGACGGCCGAGTTGGCCTTCCAGATGTAGTGGCCTTCCGGGTCCGTCATCGTCAGCAGCTGCGGCAGGACCGACTGCGGGATAGACCACACCGGCGATCCCCCGCGCATGAGGATGCGCGACACCATCGCCACGAGATCCTCGTACTTGACCTGGTTTGCGGTCAGGCGGTTCACCCACTTGGTGGCCGGAGCGTTGATCGCGCCGAGCGGCTGATGCGAACCGGTGCCGCGCAGGAACGCGAAGTCCTCGGCGGATGCGGCCGCGCCGCGGAACAGGCCCTCGATGAAGGCGCCCGAAGCCTGCCAGTTGCGCAGCAGTTTGTCGGTGATGGTCACGAAGCCCGCGATTTCATGCGGAACCAGCGTAATCGACTTCAGCTTCGCGTCGGTCTCCGGCTTCTCCTCGCCCTCGCCGATCCACTTGAACTCGACGCCGCCGAACATGTTCTTCGGATTGGCGCCGCTCTGGTCGAGCGCGGGGATCGTGATACCGGCATCCGGCGGCGAACCGGCGGGAATGACGGTGGCGCGGGGGCGCACAAGCGCATCCTGCGGATCGACGCGCATGATCTCGCTGCGCAGCTGCGGCGGAACCATGAAGCCGCCCTGCGTGTCGTTGTCCATGCGCATGGCGGCGTCGATCTGACCGCCTTCACCGTTGGCACCGGCGTTCTCGACATAGTTGAGACGCTGGTCGTTCTGGTTGAAGCGCACCGCGTGCATGAATTCACCGAGGCTTTCGAACTCGCGGCGCGCTTCCGGCCCCGGAGGTGCGCCGGGTCCATTGCCGCGCGCGGCGGCCGGGATCACAGCGGCGGGCACCGATTCGGCGGCCTGCACGCCAGTGAAACGCGCGATGCGGGCGTCGAGGGCCGTGAGGGCCGCCTGCTGCGCGTCGAACGTGGTCTGTTCTTCGGCGGTCAGGTCGCGGTCTTCGGCTTCGGCTGCATCGATGATGCCGCGAAGCTCTGCGAGCAGGGCGGTGCGACGGGTCTGCAGAGCCTGCAGGGTTGCGAGCGGGGAGGTCGGGTGACCGGTCGGATCGCGCAGGAAGCGGCCGCGGCTCGCTTCGAGTGCAGTCATCGGGCCGAGCGCCGCCATTGCAAGGCCCGACAGAAGGACGATTTTCCTCATGTGTTGTCTCCTGGCCGTCGAGGCCTCAGGTAGTGAGTGCCGGATGTGCGTGTTCACGCCCGCGCCGGCGCACGGTCGTGGTCATTCTCCCGGGTCGGGTGAATCAGCGAAGGGCGAGGGCGCGGCGCTCGCGGGCCGCAGCAAACTTGCGCGGGGATGGCGAGGAGACGCCGAAGCGCTGGAGCGTTTCCGCCATAGTGGCGATGCGGTCGGCCATGCCCGCGCGGACTGCGGCGGCGGCGCCGAGCATGCGCCCCTCCCCGAAGCCCTCCCGAACCGATGCGGAGGTGACCCCGCGACCGGAGGCGACGCGGTCGACGAACATGCTGTAGTAGTCATCAACGCGGGACTGCATGTGGGCACGGGTATCGTCGGACAGCGGGCCGAGCAGCCCCTCACCCTTGTAGCGCCCGGCGCTGATGATCTCGCGAGCGACGCCCTGCTTTTCGAGCGCTGAAGTCAGATCGTCGTACGCCATGCGCACGCCGATTGCACCCGCCTGCGAGCTGGGCGACATGATGATTTCGTCTGCCGCCGAACCCGTCCAGTATCCCGCACTGGCGAGACTGCCGGACACCTGCACAACGATCGGCTTCACGCCGCGCACCGCCGAGATGGCAGCTGCGGCCTCGTCGACGAGCAGGACGTTACCACCCGGCGTGTCCGCGTCGATGACGATCGCCTTGACGCTGTCGTTCGCCGCTGCAGCATTGACTGCCTGGGTGAAACCCTCGGCGGTGGTGCCGCCACCCGACGAGCTTGTCGGCACCAGGCTTGCGCGAGGCGAGATGATGCCACGCAGGGGAACAATCGCGACGGCGCCATCCTGACGCGCGACCGCATTGGCGGTCTGCGGCGCGATGCGCGCCTCGATGTCCGCCGCGTCGAACTTCACGCCATCGGCCTGCATCGCGAGGAAATCCGCGATGGCGAGCAGCTTTTCAGGCTGCATTGCCCAGATTTCCGAGGCGAAGGCGAGGAGGAGATGCGCGTACTTCATGCCGGTTCTTCCTCTTCGGCGGGTGGCTGGGCGGGGGGTGGAGCGGAGGTCGCCGGTTCGCCCGCAATGGCGCGGTCGAGCGTCTGGACGTTGTTGGACACGAAGTTGATATCGCCCTGCGCGCCGATGCCCGGCTGATCCTCGAGCGCGAGGATCTGGTTCATCGTCATACCCAGCTCGAACATCGTCTTGTAGAAGGCGGAGCGAGCGGCCATGTCGCCGCGCAGGATGGCGTTCATGTTCATCTTCACGCGCAGGCCCTTCGCGCGCTCTACATCGGTGAACAGCTTGTAGTTGTATTCCTGCTCCGTCGCCTGGACCCATGGCGATACGGTGTTGAGGATGAAGCCCAGCATCAGCTGCTCAATGCCCGTGCCCCAGCTGGTGGACTTCTCATGGCTCTGCACCATGATCAGCGGCACGTCGAACATGCGGGCGATCTCGGCGATCTGGAATTCGCGGGTGCCGAGGAACTGCGCGTCATCCGGCGGGATCGTGGTCTGAATAAACTTCATGCCCTCTTCGAGGACTTTGATGCGATGGGCGTTTTCCAGTCCGCCCTGCTTCTCGATGGACGCCTCGGGGCGCTCCGGATTGGGCTTGCCGTCCGCGCCGCGAATGTTCGTGCGCGCGTTGCCGCTGAGCTTGCCCGGATGCATGAGAAAGCCGCCGCTTTTCATGTCGTTGGCGAAGAACTTGCCGCCGAATTCCTCGAGCGCCTTCGCCATCCCCATGGCCTCGCGAGCGATCGCGACCTGCGAGTATCCGATGTAGCCGTCGTGACTGAGGTCCATGACGTGCGCGACGTTGCCGTGGTCCAGCTCGAATGTCTTGCCGTCGATGTTGGTACGAAACTTCAACTCGCCGCCGACACGATGGGGTCGGGTGCGATCGGGAAGGAGGGGCCACAGGCCCACGGCCTCACCCCTCACGTTGCGCTCGATCTCCTGGTACCCGTTGCCCCACAGCAGAGCATGTCCCTGTGTCGTCTTGCGCAGCGTACGCGACGACATGTAGTCGTTCGGCCTGATGCCGATGCGCTGCGACATCGGATGCTGATCGACGCTGGCCCATCCGCCCTTGCCGTCCGGCTGCACGATCTGGACGGGGAAATTCGCAATCGGGTTCGCGATCCGGTTCACGCACGCATAGACGATCGGAAGATACAGCGCCGTACTCTCGGAGATCGAGGTGCCTGCGTTCGTCTTCCCGCCGCCCATCATGCGAACGAACCAGCCATCGCCGCCACCCATGGACGATGACGGCCCGTATCGGTCCTGGCCGGTCAGTGCCATCCAGGCATTTCCGATGCGCCCCATTACAGTTCCTCGATCGAGATCTCGTAGAGACCGCGCGATTCATAGACGCTGGTGGTGTCCTCTTGCGGGGTCACCATGGGCACGACGGCGTTGATCATGGCATCCACTCCGTCGATCTTGTTGGGGCTGTTCGGCGTCTCCTTCTTGGGAAGAAGAGAGCCGTTCACGCGGCGGTCGACGACGGCGTTGCCGATCATCCATGCCATAACCGGGTTGCTGTCGTGGCGCAGATGGTTGGCGCCGGCCTTCACCCGCGCCTCCACTTCCTTGGCCGGGTCAGTGACGTTGTTCGCGTTCTTCGACAACTGGCAGGCGAAATCTTCGCCGCCGTCCGCGAAGTCCTCGTTGAGACGCGAGGCCATAGCGAGGCCGCTGTTCCACTGGTCGAAGGTCACCCGGTGGATCGCCAGCTGCGATTCAAGGTCACGGATCAACGCCTCAATGGCGTTGTGGTCGATGAAGTTGCCCGGCGTTGCCGTGAGGTGACCCGATGCCACCCACTGCTTGTAGAGGTCGGTGATCTGTCGAAGCGAGTTGTCCTGGCTATCGAGCCGAGCCTCCGGACAGAAGAACCAGCACTTGATGAGCCATTGGCCGTCGTCGTTCTTTGCCGCCAACACGATCGCAGAAAGGTCGTCCACGTTCGAAAGGTCGGCGCCGATATAGCAGTCCAGCCCGATGAAATCGTCGAGCGTCAGGCTATCGTCGGCGCACGCAATCCACTGCGAGACATTGAGCCAGGCGGACGCCGCGCCCAGCCAACGATTGAGGTTCTTTGTGAGGAAATTTCCCTCGGCAGAAGGACTTGCCTTCGCCTCGATGGCGCGTTTCCTGATTTCTTTCAGCAGCGACGGAGCCGCTACCGCAAGTGGGTTGGCCTTGATCCAGTTGCGCTCGTCGTAGGGGTCATCCCCCTCCTTGCGCTCGGGCGTGAAGTCCTTCGGGCCGTCGAGCGTGTAGATGATGACGAACATGTGCTCGGCGATGATCGAGCGCTCCAGCACCTTCGTTCCGAACGTGCGCTGCTCGTAGCAAATGCCAAGGGTATTGAAGCCCGCCGTCGTGATGATCCAGAGAAGGGGCTGCAACCGGGCGCCGAAGGCGGAGACCATGACGTCGTATAGACCGCGATCCGAGTGGGCGTGCAACTCGTCGAGAGTGACGACATGCGGATTGTGCCCATCCTGAGACTTCGACTTGCTGTGGATCGGCTGCATGTAACCGCCGTTTTCTGCGCAAGTGATCGACTTGGCCCAAGGGATGAGCCCGAAGGCTTCCTGCAGAGCAGGGGTCTTCTCGATCATCCGCTTGGCGGGATGGAAGACCTTCTTGGCCTGGTCGAACGTCGTTGCCGCCGTCAGGATCTGTGGGCCCGGCTCGTCCTCGCACGCGAGGCAGTACAGAGACACAACGGCGGTCAGAGTCGACTTCGCGTTCTTGCGGGCCAGTTCCTCATAGACGACGGTGAACCGCCGCAGCCCGGTTTCCTTGTCCCGCCATCCGAACACGACGACGAGGATGAAAATCTGGAAGTCCTCGAGGTCGATCAGACCGCAGCGGTTACCGTGTTCGCCACGCAGCACTATCGCGCGTGGACATTTACACCAGTTGCCTTCGACGTGGGGCAGCTTCTCGGCGAAGTCGCACACGTCATTGCCGTGCCACGGGTCGAAGTAGTAGCCGAAGTCCTTCTTCTTCGAGCGCTTCAGGTCGTCCAAGTGGCGCTGCGCAGCGAGGCGAACCCACTTGCAATGCGCCGTTTGCTTCTTGTCCGCCGCCGCGCGCTTCGCATAGGCGAGCGCGATAGCGGTATAGTCACGAGCGTGACCGGTGTCCGTTGCGCTGGAACGGGTTGCCCGGCTTCGTGACATCCGCTGCACCTCCGCCACCGCCGACGCGGCTCTTCGGCCCCGCGATGCGGAGCAGCTCTTCATGCTGGCGCAACACTGTCAGGTATGCGGCCGGGGGCGGATCGCCGCCGGCGTTGAACGCCTGGCGCACGAGGGCCTCGAGCGAGCAGTACCGCGCGAACAGGGCGCTATCGATTTCGGTCACGCCCGCCGCCATCACGCGGCCGAGTACTTCCATCCAGACCTCTTGCGCTTGCGCGGTCATGTATTCCGGCATGATCGGCGGATCGCCGGGGACGACGATCTCGGTCTTTCCGCCATCGCGGACGGGTTGGAATGTGCCGCGAGCCAGCTTGGCGGACGGCGTTTCAGCCTTCGGCCCTCGCTTCACGGGCACCTCCAAAATCTAATGTGCATCCGAAAATTTAATTTGTACCCAACGTGTTAATCCGCACGCGCAAAAATTTGCCCTCCCCTGCGCCAGACACCCCCTCATCGCCCAACTTTTCGACCACCCCCCTCCGATCGAGCCTTTTCGCCGTCGTGGTGTGGTTTACAAAGGGACTTGAGGGGGCCGTCGCAGAACGCGGCCCAATCGCCGCGATGAGGGGGATCATGGTCGGCGATGGTGGCGGCCGTCACGCGGCCATCACGATCACACATCCAGCATAGAGGTTCGCGAGCAAGCTGATCACGCCGGCGCCGCTTCCAAAACGCAGTGCCGTACCAAGGCTTAGTCTTCTGTCGGTACGCGTTGTCGCGAGGTCGAAGAAGTGGAGCCTTTGCCCTCGCTGTCTTGGGCGGTCGGTTTGGCATCGATAGCTCTTTGAGCGTACTCCCTGAGGTCGTTCAAAGGATAGACGCGCCGGCGCACTCGGCTACGGGAGTATCGGGAGTTGCGATATGGTGGACCACTCTCGCCCAAGGCGAGCAACGCATCAGTACTGATGCCTAAGAAGCGAGCGGCGTCGTCAAGCGACAGGGAGCCCTTATTGGCCACTGCCAGCACCTTACCCGCTTCACCCCATCCGGCCTGCGCCATCAACCGCGCATCATTGGCGAGACTGCATCTATTATAACGAGGAGCGAACCGGCCGATGTACTCCCGCTCCCGCTTGTCCAATAGATGCTGCGGTATTGGAATCCATGAGAACCGATCAAAACTCTTAACACCTTCGGTGAGATGGTTCCCTATTCGCTTCCGAATATCGATCGCTTGTCCAACATAAACGACATCGGTGCCGCTATGTAGGAAGTAGATGCCGCTTACCTTTGGTGCTGGCAGTCCATTCACGAATGCGCCTAGATCATCACTCAAAATGACTTGCACCTCATCCGCTTACGCTTCGCGCGGCCCACCCGAGCGATCACGCTGCGGTTGGTGAGGGCGTAGGTGCCGAGGCACTAAGGCGAACGCCAGCTGCTCCCGGCAGCGTTAGATGAGATCAATACAAGAACAGAGTGAATGCGGTCAAGCGGCCATCAAATTATGTGGAGCAATGTGCACAGGGATATCGAGGCCGGTGAAAGACACCACCGCATACCTGCCCCGCGCGCCTACCACTGTCCCAACAAGCCCCTCAAACCCCGCGTCCGCAAACCTAACGCTATCGTTGATCTTGAACACCGGCGCTTGCGCCTTCGGCCTACCTCGCTGTTCGGCCAGGCGGAGTGGGTCCAAAGCGCGATCGGAAATTCTAGGATATCCGTCATTGTGCTTGAACGGCGTGAAGTTCGGTAACGGGAAGCTCACCTCCCTGCTCTCCATGTCGCACCATGAAGTGAGCGACGGCGACAGCGCCCTCGATGCGGCGATGAGAATCGGCAGGCGGTCATGCTCAGCGAAGACAATCGTCGGCGTCATGGCGGAGACGATTTCCTTTTGTTTTCGTTGAGGGCCAACCCTGATCAAGCGCCGCTCCTGCGGCGTCCAAGCCCGATAGCCTGCGGCGGTTAGGGCAGCAGCAAGCAGCAAGGTGCGGCTGGGCGCCGTGCGGAGGATGCACCAGTTGTTCAAGAGTAGTCCTCCAGTGCATCGATGATCTCGGTGACAGTCAGATCAAGGTCCAGCTCCTCAAGGAATCGGAGAAGGTGATCGCGCCACAACCGCATGTCGGCCGCATCTGCGATGGCGGGGCGAGTGAATGTTTCGCGCTTCCGGCTGTTGGCCGTGCTCTCCATCGCCTCGATTATGTCCTGCGGGCCCATCACGCCGCGAAGTCCTGCTCGGTGACGGGGTGCATGATCCGCCAGTTGTGGCGGCTGCGCTCGTCCTCCTGCTCGCGGCGCTGCTCGGCATGGCGCTTGGCCGACGCAATCTCATCGTCGACGAGCATCGGCACGCCGCTCTGGCCGACGATCCAGACGAGGCCTAGCTTCTGCAGGCGCTCGTTTTCGTTTCGCCACGCGCACCAGTCGTGCGGGTTGTCGTAGCCGAATGGGCAGTGGTCGGTCTTGCCGGGGCCGTCCTGCGCATCGGCGCGGCGGTCAATTAGCCTGTTGCCGGTCATATTTGCCCTCCAGGATCTTCACGAAGTTGCTCGGGGAAAGGATGAAGTCGAAGTCGCACCGCCATCCGCGGTCGTTAGTGCCGCGCAGGAACGGGGATTGCTCGATGCGCCGGAAAACGGCGAGCCAGTCGTCGATGCTGAACCGCTTGGCCTGCAGCGCGGCCTTGCGCTTTCGCTCGTCGGTGAGTTTCACGGCGGTGGCCAGCTGGCAGCGGCTGGCCAGATCGTTCCAAGCCTCAACGATTTCCGAAATCGAAAGGGTAGGGTCGCCGTCAGGCTGACTATCCTTTGACGGTTCTTGATGGTTCTTTGACGGTTTGTCCGCAGCCGCTGCGGGGGTGTCCCGCAACGGCTGCGGGGGTCCCCCGCGACGGTTGCGGGGCGCAGTCCCTGCGGGGCGCGAAGGCTGCGGGGGTGCATCCTCTGCGGGGGTGCAGTCCTTGCGGGGGTGAACCCAATACTCACAGCCACGGCCTGCGACCTCACGGCGGGTGACATGGCCCGCGTCGACCAGCGTCTTGATGACGCCTTGCACGGTCCGCTGCCCCTTACTGCACTTGCGCGCGAGGGCGAGCATCGACGGCCAGCAATGGCCTTCGTCGTTGGCGCAGTCGGCCAGCGCCAGCAGGACGATCTTCTGACTGTCGGGAAGCTGGAGCGCCCAGACCTCTGTCATTACGCGGACGCTCATTTCGTGGTCACCCTGAAGTCGATCTCGGGCCACAGGGTCTTCGCCAGCGCCCAGCGCAGCGGGAAGTCACGCACGATGATGCCCTTGCGGTCCTCGACGACCTTCCGGCCGTTCTCGATGTAGGAGAAGTCGGCGCGCAGGCGGGCCTGGTGCCCGTTGTCCATCATGACCGGCCGGTCGCCGATGGCGAACTTGAACTCGGGTTGATGCTCAAGGCCGACGATGGCCCCGGCTCGCTCGAGCATGGTCAACTCGTAGCAGCGCTTCGCCTCGCTCTTGCTGTCGTGCATGTGGCCAGCCGCGCAGGCGGTCTTCTTGGCCGCATACTTGTTCTTGGGCTCTTCCGGCGCAAACGGATTGCCCGGCACGGGCGCAGCACGCTTGCGGCTGGTTGCGAAGGGGTTACGCGCCTTCATGGGAAGATCGCCTGCTGCGTGCGCTCGGTCGGCAGCGGGTTGGCGTGCAGGAACGCGGCCTGATCCGTCTTCGCGCGCTCGACGGCGTCCACGGCTGCCAGCCGATCCTGCTGATACGCGGCGATCTTCTCGTCGACGCGCGCAAGGCGCTGCTGCGCCATCTGCACAAGCTGTTCGTGCATCGCGTGCGTGGGCTCGGCCGTGTGGATCTCGCGCAGCAGCTGCGCCATCTGCGACCGGCTCATGCCGCTTTCCGCCGCTTAATGGGTTCACCCCAAGCCTCGACAAGCGCACCGATCGCGGCGCGAAATGCAGCGTCCCGCTGTTCGCGGCGCTCGCCTTGCCTGATCCAGTGAATCGCGCTGGTGTGATCTTCCCGGTGAAGCGAATGCGCAATCACGGTCGTGGACATACCTGAGCGCTGCAAGGCGATCGCGATAGCGTAGCGCGCGGGCATGAGGTGCTGAGAGCGGCTCAACGAAAGGATGTCATCGACGCGGACGTCGAATATCTTCTGAGCTTCGGCCATAACCCGATCGAGCGGGCCATCAGGCGCCTTGGCGCGCGGGCCGTCCGTCAGACAGGCCAGTGTGACGCGCGCGCCCTCGTCGAAAGCCGAGATGATCACATCGTCAGCCACGGCGGCTGGAGCACCAATCGACCGACGGAACCGCGCCATTTCGACGGCGTGCTGATCCTCGATCATCCGCCGTGCTTCATCGGATGGGATGCGCCCACGCACGAGCGCCTTGTAGTCCTCGCGCAGATGGGGCGGGCACCACGACAGCTTGGTGGCAGACTGCCTCTTGCCGCTGCGAACCCTGGCGATCGACCCCTTGGGCTGGGCCGCATTGCCGCGCTTCCATAGCTCGCGCTCGATGCAATGCTTGCGGCGGCCCTCGATGGACTGCGGCAGCTTACCCATCTTGATCGCAAGATCACGCATGCGTTCCAGCCGCACCGGGTCCGCATGCAATTTCATGCGCGCCGCGCGCGCCTGCTTCTCCCGCCACACCGGGTCCTGCGCGAGCGCGGCTGATATGTGCCGCTTGCAGTATCCGCTCTTGTTCTCGGCACCCAGGCGGTTGCCACATGTCTTGCAGCCGCTCATGACGCCTGCGCTCCCAGGCCGCGCTTGATGCGACCCCAGACGTTGGCGGTTTCCCCGGGCGTCAGGCCGAGCGCACGACCGGAGGCGCTTACACCCCCCCCGTTGGCGACCAGTTCAGCAAGCCGATCCATCAGCTGCGGCATGTCTTCGCGAGGAGCAGCCATTACGCAGCACCTTCACGCTTGGTGCGCAGGCCATCCAGCCGCCACTTGAGCTGTGCGAACGACTTGTAAGCCGCCTCGATGCATTCGCCGCCGTCCAGGACTTCGGCATCACTGATGGCGTTGTCGGCAAGGGCCGTCGCGAGGAAGAGTTGGCCGCGGGCCGCGCCAACCGGCAGATCAAGGTCGGACGAGCACACAGCACTCAGTTCGGCTACCTTGCCGCCGATCAAGCCCGCCACCGGCCCGAGGCGGTGTAGGCCATACTCGCGCCCGATGCGCAGGAGCGTGACGGCGTTCAGGTCGCCGCGCTTGTTACTGGCGTTGTTGATCGTGGCCTTCGACGTGCCCAGCCGGTCGGCGACATCTTCGTCGCTCTCGCCGAACTCGGTCTTGATGGCATTGATGATAGCAGCCACTGCAGCGCGGTAAGAATTATGGTGCAGCGCAGCAGAAGCGGTCAGGACTGTGGGTCTGGAGGCGGTCATATGCTCACCTATGAACAGAGGGAAACAACAGGGCGGGCGCAGGGCGCCGCGAGTGCTTGCAGCCGATGTCGGCTCGGGTTCCGCAGCGAATGCACGGTTCACGATCGACGCGGATGGGTTCGGGCTTGGGTGCGACGGGGGCAGGGGCGGGCTTCGCCTTCGCCTTGCGCTCGACACACGCGGCTGGATCGCGGTCACGCCAGTGGGGCTTGCCGACATCGCCAGCGGTGCGCTTGCCCGTCTCGACGATGGTGACGATGCGGTTTCTGGAGTAACGCTCGATCAGGATCAGCCCGCGCTTTGCGAGGCGACGCAGGGCCGTAGTGCCGGCGAAGGCGGTTTCGAAACCGAGAGTGGCGGCCAGGACTTCGTTGCTCGGGCAGGGCTTACCGGTTTCGGCGCAGTCAACGAGGATCGCGAAAATGCGGTCATCGTCGGCGATGATCTCGGCGCGGGTTCGATCGTTCATGCGCGGGTGTCCCATGCATATCCCCGGCCAGGCACGTTGCGCACAGGCAGCTTGTCGCCGAACGTGCGGCGCAGGGCGCGGATATGAGTGGCGAGGGTACCTTCGCCGGTGCCGGGCAGGTCCCGGTGCGTGATGGCCTCGCCGTTCGCCCAGGCGATCGCGTAGAGCACGCGCACGAGGTTGCGGGGCAGGGCGATACGCTCTTGGTCGTAATGGACCTCAGTCATCCCGATCCACCACTTGCCTCGGGTGACGGGCGTGCCGGTGACGGTATTGCCGCCGCAGTGCGGGCAGGGGATGTGGCTCATCGCGGCGCCCCCGCGGCTGGAATGCCGACGAGCCCGGCGAAGGCGACATCGCTGTGATCGCAGAAGGCTTCGCCGCAGACGGCGCAGGTGGCGACTTCCGCCCGGTCGACGATCTGCCGGTCGCGCATGTAGACGACGGCGGTGTGGTCGCTGCCGGGGCCGGAAATGTCGATGCCCATGTACACGGGGGCGGCTGGGGACGGGGCGGGCTCGCCGATCACCTGCCAGCCGCTAAGCGGGCAGCGGCGGATACGGCCGCGCTGCTCGAGCAGGTCCAGCAGCTTGTGGACGCTCGACTTCGACGCCAGCCGCATATGCTCCTGCATGACGCGCAGGCTGGGCGCGAGGCCGCCGTGCTCGGCAGCGTAGGCGCGGATGAAGTCGAGCAGCTCCTGCTGGCGCGGGGTGAGCGAGATCATGCGGCTCTACCTTGCTCGACGAGCAAATCGCTTGGTGCCGTTTTGCCGCCGGTGGCCTGGCTGATCTTGATAGCTAGCGGCAACGAGGGCTGACGTTGACCATAGACGATCTTACGAATGGTGTTCTCCGCCTCGCCGACGCGGGCGGCGAACTCGGATACGGCCACTTTCTCGGCCTTCAAATAGTCGAGCAATTTCATGTGCCCTGATATGCCCAATACGGGCACATCCAGCAAGCGCAAAATGTGCCCAACTGGTCCACTATCCCGTTATGCCCTTTCTGGGCACATACGCGGCATGGCAGACAACAACATTGCGGCCTTCCGAAAGCGCCGCGGTCTATCGCAGACCGAGCTGGCTGAGCAGATCGGGACGACGCTGAACATGCTTGGGAAGCTGGAGCGCGGCGACCGCTCACTCGATCAGTCATGGCTGGAAAAGATCGGACGCGCTCTAGCCGTTGCTCCGCATGAACTTATCGCGCCTGATGTGGCGGTGGAGGCCATCGCCGCAGTTTCCGTGCTGCCGCCGACGGCTGACGAGGTCGTCTACATCCAGAAGCTCGACCTATCCCTTTCCATGGGACCAGGTACCCATATTGACGACTGGGTGGAGGCCGAGCCTGTCCCGTTCGGCCTCGATTTCATCCGAACCGTTACTCGGACATCATCGGACCGGCTCAAGCTTGTGACCGGCATCGGCGATAGCATGTATCCGACCCTCAACTGGGGCGACGTAATCCTGATCGACACGACCGAGCGCCAGCTGGCGCGGCAGGATGCTGTCTACTGGATCGACCTATATGGAGCTGCAGGGCTCAAGCGCCTCCGCACTGTGGGCCCGGGGCGAGTGCTTGTCGTTTCCGACAATCCGAACGTGGCAGATCAAGAGGTCGATGCCGCTGATCTGCGCATACAGGGCAGGGCTATTTGGTTGGCGAGGGGAATATAATGCGTTGGCATTTAGCTGCGGAGATCGAAAATGCTTGATTTCTCCATTCCGCTAAAGCGCGTCTTAAATGAAATTGCGGACGACACTTCTGTAAATAGCGATCTTCGTGCGCCAGCTACTAAACACGACGTTATGAAATTAGGAATAGCATTGTTGGGCGCGCAAGTCGCGACCGCGGACCTCGCAATGAGCATCAATGAAAATAGAGAGGATTTTTTAAAGCACGTAGAGAATTTCGGCACTAGAGTTGGCAGGCTGGTTACGGTAATAATAAATATTTCACCGGACAATGCTGATAAGTTCAACGCGGCTTTCGAAGAGTTTCTTGATGCAGGAGAATAATGTCCATCATATGGATTTTGGCTCTCGCGTAGCGAGCAGGATGGTCGATTCGGCTAGTCATTCCGGGGACTTGAAAGGCGGAGATGGCGGTGGCACATCCGGAGGTATGTCAGAGGAAGCTCTTAAGCCACGTGTAGATTTTCTTCACACCGCTTTCCTGTGGCTGGCTGGCCTGATGGTCACGGCCTTCTTGGCCCTCATTACCGTCAATCTCACGTTAGCGGGTAATGCCAATACTCGTACCGATAAGCTCGTTGAAACGGTCTCTGGTCTGAATAGGCAGGCGGGGGAAGTTGCATCCAACCAGGATGAGGCGAACCGGCGCTTAGACCGCATCGAAGCGAAAATCGATCGCCTCCTTGAAAAGAAGTAGGACATGCTTCCTGCCTTGTCGCTGGCGGTTGTTGGCGCCGACTACCCCAACAAAGGCAAGATGCCCGGTCGCCGGTTCGAGATAGCCCTCTGCGCGCCAGGGGATCCTCTCGAACTGCGGCCGGAGCCGAAGAACCCTGCCGACGAAAACGCCATCGCGGTCTATTCCGAGAGAGACGTGCAGATCGGCTACGTCACTGCCGAGCGAGCGCCCCGGATCGGCCAGCTAATCCGGCAGGGCCATACTATCACCGCTATATTCCAGGAGGCCACCTGCTACGGCGCTGTGGCCCGCCTCGCGTTCGATGGCGAGCAGCCGACATTGCCCGATATCGCCGATGGCGCTGACGACGAATCAATAGACGACTTCGACCAGTCTCCGAATTGGCGCGACCCGGACGGTTGGCCAGCCTAAAATATATGCCCGCAATGGGCATATTTTCATGATTGACATATGCCCAAATAGGGCACATTAAACCTCCAACAACCCAGCAGTGAGCCGCAAGCGCAGACCTGCCGGGATCCATGTTGGAGACCGTCGATGCCCATCGCATCCCCCATCACCATCATCCGAGACGCGCCGCGCGGACCCGAGCAGGTAACGCTCGTTGACCTTCGCGCCGTCGAGGCGCTGATCAGCAACTATAACTCCGCGATCGACGCGCCGCCGCATCTGCAGGCCGCTTCGTTCAACCTCGCTCGCGCGCTGGCTGAAGTCCGCCTGATCGAGTGGGGTTCGGGATCGTGAAGCGCCTAGCCATCTACGTCATCACGCTGATCATCGGCACCGCGGGGCTGATCGGCGTCGAAGCCTGGTCGCGGCTCATCACCGCCAAGGACGGTCCGGCACGCGCCTTCATCCTGTCGGATCGCTTCTGGCCCACCGTGGCCGGCGGCGCAGCCCTCTCGGTCGCCGCCGCGATCGGCATGGCCCTGCTTCTCCTTCACATCCCGAGCCGCTCGGGTCGCATGCCGGAGCGCGGCGAATGATCGCGCCCTGCACCTCTCTCCCAACCGCAGCGCCAACCGGCCGAGCCCCGAACCCCCCTGTTGATGGCCGGGATGCGGTAAACCCTACCCGCGGCGTTGGTGCCGCCGCGGGCAACCTCCACCTGACGCCCGCCGAAGAGGAGGCCGTCGCAGCCTACCTCGGCCGCGTGTGGCGCGGTGCGACCGGCCTGACGGACGTGCCCGGTCCGGAGCAGCTTTTCACCCTCGTCGACCTGACGCTGCGCAAGGCCCGTGAGGCCATCGCCGAGCGGATCGACGACGCCGACATTCCCTACTGAGGTCCTGCACATGCCCATCGTGATTGAATCCGGCCAGCTTGCGCGGGCCATGAAGTCGGCCGCGACGGTCGTGGAGCGCGGGACGCAGCCGATCCTGGCAAACGTCCGCCTCCGCACGGTTGACGGCATGGTGGAAATCGCCACCACCAACCTTGATGTCGAGTTCCGGCAGTTGGTGTCGCTGGCCGTCCCCGGTGAGATCGACACGACGATCGAGGCGCAGAAGCTGCTGGCGATCGCCAACGCGGCAGAAGGTGCGCAGGTCAAGCTGACGCAGGAGGATGGCCGGGTGATCGCCCAGGCCGGGCGCAGCCGCTGGGTGCTCCCGTCGCTTGAATCGCAGTGGTTCACGGAACTTCCGTTCGACGGGCAATCCGCCCCGGTAAACATCGGCGGTGCCGCGCTCGCGCGCATCTTCTCGCGGGTGGGCTGGTCGATCTGCACAGAGGAAACGCTCTGGTGGCTGTGCGGCGTCTACGTCGATCCCGAGCCTACCGCCAACGGCGCTGTCATGCGCTTTACGACCGCCACGAAGGCGACCTTCGCCAGCGTCATCTCGGACGTGCCGTGGCCGGAGGGTGCCGCGCCGATCACCATCGCCAGCAAATGCGTGCGACTTATGGAGGGTCTGGTTGCGGACCATGACGAGGTCGCGATCGCCTGGGACAAATCCAAGATCCGCATCACCGCCGGGGATGCCCAGCTGACGGGCAAGCTCATCGACGGCCCGTTCCCCGCCTATCGCAACGCCTACAACTTCGCGACCGAAGAGCCGGTGCTCGTCGATCCCGAGGCCCTGCGTAAGGCGATCAAGCGCATCGAGATCGTTGGCCTGGACAAGTCGCGCAGCATCGCGGTCGATGTGCAGGAGGGTGCGCTTGAGGTGCGCCCCGCCGGGAACGGCGCCGGTGAGGCCAGCGAGCATGTGCCCGCCAGCTGCCAGCCGCGCCATCGCAGCGGCTTCGACGGACGCCTGCTTTCCGAGGCTCTGCGCTGCGTCGGTGGTGACACCGTCGAGATCCACCAGGCATCCCCCACCACTTCCGCCCTGCTGCGCCGCGCCGTCGATGACGGTGTCATGTGCGGCCTCGGTCCGATGTCTCTCTGAAGGAGGTTCGTATGTACGTCGATACCGGCATATTCTCCGAAATCGCCGCCGCCATCTACGCAGGCGACAACGATAAGGCCTGTGAGCAGCTCAACCTGCTGCGCGCAATCAGCGGCGAGGAGGCGGCCGAGGTGATCATGCGCGCCCGTCGCGCTGTGACGCCGCTGCCTGCGCCCCGGCCGCTCGCGAAGGCGATTTCGCTTCCCGCCATCGGGGTTGACCCGCGCGCGCACTTCGGTGGCCCGGCCGCCGACAGCCCGCGCATCAGGAGCTTCGGCGCGTGAGGCTGGGTTACGCATCCCTTCCTGACATGCAGGCATGGGCTGAGAGCGTCATGCGCCGTGAGCAGGATTTCGTCATCGGCGACCGGCAGCTGCTGCGCTGGTGGGTGATCCCGCGCAACGAGCAGGTGAACGTCTATCTTCACGCCGTGCTCAAGAGCGACGAGGATCGGGCGATGCACGATCACCCGTGGTCGAATGTCAGCTTCCTGATCGCCGGCAGCTACATCGAGCACACGCCCGAGGGCCGGTTCGTCCGGCGCGCTGGCGACGTCATTGAGCGACCGGCTCACGCTATGCACCGCCTTGAGGCGATCCCCGGCGAACGGGCTATCTCGCTTTTCATGACCGGGCCGAAGGTTCGGGAGTGGGGCTTTGCCTGCGAACAGGGCTGGGTGCACTGGGAGGACTTCGTCAGCCGCGAGAACGAGGGCGCTGTTGGTCGCGGATGCGGTGAGCATGGTGCCCTGTCGCCGGTCACGCCGGTGGGCCAGCCGCGCGCAGCGGTGGAGGCCTGAGGTGTGGCTCTACGTACCCGAAACATCCTCTCCCTGTGCGCAGGGGTCGGAGGCCTTGAACTCGGCATCCAGCTCGCACTCCTCTATCGGGGAGAGGCTGGCCGAGGCGTCTGCTACGTGGAGAGGGAAGCTGCAGCCGCCGCAAGCCTGGTCGCGTCGATGGAAGCAGGGTGGTTTCATCCGGCGCCTGTCTGGTCTGACATGCGAACCTTCGACGCTCGACCTTGGCGTGGCGCAGTTCATATCCTCGCTTCGGGCGACCCCTGCCAGGACAATTCCGTCGCCGGAAAGCGCGCCGGGGCCGATGGTGAGCGCTTCCTCGCCGCCGAGGTCACCCGCGTTGCCGAAGAGTGCCGGCCTGATGTTGTCTTCCGAGAGAACGTCCCGGGGAACGCGCACGAACAGCTCGCCGCCATCGCTCCACCACTGGAGGGGATGGGCTACCGCGTTGCGGCAGGAATATTCAGCGCGTCCGGCACTGGCAACACCATGCGACGCGAGCGACTGTTCATCATGGCCGTCCGCGAAGACAGCGACGGGTGGATGGGAGCGCGATCCGAAGACGGGCAAGAGGGTTCTGACCTTGCAGGGTTCGGCGGAAACGTGGCGGGGCCCCTCGGACTTGTCGAAGCGGGGCGGGAGCCAGCCGCCGGAGAAGCGGATGGCCGGAGGGCATTCCGTCAATCTGGAGGATCAGGCCGAACATTGGGCGGGTCCGCGGGCAGCGGACCCGGAGAAGGCAGCTCAATGGCCGGGCCCGGACCTTGGAAACAACAAGTCGGCGAGGGCGATGACGGCCTCGTCAAGCAACGGTCGTCGCTCTGGCGGGGGGCAGAGCAGCCCGCCGGGGCTGGAGCAGGTGGCACGGATAGTCACTGGGGACATCCCGGACGAGATGGCAGCGATCGATCTGCCGCCAGCGACGGCGGCGCTGATCGCGCAGTCCCCTCGCTGGGCGGCGCCAGCCGCACAGAACCACAAGGGCAGCAGCGAGGGCAGCATCATACGCTCGGACGGCAAGTCAAGGGAGGACATCCTCTCGTATCAAGCCGAGCAGTTCTTCCGCCCGCCGTCATCCCCGGACCAACCGATAGCCGGTGGATCGACGTCCTCGACCGATTCCCCGAACTCCAACCAGCCCTCAGTGAAGAGGAAGCTCAATCCCATCTTCGTCGAGGCGTTGATGCGGTGGCCCACCGGGTTGAGCGGCTTCGAGCGACAGGAAACGGCGTGGACCCGGTGGCTGCATGTACAGCTTGGCTTTCTCTCGGCGCTTTACTCGACGCCAGCCGCCCGCGGGCCTGAGCAGCACGACATTTTCGGAGAATCAGCGTGACCGAGCGCACCTTCCGGCTCCATGACACGAGCCTTCTCGTTTCTGCCAGTACGGGCGAACCCCGGCGCGATCGCGTCGGAGACCGCCCGGACTATGAGACCTTCAATCGCCTGCTCTCCGTCCTTGCGGACGCAGGGTTTGCGATCGGGCGTGACCCTCAGATCGAAAAGAACTGGCCGATCCTTGGCAGGTATCACCGCGAAGGCAAGCGCAGCACGCCTGCGGGCGATCTGTGGTTCAGCGCTGAGACGTATCCGACTGGATGCAGGATCGAGTTCTTCCAGCAGGTCGTGACGGTGAACAGCAACGGCGGGAAATACGACTTCGATCGGCGCCAGAAGATGCCGTATCTGATCGGCAAGGCATTCGAGGCCGCGCTGCGTCGAATGCGCGCGCATCTGATCGAGCGCGGATTTGCTGAAGAGGTGAAGCTCGAGAGTCCGGTGCCGGACCCCATGGCCTACTTCAACGCGAAATGGAACATGGAGCACGAGCGCAGGAACGGAACCAATCGCTTTCAGCGCGGGCCTGACGGCTGGCCTGATGACACCGTGATCGGATCGCATGGTAATCGCCTGGATCGCGACAAGGTCCGGATCGAGCACGGATCCGTGCGGTATTTCCGCACCCATCGCGGCCACCTAATGCGGGGCCGCGTCTATGGCGGGATTAACGGAATGTGGATGGTTATCTACGGCCCCGGCCTGCGCGATCACACGCACCTTTCGTGCTGCGAACTTTTCCTCTGCGATCCTCGCGAAGTCCCGCGCCGCCTCCACCCTCGTGGCAAGGCTCGCCTTCAGAAGGCGCTCACCGCTGCGGTCGAAACCGAGAACTACGAGCGCGCCATTGTGCTGCGGGATCAACTGAAGAGGGCGGCATGACCGAACTCAAGGCATTCACCGTAAACGAGCCCATGGAGTACACCGGCGGCATCGTCTTCGCGAAGTCGAACATCGTTGCCCGCCGCCTTGGGGCCAACGAGTACAACGACGGCGAGATCACCGGCATGTCCGTGAGACGTGCGCCGTGGGCCGATAGCTACCTCGGTCAGCCGATTCCGGCTTCCCTCTTGATTGCACATGGCTGGCATTTCGAGTGCTGCGGTTGCGGCATCCGGATCGACGACGATCTCTACAACTGGCAGGACCGGTGCGGCGTCGATGACACGTTCCGCGAAATGCTGGCGATCGCTCGGCGCTATCGGAAGTGGTCAAGCGACAGCGTGATCGGCACTCAGCGCTCCGCCGTCTTCTGCGACCAGCAGTGCAAAGATGCGCACGATGCCTATCGCGCTGAATGCAAGTCCAAGGAGGCGCGAGCAATAGAGGCATTCAAGGCGAAGATCCTGCGACGGCTCCCGGATGCCGAGCTAATCGACGACCCCGACATGCTCCGACCTCATGCATATGCCACGACCCATAAGGGTCGTATCGTTGTTAGGCAGGTGGTCGTGGAGTTTACGCTCCCCGGGCTGCAGTACGGCCCGGCCAGCCTGCGGTGGGAAAGTCATCTCGCCAGCCGGTACCGGAAAGCGGAGAAGCCGCACTACTCGTGCTGCAACGGTGATCGCGAGGCCTTCGAAGCCTACGCCGCGGCGACGAAGGTCCAGCCGCAGGAGAAGGCGGCGTGACCGGGCGCGCCATCGTTCGCGGCGAAACCACCATCGAGGCGGGCGGGGTCATCCACCACGATGACCAGCCGCTGTCATGGGAGGAGGCTGACACTCGGGCAGGACGGCGCTTGGACCGACGCAGGAACTGGGCTTTCTTGGAAGGCAAGCTGTGCGTCACCGTTTCATGGACGCAGCCGTGTTCCGGTTGCTCCGAAGGATACGGCCGCCGCGGCTTCGGTTGTGACGAATGCGGCTATCACGGCAAGGTGCGCAACGCGTGCTGGGTCCCCGCATCGATTTTGGAGATCGAGGTATGACTCCACGCCTGCAGGACAAGTCCGGCATCTGCGCCTACCTGGGCGACATCAGCGCCGCGACCTACGACAAGTGGCAAGCGCGCGGCCTAGTGCCCGGCCCGATCCGGGGCACCAACCGCTACGACGTGCGCGCCCACGACATTGCCCTCGATCGCGCCAGCGGCCTCGCCGCGCCATCCGCCGGCCAGCCGCGCCGCGATCCTCTCGACGAGTTCCTTGGAAACCATGCGCATTAAGCTGAAGGGCGTCTACGCGGCACACAAGCGCGCGAAGAACGGTCGCTCCGTTACCTACTACCACCTGCGCCACGTCGGCGCGATCAAGCCGCTCTCGGGCGATGAGGATGCGCCGTTCTACCCGGGCAGCGAAGCCTTCATGCGCGCCTACAACGCGCTGATCGATGCGCCGCGCCGCGCCCGCACCACGGGGACGCTGCAGCAGATCATCGACGGGTACATGAAGAGCAGCGCCTATGCGAAGTTGGCGGCTCGCACCAAGTCCGACTACCTCGGTCACCTCGATAAGATCGCCGTCGCCAAGTTGACCAAAAACGGCCCTGAATTCGCCACATATCCGCTGGAGGCGATTGAAAGCCCCAAGATCCGCAAGCTGCTGCTGGACTGGCGCGACGAGATGGCGAAGCGCTCGCCGCGCCAGGCCGATGCCACGCTCGGCGTCCTGCGCATCATCCTGGAGTGGGCGCGGGACCGTGGTATGATCGCGCACAACCATGCCACCCGGCCGAAGAAGGTCTACAAGGCCGATCGCTCGACGAAGCTATGGCTTCCCCACCACATCGAGGCGTTCCGCGCAGTCGCCCCGCCTGAGATTCTGCAGGCCATGGAGCTGGCTCTCTGGACCGGGCAGCGACAGAGGGACGTTCTGATCATGCCGTGGAGCGCCTATCAGGAAGGGCGCATCCGGCTCGTGCAGGGCAAGCGCAAGCGTCAGGTCAACATGCCCGTCTATTCGTCCCTGCGCACCATGCTCGACGCGTTGCCGCGCCGGGGCGACAACGACCCTATCCTTGTGACCGACAAGGGTGTCTCGTGGACGGTCGATCCGAAGCCCGTCTGGTTTCAGCACCAGTGGCGCGCGGCCACGCTCGCGGCGGGGCTCGACGGCCTGCACTTCCACGATATACGCGGGACCACCTGCACCATGCTCGCCGATGCGGGATGCACACCGTCGGAGATCGCATCGATGCTCGGATGGACCGCGAAGACCGTGATGGAAATGCTGGAGAGATACCAGGCGATGACGGCCGCGCAGAGCGACTCGGCGGTGGCGAAGCTCGAGGCGCACCGGGCGCCAGCTGCGCAGGAGGAAGTATGATTGACGCCGACAAGCCAGACGCGATGGCGAACGGGCTGACGAAGGCGCGCGTGGCTATGGTCTTGGCGCTTCCATCTGACGGAAGCTGGGGGCGAGTGCCTAGCCGCAGTGTAGCTAAACGAGCTTGGCGGAAGATGCTGCCGTCAGTGATCGACCACAAGCATTGCCCCGAGGATGCAAATGAGTGGTCGCTGACCGATTTCGGTATCCGGATACAGTCCCAACTCCGCGCCCAACAAGGCAGTGCGGGAGGGGAGGACTTATGAGGAAATCCCGCATTCGGCCCATCCGCCGCGCTTTGCTCAAGCTGGCAATGTGGGGTGATCCAGAGGCCGGGTGGCCCGAGGATAGCGATGCTGATCGGTGTATGGAAAGCGCAAAGGCCGGGTGCCTTGAGGACGAAATCAGGCTGGAGCGCGGATACTACGCGCTTCGCTATCTGCGAGGGGGTTTCGATGACTGACTTTTCCGCCGACAAGCTGCGCGCGCTGGATGAGGGGCCGCAACTCCAGCGCATCATGTTCACCTGCGAAGGCTGCAAGCATCTGACCACCGAGGATTGGGTCGAGTACCCTGACGGCGAGCGGGACAGCGACACAAGCGCATGGTGCAACGCTGGCGAGAAGCGCAACCTTACCGCGTACTGGTCTGCCGGCAATCAGCCGCCTTCGTGGTGTCCGTTCCCTGTCCCCAGCATCCTCGCAATAGCAGAGCGAGAGAAGCGGAAAGATGCGGAAATCGCGCGACTTCAAGAGGTCGAAGACCGGGCGTGGCGTGAGGCAAGGGAGCTAGTAATAGGCTCAAACGCCGACCTCGGTGGCGGGTCCGGCCTAACGTATCGCCGCATCATTTCCGGTTTGACTGCGGCCATCCACAACAGGGAGTTGCGGACTCTGTCGGGTCGAGTTGCCGACCTCATCGCCCGCCGTGCTCTCGGGGAGGAAAAGTCGTGAGCATGTCCATCGCTGACGTGATTGAACTCATCCGCGAGTATGGCGACGTCAATTTCCAGACGTGCACCGACAACATCCTGCTGGACCCGGTCCTGAGTGGGAAGGGCTTCACGCCGGAGAACATAGAAAAGAGCGAATCAATGCAGGTGATCAGCACGATCCACTCAGCCAAATATCACGCGTGCCAAGATCTGATCGCGCTCATCGAGCGACGACAGGAAGGCGGGAATAAGTGCTGAAACAGGTGCTGAAAGCGAAACGCCTCCGTCGCATTGACAGGGTGCGACTCAGCAAAAAATGCTGGCTGGGGCGGCAGGATTCGAACCTGCGAATGCCGGTACCAAAAACCGGTGCCTTACCACTTGGCGACGCCCCAGCGGATCGGCCGTGCATGGCGCCGCCGATCGGGAGAGGGGCGCTTAGCGTGTTGTCCCGGCGCTGGGAAGAGATTTTCCGCAGCGCCGGGCACATCATTTTCAGGCGTTCAGCACCGCGTCGATGTCGGCGGCGCTGTGGCGCTCGGGCACGAAGCCTTCGCCCTTGCGGTTAACGATGCGGCCACGGCGCACCGGCCCGCGCGCGCCCAGTTCCTCGCCCCAGCGCGTGAGGTTCTCGTAGCTCGGGACGTCGAGGAACGTCGCCGCGTCGCCATAGGCGTCGCCGCGCACAAAGCCGCCGAACCAGCCGTAGGCGGCAATGTCGGCGATGGTGTACTCGTCACCCGCCAGATAGCGGGTTTCGCCGAGGCGCTTGTCGGCGACGTCGAGGATGCGCTTGGCCTCCATCGCGTAGCGGTCGATCGGGTACTGGTACTTTTCCGGCGCATAAGCATAGAAGTGGCCGAAGCCGCCGCCCAGCATCGGCGCGCTACCCATCTGCCACATCAGCCAGTTCATGCATTCGGTGCGGCCGGGGCCGGAGGTGGGCATGAAGGCGCCGAACTTCTCGGCAAGGTGGAACAGGATCGAACCGGATTCGAACACGCGTACCGGCTCTGGGCCGGACAGGTCGAGCAGGGCGGGGATCTTGGAGTTCGGGTTGATCGACACGAAACCCGAGGAGAACTGGTCGCTGTCCGAGATCGAGATCAGCCACGCATCGTATTCTGCGGCATATCCGGCGGCGAGCAGCTCCTCGAGCATGATCGTCACCTTCTGTCCGTTCGGGGTGCCGAGCGAATGGAGCTGGAAGGGATGCTCCCCGCGCGGCAGTTCGCGTTCGAAGCGGGCACCGGCGGTCGGGCGGTTGATGCCGGCGAACTCGCCGCCGTTAGGCTGGTCCCAGGTCCAGACCTTGGGCGGGGTGTAGGTGAGATCGGCCATGCTGGAACGCTCCTTGGGAGATGGAATACGGCGCACAGGTAGGTTCGCGAGGGGGCGCCGACAAGGCCGGGACATGGCAATAAAGGCGCTCCGTCCGGACGTTCGATCAAGCCGGTACGGTTGACAGCGGGGAGCTTCGCGCGTGCAATCCGCCTATCGGATAAAGAGACGAGGGGAGACCGCGCCATGAACACCACCGTTGCCATGCGGCCGGCAGGTAACCGCACCGTCGAGACGATCCGGGGGCAGCATCACAAGTTCATGCTCATCCCGATGATCGAGCGCAATGCCCGATGGTTCGACGCCGGGCCGGTCTCGATCGCGGTGGAGGCACGGGCGCTGGGGGATTCGCCGCAGCGCATGGTCCGGGGGCCGAGCATCCACGTCTTCAACGCCGCTCGCACCGAAGAATACCTGCGCTTCGATGTTTTCGGGCGGGTGCTGCACTATCACTACATCCTCAATGCAGAGGGGCACAACGTGCTGTGGGGCTACGACCCGGACGTCAACGGGCCGATGATTCCGTGGGTGGTCGCAGCCTTGCTGCACCGGCTGCCGGTGATGCTGCGCCGTGCCGGGACCGAGGTTCTGGCGGACGAAATTGAGCAGCAGGGCTGGGACAGCTCCGTCCTGCCCGATGTCGCACGGGAGGCGGCGGCGGCGCTTGCTCCGCGCGAAGACGACATGGTCAGGGCGCGCGAGGGGATGGACTGGATGTACGAATGGAAACGCATCCATCCGCAGTTCAATACGGTGGAGGAGGGGGAGTACTGAGCCTCCCCCGAATCCCCTGCTTCAGCCGATCTTGCGGATCCAGCCGTGAGTGTCCGGCGCTTCGCCGCGCTGGATCGACACGAGGCGGTTCTTCAGCTTGCCGGTCAGCTGGCCGGGGCCGCCGGTGCCGATGGTGAAATCTCCATCGCGGCCCGAGACCTTGCCGACCGAGGTGACGACCGCAGCGGTGCCGCAGGCGAACGTCTCGATCAGCTTGCCCGAAGCGGCATCCGCGCGCCACTGGTCGAGGCTGTAGCGGCCTTCCGTCACCGTCAGGCCCTCTTCACGGGCGAGTTGCAGCAGGCTGTCACGGGTGATGCCGGGCAGGATGGTGCCGGTCAGTTCAGGAGTCAGCAGGGTGCCGTCGTCGAACGCGAAGTACAGGTTCATGCCGCCCAGTTCCTCGATCCACTTGTGCTCGGCGGCGTCGAGGAAGACGACCTGGTCATGGCCGCGCGCGATCGCTTCGGCTTGGGGGACGAGGCTGGCGGCGTAGTTGCCGCCGCACTTGGCTGCGCCGGTGCCGCCGGGGGCGGCGCGGGTATAGTCCGAAACCCAGATCGAGACGGCAGGCGCGCCCGACTTGAAGTAGTTGCCCGCCGGGCTGGCGATGACGATGAACTTGTACTGCTTGGCCGGGCGCACGCCGAGGAACGCCTCGGTGGCGATCATGAACGGGCGCAGGTAGAGCGACGCGCCTTCGCCCTCGGGAATCCAGGCGCGGTCGATCTGCACCAGCTTCTCGATGGCTTCGACGAACACGCTTTCCGGCAGCGCGGGCATGGCGAGACGCTCGGCCGACTGGTTGAAGCGCGCGGCGTTGGCTTCGGGGCGGAACAGCGCGATGGCGCCGTCGGCCTGCTTGTAGGCCTTGAGGCCCTCGAAGATTTCCTGCGCATAGTGCAGCACCGCCGCCGCCGGATCGAGCGGGATCGGCTGGCGAGGGCCGATTACCGCGTCATGCCAGCCCTGACCTTCAGTCCACTCGATCGTCACCATATGGTCGGTGAAATTGGTGCCGAAGCCAGGGTTCGCCAGCACGGCTGCGCGCGTCTCGGCGCTGGCGGGGGCGGGGTGGGCAAGGGTGGTGAAAGTCAGGCCGGCATCGGCGAGAGTCGCCATCGAACGTATCCTCAAGTCTGCAACAGAATTGCGCCGTTGAACGAAAATTTCGCAGAATGCAACCCGTAAGCAATATTGCTACTCAGACATTCAGTCTTAGCACGATGGTCCGGAGAGGCAAATCATCGAAGAATACCCCTCCGTCAGCGACTTCGCCGCTGCCACCTCCCCATCGCTTCGCGACAGGGAGGATCAAGCCCATCCTCCCTGTCGCGAAGCGATGGGGAGGGGAACCGCCGACGCAGTCGGCGGTGGTGGGGCGCACAAATGAGAAGGGCCGCACCGGCTTGCCGGTACGGCCCTTCGCATGGTCAGCGGCCGGGAAGTGCCGCCAGCGAAGCCTTTATCGCTTGTTTATCAGCGATAATGCCTCGCGACGGGAATTGCCGACCTCTCTGCTGAACCATGAGACATCGGATCACCTCCTTTCGCGCTGTTTAGCCATAGTGCGCCGCTTTCACGGCTGGGACTTCGGCTGCTCCCGGGCGCGTATCCCGAAGGCCGTTGTCTTGAGTGAAATCTGGTATATTCCGCAGCGCACAACAAGTCTTGAAAACTAATTTTTTCAGGTCATGATCTTCGCTTCCGGCCAGTTATCCCCAGCCGCGCGGTGATTTGAAATCGCTGCTTTTGGGGGCTCTGGAGTGCGGCCTAAAATCACCCTTTTTGATGTTGCGCGCGGCTTGGCTCCGTTCGACAGGCTCAGCCTGAGCGGGATTCAAAAGTGATCTTTCAATCCCGCTCAGGCTGAGCTTGTCGAAGCCCCGTCGTTAAGGCGCTCCCTCAGCGGCAATCCTCGATCACACGCGAGATTTCGGTCCAGCTCGGCAGGTAGAGCGTGGGCTCCCCGGTCACTGATACGGCGAAGCGGCCGCGACTGAATGCCATGGCGTCGAGCGCCGAATCGCGGGCGGGCAGGGTGACGACCACGCCGCGCGGCGTGGCGGTGCCGGTCAGCGCGCGTGCGCCGGTGGAACTGGTGATCGACATGCCCACCGCTCCTGCCCGGGGCGCTGCGGCGCGCAGGAGGGTGACGGTGCGCGCGGTGTCGCACTGGACGATGAACTGGCCGTTCCCGAACGTCGCGCCCGAGGCGCTGCCGTTGCCCGCGTAGCTCCAGCTGCCCGGCGTCTGCGGTGCATCGCGCCAGTCGGCGGCCATTGGCGAGGGCGGCGGGGCGGTCGGAGTCGTCGGGCGGGGCTGCGGTGCATGCGTGGCGCCGGGGCGCGGGGCGGGCGTGCTCGGCGGCGGCGGTACGCATCCCGACAAAGCCGCCGTTGCAGCGAGACCGGTAAGAAGCAGGGCGGAAAGAGGGGTGGCGCGGCTGCGCGGATTTGCCTTCATGCCCGTGGTATGGAATGAGGCGCCGCCCATCTCAAGTGCATACCATCCCATGACCGACACGCCTCGCCCCCGTTCCCCTGACAAGAAACCTGCCAAAGTGCGGGTCGACCAGCTGCTCGTCGATCGCGGGCTGGCGGAGAGCCGTACCCGCGCGCAGGCGCTGGTGCTGGCGGGCCTCGTGTTCTCGGGCGAGACCAAGATCGCCAAGCCGGGCCAGTCGGTGAAGGACGACGCAGCCATCGAGGTGCGCGGCCGCGACCATCCCTGGGTCTCGCGCGGGGGGATCAAGCTGGCCCACGCGATCGAACATTTCGGGCTCGATCCGAAGGGCGCGGTCGCCATGGACATCGGCAGTTCGACCGGCGGCTTTACCGACGTTTTGCTGACCAATGGCGCGAAGCGGGTGTTCGCGGTCGATTCGGGCACCAACCAGCTCGCGTGGAAACTGCGCACCGATCCGCGCGTGACCGTGCTTGAGCAGACCAGCGCCCGCATCCTTACCCCGGAGCAAATCGACGCGCCGTGCGACTGGGTGGTGTGCGACGCCAGCTTCATCGGCCTCGCCAAAGTGCTCGAAGTGCCGCTGCGCCTCGCCGCGCCGCGCTGCCGGGTGGTCGCGCTGATCAAGCCGCAGTTCGAGGTCGGGCGCGGCGAAGTGGGCAAGGGCGGCGTGGTCCGCGACCCGGCTCTCCACGCCCGCGTGTGTGAGGAAGTGCGCGAATGGCTGGAGGGCGACGGCTGGGAAATCCAGGGCATCGTCGAAAGCCCGATCAAGGGTCCTGAAGGAAACGTGGAGTTTCTCGTTTCGGCACACCGGGGTCACTGACTGTTCGCTAACGATTGCGCAGCGGCCCGCCGCGTACCACAAACCGCGCCATTCTTGGGTAAATTCCTGATTCGGGACCTTTTGCGCGCATGAACCTGTTAGCTTCCCCCGGCCAGTTGCGCGCCAGCCTGATGCGCTGGCTGCTGGTATGCGTTCCCGTCGTGCTGCTGCTGGGGTTCCTCTCCGGACAAATGGCGGGAAGCGGGCCGGGCAATTCATGGTTCGACGCATTGGTGAAGCCCGCCGTCTATCCGCCGCCGGTGACTTTCGCGATCGTGTGGTCGGTGCTCTACGTGATGATGGGAGTGGCGCTGGCGATGGTGCTCGCGGCGCGCGGCGCGCGTGGGCGCGGGATCGCGGTGCTGGCCTTCGCGGTGCAGTTCGTGCTGAACCTGGCGTGGTCGCCGGTGTTCTTCGGCATGCACCGGATGAGCGCGGCGCTGGTGCTGATCGCGGCGATCCTGTTGGCGGCGGTGGTGACGACGATACTCTTCGCCCGCGTGCGCACTGTCGCGTCGGCGCTGCTGCTGCCTTACGTATTGTGGCTGGTCTTCGCGACTTATCTCAACTTCGCGTTCCTGCAGGCCAACCCGGGCATGGACGGCGTACAGCGTTCGAGCGCGGTGGAGCGGTTCGACATCTGATACCCCTTGCGCCTTGCCTTCGCGCGCTCCATTTAGGGCCCATGCAAAGCGAAAACCCCTTCGTCGCCGACTTCGCCAAGATGTTGAACAGCGCCGCCGGCACTCTTGCGGGCATGGGCCGCGAGGCGCGCGATTCCGCGCGTGAGCGCGTAAAGGAGTTCATGGGTGACATGGACTTCGTCAGCCGCGAGGAATTCGACGCGGTCAAGGAACTCGCCGCCACCGCGCGTGCAGAGACGGAATCGCTCAAGGCGCGGCTCGACGCGCTCGAGGCCAAGCTGGGCGCCAACTGATCAGCTTGCGTTATGTGCGCCGGGAACGTTTCTCGCGCACGCAGGGTTGAACATCGCGATAGCCCATGAAAGGCACGCGATGTTCACGCAGCTCAATCCTACCATTCCGCTTCACGTCGTCGGCAAGGGCGATGGCTATGCCATCGGCATGATCGACTACGGGCAGGAGCACAATCTGATCTGGGTCACCGCTCTCGACGGTTCGGGCGAGATCTGGTGCGCGCCCAACCAGACTGTCCGCCTCGGCCGCAACTGGACGATGGGGCGTGTGGAAAACCCCCTCATCACCAAGGACAAGCAGGCCGAGAACGCGCGCGCCGAGGTCGAGGAAATTTGCAACTGACGTACTGAACCGGCAGACAAGGGCGCGATGCACTTTCGCGCCCCCGCCCTTGTCTGCGCCGCCCTGCCGCACGGCGAGAACGCCGTCATTGCGCGCCTGCTGACCGCCGACCACGGCCTCGTCGCGGCCTTCATCGCCGGGGGAAGGGGGCGCGAACTGCGGCCGGTCCTGATTCCCGGCAACACCGTCGAGGCGGACGTCCGCTCGAAGTCCGACACCCAGCTTCCCTTCGCCCGCCTTGAACTGCTCCAGAGCCGCGCGCCCTGGATCACGGAGCCGTTGCCCGCCGCCGCGATCGGCTGGGTCACCGCACTCGCGGCCTCGGTCCTGCCCGAGCGGCAGCCGTTTCCCGCTCTCTACGAGGCGCTGTCGGGCGTGCTGGAGGCGATCTGCGTCGCGCCGTCCGCGCGCGGCTGGGCGCTGGGGCTCCTGCGCTACGAAGTGCTGACATTGCGCGAACTGGGCTACGGCGCGCGAATTGCGCGCCCGCCGGAGCACGATTGGCCCGCGCTGCTGGCCACCTTCGACGCCATTGGTCGAGAATTGGCCCGCTACCCGCTTGCCGATCGCAGAAGAGACGTTATGGCGGCGCGCGTCCTGCTGCGCGAGCGGCTGGCTCGGATCGAGGCTTGAGGAAACGACTATGCGCATCGCTGTATTTGCCGGAGACGGGATCGGTCCCGAAGTGACTGCCGAGGCAGTCCGCGTGCTCGAAGCGCTGCAGATCGACGGTCTTGAGCTGGTCGAGGGCGACGTCGGCGGCGCGGCTTATCGCAAGCACGGCCACCCGCTGCCCGCCGCGACGCTGGAGATCGCGCGGTCTTCCGACGCGATCCTGTTCGGCGCAGTGGGCGACTTTTCGCTCGACCACCTGGAGCGCGCGCTGCGCCCCGAGCAGGCGGTGCTGGGCCTGCGCAAGGAACTGGGCCTCTTCGCCAACCTGCGTCCCGCGACGGTGTTCAAGGGCCTCGAGGACCTCTCCACCCTGCGCCCGGAAGTTGCCGGCAAGATCGACCTGCTGATCGTGCGCGAACTCAACGGCGACGTGTATTTCGGCGAGAAGGGCACCCGCACGCTGGAAGACGGCCGCCGTCAGGGCTGGGACATGATGTCCTACGCCGAGGACGAAGTGCGACGCATCGCCCACGCCGGTTTCAAGGCCGCGCAGGGTCGCTCGAAGAAGCTGTGCTCGGTGGACAAGGCCAACGTGCTGGAAACCTCTCAGCTGTGGCGCGACGTGGTGATCGAGGTTTCGGCCGAGTACCCGGATGTCGAACTGACTCACATGTATGTCGACAACGCGGCGATGCAGCTGGTGAAGAACCCCGGCGCCTTCGATGTGATCGTCACCGGCAACCTGTTCGGCGACATCCTGAGCGATCAGGCCAGCATGTGCGTCGGCTCGATCGGCCTGCTCGCATCGGCCAGTCTCGCGGAAGGCACCTTCGGCCTCTACGAGCCGATCCACGGTTCGGCCCCGGACATCGCGGGCAAGGGCCTGGCTAATCCAATGGCGACGATCCTTTCCGCCGCCATGCTGCTGCGCCACTCCTTCGGTCTCGAAGCTGAAGCGGCCCGCATCGAAGCCGCCGTTGCGGCCGCGCTCGCGGACGGTATCAAGGGCGGCGACCTCGGCGGCTCGGCCGGCACGAAGGAAATCGGTGACGCGGTGCTTGCGCGCCTGTAAAGGTTGCGCCGCTACGCAATAATCGTTTCTTGACGTTTACAACCTAAAAACAGGGCGCATGAACATTTCCACGACCGATCTCGCGCAGGCTTCCGAAGCCGCCGTTCGCGCAGTTTCGCCGCAGGCGAAGCCGCTGGAACTGGCGGTGGTCCTGCCGACCTACAACGAGCGCAAGAACATCGCGACGATGATCGAGCGACTCGACAAGGCGCTCGCCGGAATCGCGTGGGAAGCCATCTACGTCGACGATAACAGCCCCGACGGCACCTCGGACGAGGCGCGCCGCCTGTCGCTGTCCGATCCGCGCGTGCGCTGCATCCAGCGCATCGGCCGCCGCGGCCTTGCCAGCGCCGCCATCGAGGGGATGTGCTCGACCGCCGCCCCTGTCGTCGCGGTGATGGACGCCGACCACCAGCACGATCCCGCGCTGCTGCCGGGCATGCTCAAGGCCGTCGCCTCGGGCGAGTACGACCTCGCCTATGCCTCGCGCTTCGCCGAGGGCGCCAGCACCGAGGCATGGGGCCGCCCCGACCGCGTCAAGGCATCGGGCTTCGCCAACCGCATCGCCAACAAGGTGACCGGAGTGGAGCTGACCGACCCGATGAGCGGCTTCTTCATGCTGCGCACCCAGACCCTGCGCGCCGACGCGCACCGCTTGTCGGGCGTCGGCTTCAAGATCCTGCTCGACATCCTGGCCACGGTGGACACCCCGCTGCGCGTCAAGGAATTCCCCCTCAACTTCGCCGCGCGAGCAGAAGGCGAAAGCAAGCTGGACCAGACCGTCGTGTTCGAATTCCTCGTGGGCCTTTACGACAAATGGCTGGGCCGGATCATCCCGACCCGTTTCGCGCTGTTCGGCACCGTGGGCGCCATGGGCGTGGTGGTGCAGCTGGCGGTGCTGTGGACGATGCTCCACGTCGTCTTCGGCGAGCGTTTCGTCTACGGCAACTGGTCCGAGAGCACGACCTTCAACATTGCGAACACGATCGCCGCGCTGGTGGCGATGACGTTCAACTTCGTGCTCAACAACGAACTGACCTATTCGGACAAGCGCCTGCGCGGCTTCGCACCGCTGATGCGCGGCTGGGCACAGTTCGCGCTGACCTGCTCGCTGGGCCTGCTCACGAACATCGGTTCGGCCGCCGTGCTCAAGACCATCGGCATCCACGATGTGCTGGCGGTGATCACCGGCGTGCTGCTGGCCTCGGTGTTCAACTTCGCGCTCTCGTCGAAGTTCGTCTGGGGCAAGTACTGATCCCGAACCGCACGCAAGCGGTTCTGCTGGGGCTGACGGCGCTATGGGCGCTCGTCAGCCTCATTGATTCGCCGTACCCGAGCCTCGCGCCGCTGCAGAACCTGCCGACGCTGGTGATCGTCGCGGGGTTGTGGCTGGCGCTGCGGCGCTGGCCGATGCCGACGAGCGCGGTAGCCTGCGCCTGCCTGTTCCTGTGGCTGCACACGCTGGGCGGTCGCTACATCTATTCCTTCGTTCCCTATGAGGATTGGGCGAGGGCCGTCGGTCTGCCGTCGCCCACTGTGACACTGGGACTGCAGCGCAATTCGTGGGATCGGCTCGTCCATTTCAGCTTCGGGGCCTGCTGGGTCCATCCCATCTCGGCCTGGCTGGCACGGCACCGCAAGCTCTCGCTTTCGCTGGCGACTTACATCGCGGTCGAGTTCGTGCTGGCGGGCAGCGCGATCTATGAAATCTTCGAGTGGCTGTTGACCGTGTTCATGGCCGGGCCCGACGCGCTCGCCTACAACGGGCAGCAGGGCGATCCGTGGGACCCGCAAAAGGACATGGCGCTCGCGGGGATCGGCGCGGTGGCGGCGGCAGGGTTCCTGCGGCTGCGCACGCGGCTTACCGCCAGCTAGGCAGCCACATCCACACGTTGTAGGCGTCCTTGAACGGCAGCGGCCAGCCCGAGATGATCGGGTAGAACACCACGAACAGCGCCAGCGACAGGCCGAAGACCCACCGCGCCACCAGCCGCCAACGGTCGCGCCGGTCCCACAAGGCGTCGAGGCCGAGCGCCAGCAGCGCCATCAGGAACGCGCCCGGCAGCAGGTAGTGGTAGTAGAACTGCACCGGCTTGCCGTTCACCGCCCACATGCCCACGCACACGAAATAGAGCACCGCGAAGAACAGCACGTCCCGGCGGCCGCGGAAGAGGGCGGCCCACACACTCCAGAAGAACGCGAGGAGGCCCGCGATCATCGCCATCGGATTGCCGATCATCACCACGCCGCGGTGCGCGCCGTCGACGTTCTGGAACAGATACCAGATGCCCCGCCAGTCGACGATCCACTGATACCAGTACGTCTTGTAGGGGTGCGGCTTCTTCACGCTATCCTGCAGGCGTACCATCAGTTCGTGCTGTTGGACGAAGCCCCAGGGCGAGAGGGTATGGTGCGGGTAGAACATCGCCGGGATGAACGTCGCCCAGTAGACCGCGATCGGAAACAGGCCGAGCCACAGCGCGGCTTCGAGCAGGCTCACGCCCTTGATCGGCCCGGCCCCGCGCTTGCCGATGAAGACCGGCCCGGTATCCGCGATGCGCATGGCCAGGAAGGCAAGGCCGGGCATCGCCAGTGCCGGAGCACCGCTCCACTTCGCGCCCAGCGACAGGCCGAGGGCCAGGCCGCTCAGGATCAGGTGCAGGCGCGCGATGCCGGTGCGCTTCGCCCGCCAGGCGGCGGCGAACTGCCACAGGCCCACCATGCACATGCCTGCGGCGATCATGTCGAGCATGGCGATGCGGCTTTGCACGAACCACATGAAGTTGGTGGCCAGCAGCGCCGTCGCCAGCACCGCCGCGCGGCGCAGCTGCGTCACGTGCCAGACCAGCCGCGCAAAGGCGAACAGGCCGAGTCCGCCGAATAGTGCCGGGCCGAGGCGCCACGCCAGCGGCTTGTCGCCCAGCAGGTGGATGAAGCCGGCGATCACTTCCTTGGCGAACAGCGGATGTTCGCGGTTGGCGGGGATCAGCTCCAGCAGCTTGAGCGCGGCGGGGACGTAGTGAACCTCGTCGAAGTAGTAGCGCGAGGGGATCGTCAGCCGCCACAGCACCAGCGCCTGGAACGCCGCGACGATGAGAAGGCACCAGCCGAGCGGATCGCGATTTTGACGGGAGAGTGGCATCGGATGCGCGGATAAAGAGGGGCACGGGTTTGGGCAAGCGCGCTTGCACAGACTCGCGCGCGCCCTTAGAGGCTTGCGCCATGAAACGCACCACCGGACAGGACCGCAGCCAGACCCAGAACTGGCGCCCCGCAACCCGCGCCATCCGCGGAGGCACCTGGCGTTCGGAAATGGGCGAGACCAGCGAAGCGCTGTTCCTGACTTCGGGTTACAGCTACGACGATGCCGCCACGGTCGCCGCCCGCTTCCAGGGCGACGAGGAAGGCATGACCTACTCGCGCCTGCAGAACCCGACGGTGGCGATGCTGGAGGAGCGCATTGCTCTCCTCGAAGGCGCCGAGGCGTGCCGCACCCAGGCCACCGGCATGGCGGCGATGACCGCCGCGCTGCTGTGCCAGCTTTCGGCGGGCGACCACATGGTGAGCGCGCGCGCCGCCTTCGGTTCGTGCCGCTGGCTGGGTGACCACCTGCTGCCGCGCTTCGGCGTGGACGTGACGCTGGTGGACGCCGGTGACACCGCGCAGTGGGAAGCGGCGATCCGCCCCAACACCAAGGTCTTTTTCTTCGAGACCCCGGCGAACCCGACCATGGGCGTCGCCGACCTCGCCGCGATCGCTGAGATTGCTAAGGCCCATGGCATCACTACGGTCGTCGACAACGCCTTCTGCTCGCCGGCGCTGCAGCGGCCGCTGGAGTTCGGCATCGATGTCGTCGCCTACTCCGCGACCAAGCTGATGGACGGGCAGGGCCGTGTTCTTGCTGGCGCCGTCTGCGGATCGGAACAGTTCATCAACGACGTGCTGCTGCCGTTCCAGCGCAACACCGGGCCGAACCTCTCGCCCTTCAACGCCTGGGTCGTGCTCAAGGGCCTCGAGACGCTGGACCTGCGCGCCAAGAAGCAGAGCGAGAACGCGCTGGCTCTCGGCAAGTTCATGGAAGATCGCGTGCCCACGATCCTGCACCCCTGGCTCGACAGCCACCCGGCGCAGGCGCTGGCGATGAAGCAGATGGACGCCTGCGGGCCGATCTTCTCCTTCGTGCTCGACGGCGGCCGCGAACAGGCACACGGGTTGCTCGATGCGCTCAAGCTCATCGACATCTCGAACAACATCGGCGACTCGCGTTCGCTGATGTGCCACCCGGCCTCGACCACGCACCACAACATGGGGCCGGAAGGCCGCGAGGCGATGGGTATCGGCGAAGGCATGCTGCGCATCAATGTCGGCCTCGAGGACATCGAAGACCTCAAGGAAGACATGGATCAGGCTTTGAAGGCCGTGGGTCTTTAAAGTAGCGCCGACGCGGTCGCGTTGAAGAGCGACTGCCAGTTTAGCCTGCCAGCCCCCGACGCTGGCAGGCCGTTCCCCGATAGCTCAGCGGTAGAGCATTCGACTGTTAATCGAATGGCCGTAGGTTCGAATCCTACTCGGGGAGCCAAAGTCCGATAGCGGAGCAGATTGCCGGAACCTGCTCACTTCTACACGGTTGTAGCCTGAAAGAATCGTGGTTAGGTTGCCCGTGTCATGAAGGAACTGTTCCAGCACTCCGCGATCACCGACGGCCTCACCGTGCGTGTGGCCGTCAATTTCCTGCCCGAGCAATCGCGTATCGAGGCGGGTAAATGGTTCTGGGTGTATCACATCCGGATCGAGAACGAGACCGACCACACGCTGCAACTGATGACCCGTCACTGGCGCATCACCGATGCCAACGGCAAAGTCGATGTGGTCGAGGGTGAGGGCGTCGTCGGCGAACAGCCGTTGCTCGAACCGGGCCGCAGTCACGACTACGTGTCGGGATGCCCGCTTTCGACGCCGCAGGGTTCGATGGAGGGGTATTACACCTTCCGCCGCGATGACGGCACCGAATTCCGCGCCAGCATCCCCTTCTTCCCGCTTGCTGCGCCCGCGACCGCAGGCTGATATTGCCCCGCGCGACCGTGGCGCTTAGGGAAGCGTCATGAAGCGTACGCACCTGCCCCTCAACGCCCTGCGCGTCTTCGACGCAGCGGCACGCCATCTCTCGTTCACCCGCGCCGCCGACGAACTGGCGGTGACGCCCGCCGCCGTCGGCCAGCAGATCCGCGCGCTCGAGGATCTGCTCGGCGTGGTGCTGTTCCGCCGCACCAGCAAGGGGCTCGAATTGACCGAAGAGGCGGGCGCCGGCCTTGCCGCTCTGCGCAGCGGGTTCCTCCATTTCGAGGACGCCGTGCAGGCGATGCAGGCGGGGCAGTCGAGCCACGTCTACACCATCGCCTGCCCGCGCGAGTTCTTCGCCGCCTGGTTGGCGCCGCGCCTTGCCGCATTTCGCGCTGCGAATCCGCAAGTGCGATACGTGCTGGTCGATGGCGAGATGACGGATTTCACCGAGGCGAACCTCGACCTTGCGGTGCGCTGGACGGATGGGCCGGGCGACCTCGAAGGCGTGGCGCTGGGGGCGGCCGAATGGGTCGAGGTCGGCTCGGGCGACTGGATCGGCTGGCCCGGAGATCCGGAGCCCGATGGCGAAGGCGAGGAAGCCAAGCCGCCGGTTCTGGTGAGCGATGCCGGGCAGGCGATCGCCGCCGCGCTGGCGGGTGTCGGGCGCGCCCGGATTCCAGCACTGCTGGCGGCGGGCGTTGCCGGGCGCGATGCCGAAGTGGGCGAGCCGACGCCGAGCCGCCGGGGCTACTGGCTGGTAGCGCCGACGCCGCAATGGCGGCAGAAGAAGGTCAAGGAACTGGTCGCGGCGTTGACCGGGTAAGGGGGCGGCCGCAACCTCGCGCACAGTCCTTCGACAAGCTCAGGACGAGCGGGGTTTGGGTAAGTACCATTCGTCATTGCGAGCGTAGCGAAGCAATCCAGGGCGGCTCAAGACTGCGCTGGATTGCTTCGCTACGCTCGCAATGACGAATGGTTATGATTTCCGCTCAGGCTGAGCCTGTCGAAGCCCCGGCACGCGGGGCACGACCGTTCAGCCCAGCAGCGCCGCTTCCTTCTCCGCCAGCAGGCGGTCGATCTCGGCGCGGCTCTTCTTTTCCGCCGCCGTCTTGAGCTGGCCGCAAGCCGCATCGATGTCGCGCCCGCGCGGCGTGCGGATCGGAGCGGAAATGCCGCCCTGGAACACGATCTCCGAGAACGAACGGATGCGCTCGGGCGTCGAGCATTCGTAAGGGGCGCCGGGCCAGGGGTTGAACGGGATCAGGTTCACCTTGGCGGGCAGCTTGTAGTGCTTGAGCAGGCGGACCAGTTCGCGCGCGTCGTCGTCGCTGTCGTTCTTGTCCTTGAGCATCACGTATTCGAAGGTGATGCGCCGCGCGTTGCTGGCGCGCGGATAGTCGGCGCAGGCCTGCAGCAGCTGCTCGATGCCGTACTTCTTGTTCACCGGCACGATCTCGTCGCGCACTTCCTTGGTCACCGCGTGAAGCGAGACGGCAAGGTTCACGCCGATCTCCTCACCGCAGCGTTCCATCTGCGGGATCACGCCCGAGGTGGAGAGGGTGATGCGGCGCTTCGACAGGGCGAGGCCGTCACCGTCCATCACCAGCTTGAGCGCATCGCGCACGTTGTCGAAGTTGTAGAGCGGCTCGCCCATGCCCATCATCACGATGTTGGTCAGCAGGCGGCCGCTGGGGTGGTAGCCGCCTTCCTCGTCATCATCGTCACCGATGTCGTCCATCAATGCGGCGAGGCGGCGGCTGTCTTCGGCGTTCTTGGGCCATTCACCGAGCGAATCGCGCGCCAGCATGACCTGGCCGACGATCTCGCCCACGGTCAGGTTGCGCACGAGGCGCATGGTGCCGGTGTGGCAGAAGCGGCAGTTGAGCGTGCAGCCGACCTGCGAGGAGACACAGAGCGTCCCGCGATCGGCGTCGGGGATGAACACCATCTCGAAGTCGTGCGCGTCCGCCGTGCGCAGCAGCCACTTGCGGGTGCCGTCGCTGGAGTGCTGCGCCTCGACGATCTCCGGGCGGCCGATGACGAAGCGTTCGGCCAGCCAGGGGCGCATGGTCTTGGCGATGTCGGTCATCGCCTCGAACTCGGTCACGCCGCGGTGGTAGAGCCAGTGGTAGACCTGCTTGGCGCGCAGCTTGGCGGCCTTCACGTCCAGCCCGGCGCCTTCGAACAATTCGGCGATGCGCTTCTTGGGCAGGCCGATGAGGTCGATGCGCCCGTCTTCGCGCGGGGTCACGCCGTCCACCAGGGAGGGACGCGCCACGGTCATCGGGTCGACGTTGCCCGGGATCGGCGTGAGGCCGGCGGCGGTCGAGACCGCTGCGGTGGAGATGTGCTGCTCTGACATGATCGGCGGGCATATAGTGCATTTGCCCTGCAAACGGAAGATGCGTGCCCGCGCGAACGGCGGGCGCTTCGTAGGGTTCCCGTCACACATCGCGTCTCCGGCCCGGCCCATCGACGGAGTGTGACCAAAAAACATCAACGTTTTCGTTGTGTTAGGTTCAGGAAACTCGGGAGGGCCGGTGCGCTTTTGACCAGTCCAAGGCGGAACGATCCGCTCGATGGAACCTCGATGGGCAAGCGGGAATACCCCGCCTCACGGGTTGGTTTTTTGGAGTACCGTTTATGAAGAAGATCCTTGTTTGCCTCGCCGCAGGAACCGCGATGGCTTCGGCCGCCCCGGCCTTCGCGCAGGACGTCGCCCCGGTCGATCCGTTCTCGCAGTTCCACGTCGAGGCGCTTGGCGGCTACGACATCACCAAGGCGGGCAGCAGCATCGACGACGACGCCAACGCGGACAACGACCAGTCGATCGACGGCTTCACTTACGGCGTCGGTGCGGGCTACGACTTCCGCTCGGGCAACCTGGTGTTTGGTCCGGAAGCGGAAGTGACCTGGTCGACCGCCAAGACCAAGTTCGATGACGGCGACTTCGAGGGCTTCGGCATCGGCAACGTCAAGACCAACCGCGATCTCTACGTCGGTGCCCGTGTCGGCTACGTCATCAGCCCGAAGACGATGATCTACGCCAAGGGCGGCTACACCAACGCCAAGTTCGACGTGCGCAGCACCTTCGGCACGGTCGAGACCAACCGCGACATCGATGCCGACGGCTGGCGCATCGGCGCGGGCGTCGAGCAGGCGGTGACGAACAACGTCTTCGCCAAGCTCGAGTACCGCTATTCGAACTACAGCAAGGGCGAGATCGACTACACGAACGAAATCCCCGACAGCCAGCGCTTCGGCCTCGACCTCGACCGTCATCAGGTCATGGCGGGCGTGGGCGTGCGCTTCTAAGGCTTCACGGCCTCATGGCGAGGGAAGGGCGGGGCCGTGGCTCCGCCCTTCTTCTATCTGAGTCGGGCGCAGCCGATCAGCGCGGCATCCATGGCGGAAGCGGCCCCTGGCAGGACATACGTATCGCCGAAAGGCAGCCCCCGGTTGTCGCGCGAACCGATGGTCATCGAGCGGGCCGAGCGCATGGCGGCGGTGATCGCGGCGTTGTCGGCATCGCTGCGCGGCCATGCGTCGCCGCCACCGCCGGTCAGTTGCAGGCGCCGGTCACCCACGCGAAGGGTGATCACCGCATTCTGCGCGAGCTTGCGCGACAGCCGGAAATGCACCTGCCCCCGCGCTCCGCGCCTCGGCCACGTGCCGATCGCCGCATAAGGCTCGTAGTCCCGCCGCTTCGCGCTCGGCTCGGCCTTGGCGATGGCGTAGCAGCGCGGGACGAGCGGATCGCGAAAGGCGCCCCAGGTCCCGTAGAGGCCGAGGCTTTCACGGGCCTGTGCCGAGGGGGCGAGGGCCAGGCAGGTAATGGCTGCCGTTGCAGACAGGATGCGGAGAAATGTCACTCGCGCCTCATCGCATGAAATGGGGTCATGCGACATGCTCAGCGCAGCAGGGCTACAAGGCTGTCCACGCCCCGTTCGAGTCCACCGGCAAAGTCGCCTTGCTTGAAGGTGGGCAACATATCCTGCTCGATGATTTCCTTGCAGCGCGGGTCCGTCAGGGTGCTTTCAAGGCCGTAGCCTACGGATATGCGTACCTTGCGTTCGTTCGGTGCAACCAGCACGACTACGCCGTCATTGTGTCCCTTGCGGCCGATGCCCCAGCGCCGGGCGAGATCGACAGTGTAGAAGAGAATATCCTCGCCGCCCAACGACGGCGTGGTGACGATCACCATCTGATGATGCGTGACCTGCTCAAGAGCGTGCAGGCGGGCGGTGAGGCGTTGCTCTGCGGCGTCGTCCAACACCCCTGCAGCGTCGGTGACGAACCCCGTCTGGACGATGGGCGCACCGAGTTGCCGTACGTCAGCCGCCGCTGTGTCGGAAGGCGTGCCTGCCGGTGCGCCATCGCAGCCGACGGCGAGCAGTGGCGCCGCCAGCGCGATCAAGAGTTTCGAGCGGGCCATGCCTTTCAGAACAGGCTCCACAGCGGGTTCTTCGGGTCGGAGAGCAGCTTCACCGTCAGCGCGAAGGACATGACGACGAGCAGAGGCCGGACGCCCTTGCCGCCGTAGCGGATCGCGAGGCGCGCACCGACCTGGTTGCCCGCGACGTTCGCCGCCGCCATGCCCGCCCCCAGCAGCCACAGTACCTTGCCGCCCGCGATCATCGCCAGCAGCCCGGCGACGTTGGTGGACAGGTTCAGGAACTTGGTATTGGCGATCGCGCGCACGAGGCCAAGCCCGCCCAGCGCCACCAGCGCCGTCGTCAGGAACGAGCCGGTGCCGGGGCCGAAGAAGCCGTCGTAGAAACCGATGCCGGTGGTGATTAGCGTCAGCCCTAAGCGGCCGACGCGGGCGTGGCGATCGACCTCGCTCATCGGCGGGGCGAGCAGGAAGTAGAGCCCCATCGCGATCAGCAGCACCGGCACGAAGGCGGCGAGGAACTTGGGATCGACGAACTGCACCGCAGTTCCGCCCGCTACCGAGCCGACGAAGGCGCCGAGCGCCGGAAAGGCGAAGGCCTTGAGGTCGACATGCCCGGCGCGGTGGAAGGTCAGGAAGGCGGAGGACGTGCCGATGGTGCTCTGCAGCTTGTTGGTCGCCAGCGCAGAGACGGGCGGTATGCCCGCTGCCATCAGCGCCGGGATCGTCAGCAGCCCGCCGCCGCCCGCCAGCGCGTCGACCCCGCCCGCAAGAAAGGCGATGGCGATGAGGAAGCCGATCGCTTCGACGCTCAACTCCATCATGGGTAGCTTACCGCCATGATCTCCCACTCCTTCTCGCCGGACGGGAGGCGCACGATGCGCAAGTCGCCCACGCCTGCGCCGCGCAGGGCGCGGGCGATCGGGGCGCTCCAGCCGATGCGGCCGGTGGAGGCGTCCTGTTCGTCGTCGCCGACGATGGTGATGGTCAGGCGCTCGTCGTCCTCGTCGGCGAGTTCGACGGTGGCGCCGAAGAACACCTTGCCGCGCTCGGTCTGGTCGGCGGGATCGACGACGCGCAGCGCCTTCATGCGGCGGGCGAGGAAGGCCAGTTCGCGGTCGATCTCGCGCATACGCTTGCGGCCGTAGAGATAGTCGCCGTTCTCGGAGCGGTCGCCGTTGCCCGCCGCCCACGATACGATCTCCACGATCTCGGGGCGCTCCTTGCCGAGCAGGTGGTCGTAGCGGGCGCGCAAGGCGGCCATGCCAGTGGGAGAGATGGGAGGACCGGCGGGTTTCATGTCGCCGCTGATAGGGCGAGCGGCGCCCGATTAGAAGCGGCGTTTGCGCGTCATCAACCATGCCAGCGCGCAGGTGCCGACGAGCGGGCCGATCCAGTCGATCCACTGGTCCAGCTTGGGCCAGACGCGCAAATCGAACGGCCCCCACCACGGCATGTTCGTGCGCAGGCCGTGGCCGAACTGCTCGATCCAGCGATACTCTGCCTGCGCCGCCTCGCGCCCGATGAAATAGGCGCTTGCGAGCGCCGCGCCGGTCCACCAGTTGCCGGTCAGGCGGGCGACGAGGACCTGCACCGCCAGCGCCAGCAGCAGATGTTCGAGGTACATCACCGGGCGGGCGCGGCGATCAGCCCGGCGCGCGCTTGCCCGGCATTAGCCGCGAGAGCTTGTTGGCGCCGTTGTAGTCCGACTTCTCCGGATACATCGTCTCGTAGACCACGGCGTTCTCCAGCACGCGCTGGACGTAGTTCTTGGTCTCGTAGATCGGGATCTGCTCCAGCCAGTCGAGCCACTCGACGGAGCCGGTGCGCGGATCGCCGTTGGCGCGCAGCCACTTGTTCACGTTGCCGGGACCGGCGTTGTAGGCGGCAATGGCCAGCGGCAGGGCGCCGCCGAAGTAGTCCTTCACGCGGCGGAAGTAGGCGTCGCCCAGCAGGATGTTGTAGCTGGGATCGCTGATCAGCGCGCCTTCGTCATAGGCGAGGCCCATCTTGCCCGCCTGCTCGCGCGCGGTGCCGGGCATCAGCTGCATCAACCCGCGTGCGCCCGCGTGGCTGAGCGCGTTCTGGGCGAACTGGCTCTCCTGCCGGGCGAGGGCGTGGACCATCGTCCAGTCGGTGCCCTGCGGGGTGGGCACCAGCGGGAACGAAATCTTGCCGAACTGGTCGAACCCGCCCGCATGCGCGCTCTGGCCCATGATGACGGCGAGGTCGCGGCGGCCGATCTCACGCGCCAGATCGGCGACGAGCACGTAATCCTCGGCGGTCTGCGCCTGGTTGGATATCTCGCGGTAGAACTGCACGCCGGTGCGCCAGTCGGCGTCGCGGGCGACGTCGCGCACCGCCCGCGTGATCGGCAGCGAGGCGAACGAGGTGCGCTGGGCCATGCTCGGCACCGCGCTCGGCCGGGTGTCGAGGTTGGGGATCGGGCGGCTCAGCCGTTCGAGCGAAAGCTGGCCGTAGAAGTACTGCGGATACTGCGCCGCCATCTCGAAGTAGCGGTTGGCGCCCGCCGTGTCGCCGCCCATCGCGGCGGCGCGGCCAGCCCAGTAGAAGCCCTTGGAGCGCGTGCCCGGCGTCTGCGCGGCGGCGCCGTAGCGGTAGAACAGCGGTGCGGCCTGACGGGGGCTGGAGAGGCTCCACAGTGCCTTGGTGCCGCCCAGCCACATCAGCGTGGTGTAGTCGTCGCGCACGCGGAAGGACTGGCGGCTGACGTCCGTGCCGGGGGCGAAGGCGTCGTCGATCGAGGCGGCGATGCGCACCGCGCTCGATGCGTCGGCGGCTTTCGCGGCGGTGAGCAGTTCGCGCACCCACTGCTCGGGCTGGGCTACCGGGCGCGACAGCGGCGGGCGATTGGCGAGCAGGCTCACCGCACCCGCGCTGTTGCCCGAACGGCGCGCCTGTACCGCGCGGTTGTAGATATAGCCGGGGTCGGACGCGATGCCGGAGGGCAGGCTCATCCCCAGCGTGCCCGGGGCCGAGCCTTGCAGCAGCGTCAGTCGCTCCATGAACTCGGAGCGGCGCGCGGCGGAGACGAAGGAAATCTGCCGCTCGGCCTGCGCGGTTTCGCCCTGCCACAGCAGCGCATCCATGCGCGCGTCGTGATCGGCGGCGGTGAACTGGCCTCGATAAAGCCCGAGGAGGGCGGCCTCGTCCGAATCGATCAGCGCCCCCATGCGCCAGGCGGCGACGGCATTGGTCGCGGCATCCGCGCGGCGCATCGTCGATAGCGCCACGGCATAGCGGCCCGCCGCGCGGCTGCCGATCGGGGCGAAGCGGTCGAAGTAGCCGATCACCGCCTGGGCCGAGGGCGATTCGGTCAGCAGCGCCTTTTCGGCATAGCCCCTGATCTTGTCCTGCTGCGGATAGCCCGGATAGGTCAGCAGGAACGAGGTATAGGCGGCGAAGCCCATGCGGTCGTTGGCGCTCAGCAGCTTCCACTGGTCGATCGACTGGTGGACGTTCATGTCGTGCGTCTGCATCGACTGCGCCCTTGCCGCATCCCATTCGCGGCCGTCCGGCGTCCCGTAGGGCGACGTTGACTGGGCGAGTGCGGGAACGGCAAAAACGGTGAAAGAAATGCTCAGCAGCAGGTGGGGGGCGCGCAACATGCTGGACATTTTCTCAAGAGGCTCCTTATCAGGCGCTGAACGTGACGTTCGGCAAGCGGGGTTGTTCCCCGGCTGAGCGATCATTGAGCATCGCTAAGAGGTAAAGTCCATGTTCTCCGGCTCGATTCCCGCGCTTGTCACACCGTTTCGCGACGGGGCGTTCGACGAACAGGCTTTCCGCCGCCTCGTCGACTGGCAGATCGAATCGGGCTCCTCGGCGCTCGTCCCCTGCGGCACCACGGGTGAGAACTCGACGCTGTCCAACGCCGAACACCACCGCGTCATCGAAGTCTGCATCGAGCAGGCGGCGGGCCGCGTGCCGATCATCGCCGGCTGCGGCAGCAACGACACGATGAACGCGCTGCTGCACATGAACTTCTCGAAGAAGTGCGGCGCGGCCGCCGCGCTGCTGGTCGCGCCTTACTACAACCGCCCGAGCCAGGCGGGCCTGCTGGCGCACTTCAGCTATCTTGCCGAGAACAACGATCTGCCGATCGTGCTTTACAACGTGCCCGGCCGCACCGTCACCGACCTGTTGCCCGAGACCGTCTGCGAACTCGCCCGCCGCTTCCCCGGCCGCTTCATCGCCATCAAGGACGCCAGCGGCGACCTCAGCCGCGTGACCGACCACCGCATGGGCATCGGCAAGGACTTCGTGCAGCTTTGCGGCGATGACGAACTGGCCCTGCCGTTCAATGCGGCGGGCGGCGTCGGCTGCATTTCGGTGACCGCCAACGTCGCGCCTGCCTTGTGCGCCGAATTCCAGGCCGCCTGCGCCGCCAACGACCTCGAGAAGGCGCGCGAGTTGAACGACCGCCTCTACCCGCTGCACTACGCCATGTTCGAGGACAGCTCGCCGGGGCCGTGCAAGTACGCGCTGGCGCAAGTCCACGACTGGATCGAGAACGAACTGCGCCTGCCGCTGGTAACGTGCGGCGAAGCGGCGATGAAGTCGGTGGACGAAGCGCTGGTCCACGCCGGACTGGTGTAAGGCTTCCGCGGCGCCCCGGCACAAGTCCGGGGCGCCGCGCCTTTCCGGCTTACTCCGCGGGATTATGCTGCTGCACGAAGCGCATCGCCGCTGCCAGCATCTGCTTGCGGGTTTCCTCGCGCGAGAGCCAGTGGTCCTCGCCTGCCAGCGTGACCAGTTCGTAGGGCTTACCGGCATCCTTCAGCGCATCGGCCATGACCAGGCTCTGGCGATAGGGGACGACCGTATCGTCCTTGCCGTGGATCAGCAGCACAGGCGCATCGGCCCGTGCGGCGAAGCGGCGCGGCGATGCGGCGTCGAAGCCCTTGCGGTCGCCGAGTTGCTCGACCAGTGAACGGCCCAGCATCTTGGATCCCCCGCTTTCGCGAAGATCGGTGTCGTACATCAGCTTGATGTCGGCGACGCCCGCCACCGAGACCGCGCACTTGTAGAGCCCCTGCTGGATCGTCACCCCGGCCAGTGCGGCATAGCCGCCGTAGCTCGCGCCGACGATGCAGGCCCGCTTCGGATCGACGATGCCGCGCCCGGCCAGTTCGGCGAGGCCGTCTGAAATATCGGTCTGCATCTTGCGGCCCCACTCGCCGTCACCGGCATGGCGAAAGGCGTCTCCGCGTCCGGTCGAGCCCCGGAAGTTGGGCTGGAACACGGCATACCCGCGCGAGGCGAAAGCCTGCGCCCACCAGTCGAACGCAGGCTTGTCGTAGGCGGCCGGGCCGCCGTGGGGCAGCACGACGAGCGGCAGGCCCTTGGCCTCGCGTCCCGGTGGCAGCGTGAGGATGCCGTCCATCTCCAGCCCGTCCTGCGCCTTGTAGTCGATGGCCGAGATCGGTCCGACCTGCTCGGGAGCGATGCTTGGCCTTTCGTCGCCGACCGGATCGGCCCGGCGCTGCGCGACGTCGACGAGATACCAGGTGCCGCTGTCCTGGTTGCCGCTGGTGCGCAGCAGGACCTTGGAGAAGCCCGGCGTCCAGTCGATCAGGTCAACCTGCCTGCCCGCGAAGGCTTTGAAGATGCGGGTGATGGCGTGCTGCTGCACAGGATCGTCCATGACCGTGCGCGGCACTTCCTCCATCGTGCGGTAGCCGATGAGGATGCCGGTGGTGCGGTCCACGAAAAGGCGATCGATGGCGATGCCGGGCAGATACTCCTGAGGTGTTCCCCCGGCGAGCGGCACTTCGAACCAGCGCTGGACGCCGTCCTTGTCCTCGATCTGGTAGATCACGCTCGCCCCGCCGCGCCCGAAGGCGACAAGGCTGACGTCGCCGGTCGGGTCGACGCCGCGCACCAGTTCCTTTCCGCGCAGCGTGTCGATCGTCCACAGGCCGCTTTCCTCCGCGATGTCGAGCGTGACCGAGACCGTGCCCAAGGCATCGACGAGCCAGTCGCGATAATGGTTTTCCGAGGCTGGAGGAGCGACCACGCGCGGTTTGTTGGTGGCGATGTCGACGGCGTAGAGCGTCGTGCGCCCGTGCTTCCAACTCGGCTCGCCACGGGTGGTGGTGTCGAGTGCGATGCCGCCGAAGAAACCTACCGTGCGCCCGCCGATGGTGCGCAGGCCATAGCGGCCGCGCGTGGCATTCACGATCGCGCGGTTCTTGCCGAAGACCAGCCCGGTCTCGTTGCCCGCCTTGAGCGGGATCAGCACGGTGCCGTTCATCTCCACCTTGTCGGCGGTGAAGCCGAACAGCGGCACGGTGGCGCTGTTGGTGAGGAGCACGGTGTCGGCATCGGCCCAGTCGATCCGCCGTATCTTGTTGGTGCCGCTGGCGGCGTTGAAGCGAACCTTGCCGTCCCGGGTGACAACCAAGATCCGGCGTTCGCCCTGGGACTGGGCGACGCTGGCGATGGAACCGCCGTCAGGCGAGAGGGCGGCATCCTCCACGCGGGGCAGTTCTCCATAGGCATCGAGCGGTGGCGGTTCGACCGTCGCCGCCGAAGCTGCCGGCAGCACTTGCAGGAAGAGAAGGGCGGTCGGAACGGCCGCCCGCAGGACTGTGCGCATATGAGAAATTCCCCCGAATTTGTACGCGATATTCCCGCAATTCCGGGCGTTTGCAACGCAAGGTTGATCCGGAAGGCGATGACAATCCGTTAACACCGCCGTTCATTCGCGGGCGCGGCTGTCCATCCGGTTCGGCCGCTTCGTGGCGCGTGGAGGATTTCTCGCGCTGAACCGGATCAAAGGGGCGTTTTCTTTTCGCCGTCTTGTCCCTACATGCGGCTGATCATGGCACGCCCTCAAAACTCCGTATTCGACAAGTTCAAGACCGTTGCGGAAAACCGCAAGGCACGGTTCGACTATTATATCGAGGACAAGTTCGAGGCCGGCATCGCGCTCACCGGCACCGAAGTGAAGTCGCTCCGTTTCGGCGAGGGTTCGATCGCTGAATCCTTCGCCGAGATTCGCGGCGGCGAATGCTGGCTGGTCAACGCCAACGTGCCTGAATTCAGCCACGGCAACCGGTTCAACCATACGCCCAAGCGCCCCCGCAAGCTGCTGCTGCACGAGCGGGAAATCTCCCGTCTGCAGGGCGCGGTGGAGCGCAAGGGCATGACGCTCGTGCCGCTGTCGATCTACTTCAACAGCCGGGGCCGCGCGAAAGTCGAACTGGCGCTCGCCAAGGGCAAGAACGCCGCCGACAAGCGCCAGACGATCAAGGACCGCGACTGGAAGCGCGACCAGGCCCGCATCATGCGCGATCACGGCTGAGCCGGGATGAGCGCAATCCTCCACCGCATGTCCGTGTGGCTGCACCGGCAGATGCCCACTCACGCCCAGCTTGAGGGGAATCGCTTCACCGCGCCTTTCGCAAGGCGGCAGGAACTGTTCCGCTTCACCCGCCGCTCGGTCCCGCGCGGCATGGCGGTGGGCATGTTCATCGGCATCTTCGCGCTGATTCCGGGCGTACAGATCGTCGGCGCGGCGCTGATGTGCGTGCCGTTTCGCGGCAACATCCCGCTCGCGGCGGCGGTGACCTTCATCTCCAATCCGTTCACGACGCTGCTGATCATCCTCCCGCTCGCGGTCTCGATCGGCAACAGCTTCGGCTATCACGCCGACATCGCCACGGTGAACGCGATGGTGCGCGAAGGCGCGGGTTTCCAGCAGTGGTGGCACTGGCTGCTTTCCGATACCGCGCCCGCCGTGGTGATCGGCCTGTTCATCCAGTCGGTCATCGCCGCTTTCGTCAGCTATTTCCTGACCTTGTGGTTCTGGCGCTGGTGGATCGGCCACAAGCACCGCGCTCGCCGCCTGCGGCCGAAACGGGATCGCATCGAAACCCCCACGGAAACCCCCGCATGAATGAAGTCTCTGCATGAACTCTGGCATACAGCGCTCCGGACTGCGCACTGACGTCCTCGTCGTCGTCGGAGCCCTGCTTCTGAGCGCCGTGCTGATCTGGATCGTCTCGGGCGACGTGCTGCTGATGGCGACGTTCCTTGCCGCGATCCTCGTGTTCGGTGCAGGCGCATGGGCGCTTGCCCGCCGCCGCGCGCCGGCCGCCGAGGTCGAGTTCGCCCAGCCCGACTGGTCCGTCACCGTCGCCGGGATCGAGCGCGCCGACATGGCGATCGCCGTCACCGACCGTGCCGGGCGCCTGACTTGCGCCAATTCCTGTTTCGAGAACTGGTTCGGCCCCGCTGCCGCGCCGCCCAGCCTGCCGGTTCTGCCGATCTCGCTCGAACGCCTCGCCGAAGCCACTCGTCGCGCCTGGCGCGACGGTCACGGCACGGCCGAGATTGCCAACGAGGACGGCGTCCACTGGCGCGCAGACGTGCGCCGCACCGGCCGGGGCGACGACTTCCTCGTCTGGCGCATCGGCGCCATCGGCTCCAGCGACCCGGTCGGCGAACTCGTCGCGCAGCTTGATGGCAAGCTGGGACGCGGCCTTTCCAAGGCAGGCATCGCCGCCGCGCTGGTCGATCCCGACGGCACCATCCGCGCCGCGAGCGCCGGTTTCGCCCTGCGCGCCACCGGTGATGCCCATGCCGACATGACCGGCGCCGACTTCGTCGCGCTGCTCGGCCAGGAGGAGGGCGAGCGGATCGGCTGGGCGCGCGATGGCGGGCGCGGCGGCGCGCTGGTGCTTTATCACGTCCCCGTCACCGACCCCGACCGTACCGACGAGGCCGATCCCAACACGACCCCGTCGCTGATGCTCGTGGTCGAGGCCTCGCAAGGCATCGGCACCGGAGGCGGCGGCACCGGATCCGCGCCGCATCTGGAGGCGCTGCTCAGTCAGCTCCCGCTCGGCCTCGCCATGGCCGACCGCGACGGACGCCTCCTCTTCGCCAACCCCGCCTTCATGCGCGCGGCCGGCCACGAAGGGCAGGAGCCGCCGACCTACCCGACCGACCTCGTCGTCAAGGATGACAAGCGCGCGCTGTCCGAAGCGATCCGTCGCTTCGCGCAAGGCCCGGCGGCGGCGGGAGACCTCGCAATCCGTCTGACCAGTCAGCCGGATGATCCCGTCTCGCTCAGCCTCGCGGGCGTGCGCGGCCTTGGCGATGCCGCCGTGTTGCTCGGGCTTACCGATACCTCTGAGGAAATGCGCCTCAAGCGTCAGGTCGCACAGGCCACCAAGATGCAGGCGGTGGGCCAGCTTGCGGGCGGCGTTGCGCACGATTTCAACAACGTGCTCACCGCCATTCTCGGCACCTGCGACCTCATGCTGATGCGCCATACGCCGGGCGATTCGGACTATGACGACATCCAGCAGATCCGCGCCAACTCCAACCGCGCCGCCTCGCTGACCCGCCAGTTGCTCGCCTTCTCGCGCCAGCAGACCCTGCGGCCCGAGGTAATCCAGGTGCCCGACGTCGTCGCCGACGTCTCGCAGATGCTGCGCCGCCTGATCGGCGAGAAAATCCAGCTTGCCGTCACTCACGACCGCGATCTCGGCCCCGTCCGCGCCGACCCGACGCAGCTCGAGCAGGTCATCGTCAACTTGTGCGTCAACGCCCGCGACGCCATGCAATCGCGCGGCGACGGTGCGGGCAAGCTGACGCTCGCGACCCGCCGCATCACCACCACCGACGTGCGCGCGATGCGGTCCGAGATCATCCCGGCGGGCGAGTACACCGCGCTCATCGTCGAGGATACCGGCGGCGGCATCCCGCCCGAAATCCTCGGCAAGATCTTCGAGCCGTTCTTCACCACCAAGGAGCAGGGCAAGGGCACCGGCCTCGGCCTCTCGACGGTCTACGGCATCGTCAAGCAGTCGGGCGGCTTCATCTTCGCCGAGACCGACGTGGGCCAAAATGGCAAAGGCGGCGGCACGCGCTTCACCGTCTATCTCCCGGTCCACCATGCGACCCCCGGCAGCCTGCCTGAAAAGGCGATCGTCGCCCCCACGCCGCCGCCGACGCAGTGGGCGGGCGGCGGCTCGATCCTGCTGGTCGAGGACGAAGACCCGGTGCGCATCGTCGCCGAACGCGCGCTCACCCGGCAGGGCTACCAGGTCACCTGCGCGCGCGACGGCGAAGAGGGCCTCGAACTGGTGGAGGAGGGCGGCCAGTTCGACCTCGTCGTCTCCGACGTCGTCATGCCCACGCTCGACGGTCCGGCCATGGCGCGCGAGATTCGCCGCTTCGCGCCCGACCTGCCGGTGCTGTTCATGTCGGGCTATGCGGAGGAGCAGCTGCGCAAGCAGATCGGCATCCCCAACGCCTGGTTCATGCCCAAGCCGTTCTCGGTCCAGCAGCTCTCCGAAAAAGTCGGGGAAGTTCTGGCGCAGACCGCCAAGGGCTGATTCCCGCGTTAAAAAACGGAAATCTGCCGAAGTTCCTGTCTTGTTCTAGTGGAACGAAGCGAGTACAGGTCGCTTCGTGACGTTGACCTTTCCGGTCAGCTAGGTAGCAGGAGGTAAGTAATATGGCCGCTCAGCTCAAGCTGATCCAGGAAGGCAAGGAAAAGGACTCCATGGACCGTCAGAAGGCGCTCGAAGCCGCGCTCGCACAGATCGACAAGGCGTTCGGCAAGGGCTCCGCGATGAAGCTGGGCTCGAAGGAGACCATGCAGGTCGAAGCGATCTCCACCGGCTCGCTGGGCCTGGATATCGCACTCGGCGTCGGCGGCCTGCCGCGCGGCCGCGTGATCGAGATCTACGGTCCGGAAAGCTCGGGCAAGACCACGCTCGCGCTGCACTGCATCGCCGAAGCGCAGAAGACCGGCGGCACCGCGGCCTTCATCGACGCCGAACACGCGCTCGACCCGGTCTATGCCAAGAAGCTGGGCGTCAACATCGACGAACTGATCGTCTCGCAGCCCGACACCGGTGAGCAGGCGCTGGAAATCGTCGACACGCTGGTGCGCTCGAACGCGATCGACGTGCTGGTGGTCGACTCGGTCGCCGCCCTCGTCCCCCGCGCCGAAATCGAAGGCGAGATGGGCGACAGCCACGTCGGTCTGCAGGCCCGCCTGATGAGCCAGTCGCTGCGCAAGCTGACCGGTTCGATCAGCCGCTCGCGCTGCATGGTGATCTTCATCAACCAGCTGCGCATGAAGATCGGCGTGATGTACGGCAACCCGGAAACGACCACGGGCGGCAACGCGCTTAAGTTCTACGCCTCGGTCCGCCTCGACATCCGCCGCACCGGCGCGATCAAGGACCGCGACGAAGTCGTCGGCAACGCCACCCGCGTCAAGATCGTCAAGAACAAGGTCGCCCCGCCGTTCAAGCAGGTCGAATTCGACATCATGTACGGCGAAGGCGTCTCCAAGATCGGCGAAATCCTCGACCTCGGCGTCAAGGCCGGCCTCGTCGAGAAGTCGGGCGCATGGTTCAGCTACGATTCGATCCGCATCGGGCAGGGGCGTGAAAACGCCAAGACTTACCTCAAGACCAACCCCGAAGTCTGCGATCGTCTCGAGAAGGCGATCCGCACCAAGACCGACGGTCTGGCGGAGGAAATGATGGTCGGACCTTCCGAGGACGACGCCTGATCCGACAAGGAACCCCGGCAGGAATGTCGGGGTTTTTTGTTTCGGGAAGAGATTGAAGTATGAATGCGAGGGTTAACACCCTCGCGCTCCCGGGACTGTCGGCCTTGTGCCTTGCAGCGGCATTGGGCTGTCGGGCAAAGTCCTCGTCATTGCGAGCGCAGCGAAGCAATCCAGGGCGGCGTAGTGCTGCCCTGGATTGCTTCGCTGCGCTCGCAATGACGGACGATGGAAGAAATCAGATGTGAGCCAAGGCCAGGATGGTACCGGCTACTGTCACGGCGGCGCCGATGCTCAGTTGGATGGGATTGGTCAGGCGCCGCAAGGGCAGGGCGAGGGATTGTTCGATCTTGGACATCCTCTGAATATACGACTGAAGCGCTTGCAGTGCTCACGCAGAGAATCGTTCACAGTCATGCGCTTTCCGCGGCGAAGCTGTCTTCCATGTCGAAATAGCCCGCGGCACCGTGATCCACGAAGGCAATGCGTACCCAAGACTGCCGCACGCGCGGCGACGACAGGTAACGGGGGGCAGGGAGGCTATGCTCCCCTGCTTTGTCTTCTCTTCTTCCGTAACCCGCCCGCCACTATGGTGCAAAAACCGGCGTATCATCGCAATTCCCGACCAGTCTGACCGCAGACTCCCGCTTGCCGCCGCGCGCGGTGTCCATTATCGGCGCAAATCATGCAGACTACGAACGACATCCGCCGGTCCTTCCTCGACTACTTCGCCAGCAATGGTCATGAGGCCGTGCAGTCCGCGCCGCTCGTTCCCTACAACGATCCGACGCTGATGTTCGTCAATGCGGGCATGGTGCCGTTCAAGAACGTGTTCACCGGCCTCGAAACCCGCGCCACGCCGCGCGCCACTTCGTCGCAGAAGTGCGTGCGCGCGGGCGGCAAGCACAACGATCTCGACAACGTCGGCTACACCGCGCGGCACCACACGTTCTTCGAGATGCTCGGCAATTTCTCGTTCGGCGATTACTTCAAGGAGCAGGCGATCACCCATGCGTGGACGCTGCTGACGAAGGAGTGGGGCCTGCCGGTCGAGAAGCTGCTGGTCACCGTCTATCACACGGACGACGAGGCGTTCGACTTGTGGAAGAAGATCGCCGGTCTGCCCGAGCAGAAGATCATCCGCATCCCGACGAAAGACAACTTCTGGGCGATGGGCGACGAAGGCCCGTGCGGTCCGTGCTCGGAAATCTTCTTCGACCATGGCGACCACATCTGGGGCGGCCCTCCGGGATCGCCGGAAGAGGACGGCGACCGCTTCATCGAGATCTGGAATCTCGTGTTCATGCAGTTCGAGCAGTCTGCGGGCGAGATCGTCGGCAACCTGCCCAAGCCCTCGATCGACACCGGCATGGGGCTGGAGCGTATCTCCGCCGTCATGCAGGGCGTGCACGACAACTACGACATCGACACCTTCAAGGCGCTGATCGCCGCGTCGGAAAGCCTGACCGGCGTTGCCGCCGAGGGTGACAGCCGCGCCAGCCACCGCGTGATCGCCGATCACCTGCGCTCGACCAGCTTCCTGCTGGCCGATGGCGTGCTGCCTTCGAACGAGGGCCGCGGCTACGTCCTGCGCCGCATCATGCGCCGCGCTATGCGCCATGCGCACCTGCTGGGCGCGCGCGATCCGCTGATGCACCGTCTGGTGCCTGCGCTGGTCGCCGAGATGGGGCAGGCCTATCCCGAACTCGGCCGGGCTCAGCCGCTGATCGAAGAGACGCTGGAGCGCGAGGAAGTACAGTTCCGCCGCACCCTGTCGAACGGCATCAAGCTGCTCGACGAGGCGACCGCAGGCATGGGCGAGGGCGGCGAACTTCCGGGCGAAACCGCGTTCAAGCTCTACGACACTTTCGGCTTCCCCTATGACCTGACCGAAGACGCCCTGCGTTCGCGCGGCATCGCGGTCGACAAGGCGGGCTTCGACGCCGCCATGGCGCAGCAGAAGGCCGCCGCGCGCGCCGCGTGGAAGGGTTCGGGCCAGGCTGCTGACAGCGAAGTGTGGTTCGACATCGCCGAGCGCGAAGGCGCCAGCGAATTCACCGGCTACACCTCGACTACCGGCGAAGGCCAGGTCGTGGCGCTGGTGAAGGACGGCAAGGAAGTTCAGTCGGCGAGCGCGGGCGACGCGGTCGTCGTGCTCACCAACCAGACCCCGTTCTACGGCGAATCGGGTGGTCAGGAAGGCGATCGCGGCTCGATCTCCGGCGCGAACGGCCTCAAGATCACCGTGACCGACACCGCCAAGCCGCTCGGCCGCCTGCACGCGATGAGCGGCACGGTCGAAGCGGGCCCGATCAAGGTGGGCGATGCCGTCGCCATGGCGGTCGATGTCGAGCGCCGCGATGCCGTGCGCGCTAACCACTCGGCCACACACCTGCTGCATGCGGCGCTGCGCGGCCGTCTGGGCGATCACGTCACGCAGAAGGGCTCGCTGGTTGCCGCGGACCGTCTGCGCTTCGACTTCTCGCACCCCAAGGCGCTGACCGAAGAGGACATCGCCGCGATTGAGGCCGAGGTGAATGCCGAAGTCCGCGCCAACGAGCAGGTGCTCACCCGCCTGATGACGCCGGACGATGCCATCGAGGCGGGCGCCATGGCGCTGTTCGGCGAGAAGTACGGCGACGAAGTCCGCGTACTCTCGATGGGCCGCCATTCCGGCGACCGGACGTATTCGGTCGAGCTTTGCGGCGGCACCCACGTGCGCGCCACCGGCGACATCGGTGTGTTCCGCATCGTGTCGGAAAGCGCGGTGTCCTCGGGTGTGCGCCGTATCGAGGCGATGACCGGCGAGGGCGCGCGCCAGTGGCTGGTCGGCCGCGAGGATGCGCTGAAGAACGCCGCCAGCCTGCTGCGCACGACGCCGGAGGACGTGGAAGCCCGCGTCGCCGCGCTGCTCGACGAACGCCGCAAGCTGGAGCGCGAACTGGCCGAGGCGAAGAAGGCGCTTGCCCTCGGCGGTGGCGGCGCGAAGGCCGAGGCGGCTGACGAGGACGTAGGCGGCGTGAAGTTCTCCGGGCAGGTGCTCGAAGGTCTCGATCCCAAGGAATTGCGCGGGCTGCTCGATCAGGCCAAGCAGCGCCTGGGTTCGGGCGTGGCGGCGATCGTCGCGGTGAACGAGGGCAAGGCGAGCATCGCCGCTGCCGTGACCGAAGACCTCACCGGCACCGTCAGCGCCGTGGAACTCGTGCGCAAGGGCGTCGAGGCGCTCGGCGGCAAGGGCGGCGGCGGCCGCGCCGACATGGCGCAGGGCGGCGGGCCCGACGGTGACAAGGCGGCGGACGCCATCGCGGCGGTGAAGGCGGCGCTGGCGAGGTAACCGCTGGCTGCGAATGAGGCGTCGTCCCGGACTTGATCCGGGACCGGTGGCTGTCTTTAGGTGAGAGGCGGCCGCGCGCGGTGCGAGGTGGGTCGTTCACGGCCAGCGGTCCCGGATCAAGTCCGGGACGACGGGAGTTGTAATGGCGTCCGACCTTGCTGAAATCGTCGCCGATATCGCCGAGGAAATGCGCGGCATTGCCGAGCGCGGCACCGTCGCCTCCTATATTCCGCCGCTCGCGTCGGTTCCGGCCGACAAGTTCGGCATCGCCGTGGTCATGGCCGACGGCACGGTTCACGCCGCAGGCGATGCGGACGAGGCGTTCTCGATCCAGTCGATCTCCAAGGTCTTCGCGCTGACGCTGGCGCTGGGCGCGGTGGGGGACCAGTTGTGGAACCGGGTGGGGCGTGAGCCTTCGGGGTCGGCGTTCAACTCCATCGTGCAGCTGGAAACCGAGCACGGGATCCCGCGCAATCCCTTCATCAACGCCGGGGCTATCGTGGTGTGCGATGTGCTCCTTGGCCGGTTGCAGCCGCGCGAGGCGATCGGGCAGATGCTGCGTTTCGTGCGCGAACTGGCGGGCGACGACGATACGATCCACATAGACGAGACGGTCGCCCGCGCCGAGCAGGAGACCGGCTTTCGCAACATGGCGCTGGCCAATTACATGCGCGCCTTCGGGAACATCCATGGCGACGTGGAACTGGTGCTGGGCACCTATTTCCACTTCTGCGCGCTGGCGATGAGCTGTCGGCAGCTGGCAATGGCGGGACGCTTCCTGATGGGGGACGGGCGTGTGGAGGGGCACCGGGTGGTCACTGCCCGGCGGGCGCGGCGCATCAATGCGCTGATGATGTCCTGCGGGCACTACGACAATTCGGGCGACTTCGCCTATCGCATCGGCCTGCCGGGCAAGTCGGGGGTCGGGGGTGGCATCTTGTCGGTGGCTCCGGGGATCGCCAGCATTGCGGTGTGGTCGCCGGGGCTGAACGAAGCGGGCAACTCGCACCTCGGACAACTGGCGCTGGAACAGCTTGTCCACCGCACGGGATGGTCGGTGTTCGAGCCGAGGGGATAGGTCCTTGAGGTGGGGTTTTTCCACCAAACGTCATTGCGAGCGCAGCGAAGCAATCAAGAGCGGTGTAATGCTGCCCTGGATTGCTTCGCTGTGCTCGCAATGACGAATCAGGGGCGGCGATGCGCCGAAAGGCAGGTAACCACGCTCGCCACTACCAGCGCGAAGGCGGCCAGTTCCATCGGCTTCGGCAGGCGACCTTCCCATGCGAAGCCGTAGATCAGCGCGAACAGCGTTTCGAACAGGATCATCTGGCCGACGAGTGTGAGTGGCAGCAGGCGGCTCATCCGGTTCCAAAGCGCATTGCCGAGAATCGAGGCTAGGAGCGCGACGGCGACGCAGACGGCCGCGAAAGTCAGCCATTCGGGGGCCGGGCGGCGCCAGTCCTCCAGCACGAGCGAGACGGGGAGGAGGACCAGGGCCTGCGCTCCGGTGACGAGGCCGGTCAGCAGGTTCCACTCATGGACCGAGACTTTGGTGCGCACGAGGCAGCGGGCATTGCCGATCGCGAACGTGGTCCACGAGGCGAGGGCGCCGATGGCGCAGGCGAGGCCGGTCAGTTGCGCGGTCGTCGATCCGGAGGCGGGCGAGGCCAGCGACTGCCAGCCGATGCAGACCGCTCCTCCGGCGCAGAGCAGCAGCGAGGGCGCGAGGCGGCGCAGCGGTACGGCACCATGGTCGCGGCTGCCCACGATGGTCACCGCTACGGGCAGGAAGCCGATCACCAGCGAGGTCATCGCGACCCCGCCCGATTGCACGGCGCTGGCGAGGAACACGAAGTAGGCGGTGTTGCCGAGCAGGGCGAGCCAGGCAAGGCTCCACCACTCGCGGCGGGTCAGCGCGGCGAGGACCTGGCGGCGGCGCGGCGCGATCAGCAATGCCGACGCGGCTCCGTAGCACAAGTAGCGGCCGATGCTCAGCTGGAGGGGGGAGAAGCTGCTTGCCAGTTCGGGCGCTAGGAACACGAGGCCCCACAAGGCCCCCGCGCCGATGCCGCAGAGCACGCCGGTCAGGCGGTTGTCAGTGGGGATTGCCGTGCCTGTGGTCATCGTGTGGTAGCTTTATGTGCCGCTGAGTGCCGTTATGTGCCGTGAGCAAATATCACTTGGACAGCGGGTTGTGCGCTCTTGATTTGGCCACGAAACGCAACAAAAACTCGCATATGCCCAAGAAGACCGCCCCGCTCGACGCCTTCGACCGTGAAATCCTGCGAATCCTGCAGCGTGACAACAAGACGCCGCAGCGCGCGATCGGGGAAGCGGTGAACCTCTCGGCGGCGGCGGTGCAGCGGCGAATCGCGGCGATGGAGCAGTCGGGCACGATCGCCGCCAACGTCGCGCTGGTCGATCCGGCGGCACTCTCGCTGACGGTCACCGCGATCGTCGAGGTGTTCCTGCGCGACGAGCGCACCGCCAGTATCGATCGCGCCAAGGCGCTGTTCCGCGAGACGTCCGAAGTGCAGCAATGCTACTACACGACCGGCGGCACCAGCTTCGTTCTGGTGATCGTCACTACGGACATGAGCGCCTATGAAGTGTTGACGCGGCGGCTGTTTTCCGACCACGAATGGGTGGCTAGCTTCCGCACGCTGATCGCCCTCGACCGGGTCAAGGGCGGTGCGGACGTGGTTGTTCCCTAAGCTCTTTCCGCCTCACGCAGCTGGCCGGATTTCAGCGAGGGCTTCTCCGAAAGGCCGCCGCGTTCCATGATCATCTCGCGGAATTCGTCGCGCTTTTCGTGGATCGAGGCGATGATCGGTCCCATCGCGACGCCGGTTTCGACGAGCGCGGCCTCGGAAAGCTGCAGCGAACTTTCCAGTGTTTCGGGCACGGCATAGCTGGCTCCGGCGCGGTAGAGCTGGGCGGCATGGTCGGCGTCGCGGGCGCGGGCGAGAATCGGCAGGTCGGGGAACTGCTGGCGTAGTTTGCGCACGATGCGCTGGGCGGTGACAGGCTCGTCCATGGTGAGGATCACCGCCGCCGCCTCCGCCGCGCCGAGCCGCACCAAGGCGTCGCCGCGACCCGCGTTACCGAAGGCGACGGTGTAGCCGAGGCGCCGGCCGTGGGTCACGAGGTCGGCGTCGCTGTCGATCGCGAGATAGGGCCGCCCGTGCCGGGTCAGCATGTCGGCGACGAGGTGGCCGACGCGGCCGAATCCGACGATCAGCGTGCGCGGGCGGGTGGCGTCGTCGGCGGGGCGGTGCGGCGTCTCGGCTCCGTCCACGCGCTTGCCCATGACCTTACCGGCCATTGCCAGGAGCGGTGTCACCGTCAGGCCGAGCGCGGTGACGATCTGCCAGAACTGCGCCGTGCCGGGCTGGATCAACTGGGCGGTGCTGGCCGCGGTCAGCACGATCAGCGTGGTCTCCGAAGGGCTCGACATGAGGATGCCCGCTTCGGTCGCAGTGCCGCGCCGGGCGCCCATCACCCGCAGCATCACGCCGGTCACTACCGATTTGAGCACGATGACCACTACTGTTGCGATCAGGATCGAGGCGAGGTTTTCCCAGACGACGTAGAGGTCGATGCTCATGCCGATGGTGATCAGGAAGACGCCGAGGGCGAGGCCCTTGAACGGTTCGGTGATCTGCTCGACCTCGGAATGGTACTCGGTCTCGGCGATCAACAGCCCGGCGACGAGGGCGCCGACGATGGGGGAAAGCCCGGCGGCGGCGGTCGCCAGCGAGGCGACGATCACCACGAGCAAACTCGCGGCGAGGAACAGTTCGGGGCTCTTGGTGCGGGCGGCCTGCGCGAACAGCGGCGGCAGCAGGTAGCGGCCGAAGATCAGCAGGCCGCCGACCACCACGGTGCCCCACAACAGGGTGTTGAGCAGGTCGCTGACACCGTCCCCGGTGTGCGGGCCGAGCGCGCCGAGCAGGAAGATGATGGGGACGAGCGCGATGTCCTCGAACAGCAGCATCGCCAGTGCGGCCTTGCCGACCGGCGTGGTCGTCTCGGTGATCTTGAGCACCAGTGCAGTGGACGACAGCGCGAGGGCGAGGCCCAGCGCCATGGCGCCGGAAAAGCTCTGGCCGATCGCCGCGAGGATGAAGGTCAGCGAAGCGGCGATGACGATCAGTTCGAGCGAGCCCAGCCCGAAGACCATGCGCCGCATCTCCCACAGGCGGGCGAAGGACAGCTCCAGACCGATCGAGAACAGCAGCAGGATGATGCCGAATTCAGCGAAGATATCCAGCCCGTCCGGGTCGGTGATGGTGATGTAATGCAGCCAGCGATGGTCGAACACATGGCGGCCGAGCCCGAACGGACCGACCAGCAGGCCGACGAGGATGAAGCCGATGACGGGCGTGATGCGGAACCGGTTGAACACCGGGATGACGATGCCTGCCGCGCCCAGGATCACCAGGGCGTCGGACATCATCGGGGAATAGAGATCGCTGCTGCCTGCCATGCGGGAAGCCTAGAGGTTGTAGCGGCTTGCGACAATTGCGCTGTCCACTCTTGCGCAACTTCACTTGGCGTTCAGCGAAGCGCTGGTTATAGACCCGTCCATGTTCGCACGCTCGTCGCTCAAGACCGCCATCCTCGCCGCCGCTACCGGGGCGATCGTTCTCACTGCCGGTTGCGGGGGACGGGCGAAGAATCGCGATACCGCCTACGTCGCGCGCGACGTCGATACGCTCTATGCCGCCGCGCAGGAACGGCTGGAAACCGGCCGCACCAAGCAGGCCGCCGCGCTGTTCGACGAGGTCGAGCGCCAGCATCCCTATTCGCCCTGGGCGCGCCGCGCGCAGCTGATGAGCGCGTTCAGCTACTATGCAGCGCGTGACTACAACAAGGCTGTCCAGTCGGCGCAGCGCTTCCTGTCGATTCACCCGGGCAACAAGGACGCGCCTTACGCCTACTACCTGATCTCGATCTGCTATTATGAACAGATCAGCGACGTGACCCGCGACCAGAAGACCACGCAGCAGGCCAAGCAGGCGCTGACCGACGTGATGCGCCGTTATCCCGGCACGACTTATGCGCGTGACGCCCAGCTCAAGATCGACCTCGTCAACGATCACCTCGCGGGCAAGGAAATGACCATCGGCCGCTCCTATGAGCGTAGCGGCAAGTGGCTGGCGGCGACGCTGCGCTTCCGCAATGTGGTCGATAACTTCCAGACCACCAGCCACACGCCCGAGGCACTGTACCGCCTTGTCGAGGGCTACCTTTCGATGGGTATCCCCGAAGAAGCGCAGAAGGCAGCAGCCGTTCTGGAGCACAACTACCCGAACAGCGACTGGTACGCCCGTGCCTACAAGCTGATGGAAAAGAGCGCACCGAAGAACGTCGCGGCCTGATATTCCGGCCCTCTTCCGGGCTTGCTCGGGAGAGGAGTACAGCCCCGTACATGGGCCAATCATGCTTTACATTTGTCCTCGAGCGGCCGCGCTTCCCAGCGCGGCCGCTTTTTCTCGTGGGCCACGCCGCGGCGATCCCTCGCTTTGCCGCCGAGCAGTTTCACTTTAGCGCCTGATAGCTGAAGTCTATTGTCCACTAAATAAGTTGAGATTAGAAAAGCTCAACAAGAGGCGAAACGGCCTGGAGGAAAAGTCATATGAGGGCCACGCGGTGCGACCGCAGGCATTCCATGATCCCTTCCGGCCGAACCCGCAAGCGGCGCATTCGACAGCGAAGTGCCGCGCGCAGACCCTCGAGCCATACCTGCCGGCCCTGAAGGGGGAAGGCCGACCAGGTGCACACCGGATCGCCGGTTGCATTCAATTCCCTGACAGAGGATTTGAATAATGACTTCGTTCGTCCGCCGGACATTACTGGCAACCACCGTACTCGCTTCGGCGACGATCGGCTTCTCTGCGGCACATGCCGAAGAAGCCGCGCCTGCTGCCGCAGCCACCGCGTCCGCCGCCGACGAGCAGGACAATCCAACTTCGGTCGGTACCGGTGCGCGTGACCGCGGCGCCGACATCGTCGTCACTGCACGCCGCCGCCAGGAATCGAGCCAGGAAGTGCCGCTCGCGATTTCGGTCGTTGGAGGGGAGCACATCGATTCGACCGGTTCCTTCAACGTCGGCCGCCTGCAGCAGCTGACGCCGACGCTTCAGTATTACTCGTCAAACCCGCGCAACACCGCCGTCAACATCCGTGGTCTGGGCGTTCCGTTCGGCCTGACCAACGACGGCATCGAGCAGGGCGTCGGCATCTACGTCGACGACGTCTACAACTCGCGCGTGGCCTCCGCGACGTTCGACTTCCTCGACGTGGCACAGGTCGAAGTGCTGCGCGGGCCGCAGGGTACGCTCTACGGCAAGAACACCACGGCAGGCGCGATCAACATCACGACCAACCAGCCGACCTTCGACTTCGAGGGCAAGGCCGAGGTCTCGATCGGCAACTACAACTTCAAGCAGGCCAAGGCCGCGATCTCCGGCCCGCTGACCGATAATCTCGCGGCGCGCATCGCCGTCTCCTCGACCAGTCGCAAGGGCACGATCTACAACGTCACCACTGGCGAGCACATCCAGAGCCAGGACAATCTGGGTCTGCGCGGCCAGCTGCTGTGGAAGCCGACCGATACCATCGACGTGACCCTCGCGGGCGACTTCAGCAACCAGGACGCCAACTGCTGCGGCTCGGTCTACGTCCGCACCGGCGCCACCCAGCGAGCCATCAATCGCCAGTTCGCGGCTCTCGCCGCTGCTCAGGGCTATGCGCCGCCGAGCCTGAATGCGTTCGACCGTCTGACCGATCTCGACACCGACCTGCGCGCCAAGAACAAGATCGGCGGCGCTTCGCTGCGCGTGAAGTGGGAACTGGGCGAGGGCACGCTGACCTCGATCACTGCCTGGCGCTTCTGGGACTGGGATCCCTCGAACGACCGCGACTTTACCGGGCTGCCGATCGTCGCGTTGTCGCAGAACCCGTCGCAGCAGGACCAGTACACGCAGGAACTGCGCTACAACTACAGCAGCGACAAGATCGACTTCGTCGTCGGCGCCTTCGGTTTCTACCAGCGCATCGACACGCAGGGCACCGAGGCGCAAGGCGCGGCCGCGAGCCGCTGGAGCATCAATCCGGGCAGCGTCGCCGCCGTCCCGCCGGGCTCCTCGGGCTGCGGTACGAGCGCGGCGAACCAACTCGCCTGCGATCCGACGGTGCTTGACGGCCTAGTCGCCTACAACACGCAGTACCTGAAGAACACCAGCGCCGCACTCTATGGCCAGTTGAGCTGGCACATCACGCCCGAACTGACCCTGCAGCCCGGCGTGCGCCTCAACTACGACAAGAAGGAAGGCTACTACCAGCGCCGCGTGTTCGACGGGCAGGGCAACGAACTTCTGCTCGGCCTGCCCAGCTACACCGCGCGGCAGAGCGCGCAGCTGGCGATCTATACACCGCAGGAAATCTCGCCGACGTTCAGCGACTGGAACTTCAGCTACGACTTCACCGCCAGCTACAAGGTGGCGCAGGACGTGCTGCTCTATGCGACCTATGCGAAGTCGTTCAAGTCGGGCGGCATCAACCAGAACGGCGTTCCGGTGGACGGCAGCAACAACCCGATCCTGGCGACCGCGACGGTCAAGCCGGAATCGGTCCACCATTACGAAGCAGGCATCAAGACTCAGTTCTGGGACCGCAAGGCCACCCTCAACCTCTCGATCTTCCGCACCGACATCACCAACTACCAGGCCAACGTGAACAACGGCCAGTACGGCGTGCTGCGCGGCTATCTCGCCAACGCAGGCGCGGTTCGTTCGCAGGGTGTCGAGGCGGACTTCTCAGTCCGTCCGAGCGAACGGTTCAACGCCTATGTCAACGGCGCCTACACCGACGCGACCTATCGCAAGTTCACCGACGCGCCGTGCCCGCCGGAGCTTTCCGGCGGCACCACCGTCACATCGACCACGACGGTCAGTCCCGCAGGTACACCGGGCGGCATCAGCCCCGAAAACTGCGACATCTCTGGCCAGCGCCTGCCGGGCGTCTCGAAGTTCTCGTTCTCGTTCGGTGCCGAGGTCAACGCCCCGGCCAAGCTGCTCGGCAAGGAGGGTGAGGTTTACTTCGGCTATGACGGTTCGGTGCGTTCGAACTTCTCGTCGAATCCGTCGCCCTCGGCCTACACGTGGATCGACGGTTACAGCCTGCACAACTTCCGCGCTGGTTTCCGCACTGAAAGCGGGTTCGACGTCTACGGCTGGGTGCGCAACGCCTTCGACGAGAACTATTTCGAGCAGCTGATGGTCGGCCCCGGCAATACCGGCCTGATCGCCGGCCTTCCGGGTGACCCGCGGACCTGGGGCTTCACCATCAAGTCCGCCTTCTGAAACCCGCCTGAAGCTTGTGCCCCCGCAGCGTCATCCGCGCTGCGGGGGTAAATTTATTGCGGCAAGCCGGGAACTTTTTCCGACGGGCTGATCTGAAAAATCGCTTAAATCGTTTGCACTGTGAACCTTAAGTAATTTCTCTTTGATGGAAATCGTCCTTATGGTGGTTTTTACCAATTAAGGTGAGCCTACATAAAGGGAATCCGGACAAAAGCCGGAGACTGCCGACAGGCTGGGACAGGTCGCAAGAGCAATGAACATGAAGCACGATTTCCCGTTCGAGCCCGACATCCGCGTCGAATCCGCCCAGAAGCGGACATGGCGACCCGAGCTTGCCGCCATCGTGGCCATATTCCTCGCGGGCTGGGCCGCGCTCGTCGCCCATTACTTGAACGGCAGTACGGGCTGGTAATCGCCTTTGCTTCGCGCGAAGCGGGGTGACGGGCGGTCACGCATCGGCTAGAACGCTTCGCGAACATGCTTAGCCGGCTTTCCATTCGCAACATCGTGCTGATCGAGGCGCTCGACCTCGATTTCGCCCGTGGCCTCGGCGTCCTCACTGGTGAGACCGGTGCGGGCAAATCCATCCTGCTTGATGCGCTGGGCCTCGTGCTCGGCAATCGGGCGGATAGTGGACTTGTGCGCGGGGGAGAGGATCGGGCCAGCGTCACCGCCAGCTTCGATGTCTCGGCGATTCCTGCTTCCGTGCTGGCGACGATCGACGACGCCGGGCTGGAGATCGAGCCCGGCGAGCCGCTCATCCTAAAGCGCCAGCTCAAGGCCGACGGCGGCTCGAAGGCTTTCCTCAACGACCAGAGCGTCGGTGTCGCCCTGCTTCGCGAGATCGCGCCCGCGCTGGTCGAGATTCACGGCCAGCATGACGATCGTGGTCTGGTCAACGCGCGCGGCCACCGCGCGCTGCTCGACCGTTTCGCGGGCGGTGAGGTCGCGGGGGTCGAGGCGGCGTGGAAGGACTGGCGCGGCGCGCAGGATGCATTGGAACTTGCACGCGAACGCGTCGCCCGCGCCGCCGAGGATCAGGACCTGCTGCTCGCGCATCTCGCCGAACTGACCACGCTCGCCCCTGTCGAGGGGGAGGAGGACGAACTCGCCGGTGCCCGCGCGCAGATGCAGAAGGGCGAAAAGCTGGCCGACGATCTCTCGGCCCTGCAGCACTTGTGGACCGGCTCTGATTCGGCGCTGGCGCAATTGCGCACCGCCTCGCGCCGCCTCGACCGTATCGCCGGAGAGCACGAACTGCTGGAAGAAGCGCTGGCCGCGCTCGATCGCGCCGTGATCGAGGCGAGCGAGGCCGAGGACAAGCTCGACAAGGCGGCCGAAGCGCTGGCCTTCGACCCGGCCGAACTCGACCGCATCGAGACCCGGTTGTTCGACTTGCGCGCCGTCGCCCGCAAGCAAGGCTGCCAGGTCGATGACCTGCCCGCGAAGATGACCGAGATGCGCGCCGCGCTCGACGACATCGAAGGCGGTAACGAGCATATCGTCGAACTGGAAAAAGCGGCGCAGAAGGCCGCGCTGGCCTATCGCGAGAAGGCGGGCGCGCTCCACGATTTGCGGCGTGCGGCGGCGAAAAAGCTCGACGCAGCCGTGGCGACGGAGCTGGCGCCGCTCAAGCTGGATGCCGCGAGGTTCCAGACGTCGGTGGTGCGTCTTCCCGAGGAGCGCTGGGGCGCTTCGGGCATGGATGCGGTGGAATTCCTCATCAGCACCAACCCCGGCTCGGACTTCGCGCCGCTCGGCAAGATCGCCAGCGGCGGCGAATTGTCGCGCTTCATCCTCGCGCTGAAGGTGGCGCTGGCCGAAGAGGGCGGTGCGGCGACGGTGATCTTCGACGAGATCGACCGCGGCGTCGGCGGCGCAGTAGCCGATGCTATCGGCGAACGCCTGTCGCGCCTCGCCTCCAGCGGCCAGCTGTTGGCGGTGACTCACTCCCCGCAAGTCGCGGCGCGCGGTGACCGGCACTACATGATCGCCAAGTCCAGCCAGGGCACCGTCACGCGCACCTCGGTAACACCGCTGACTGACGCCGAGCGCAAGGAAGAGATCGCCCGCATGCTCTCTGGCGCGCAAGTGACCGACGAGGCGCGCGCGCAGGCGGACAGGTTGCTGGTGCGGGTGTAAGCAGCAGACTGGTCCCGGCCCGCGCAACGTTGCATAGCGCAAATCATGACTGCCGATTCCCCGAACGAAGCCGAAGCCGCCAACGAACTCATGCGGCTTGCGCGCCAGATCAACCGCGCCAACCGCCTCTACCACGCCGAGGATGCGCCGGAGATCACCGACGCCGATTACGACGCGCTGGTGCGGCGTAATGCGGAGCTGGAAGCAGCGTTCCCGCATCTTACGAGACCCGATTCGCCCAGTAACAAGGTCGGTCACGAAGTCGCTGCCTCACCGCTCGGCAAAGTGACGCACGAGGTTCGCATGATGAGCCTCGACAATGCCTTCACCGACGAGGAAGTCGGGGAGTTCCTGACGCGCGTGCGGCGGTTCCTGTCACTTGCCGCCGAGGAACCACTGGTGATGACGGCGGAGGACAAGATCGACGGCCTCTCCTGCTCGCTGCGCTACGAGCACGGCAAATTGGTGCGCGCCGCTACGCGCGGGGACGGGCAGGTGGGCGAGGACGTTACCGCCAACGTCGCGCATATTGCCGACGTCGTGCAGGAACTCGAAGGCGAGGACATTCCCGAGGTCTTCGAGGTGCGCGGCGAAGTCTACATGGAAAAGGGGGCGTTCCTCGCCCTTAACACCCAGTTGATGGACGAGGCGCGCGCGCTCGCCGAAAGCAAGGGCGAGGCGTTCGACGACAGCAAGGTCCGCCAGTTCGCCAACCCGCGTAATGCGGCTGCCGGCTCGCTGCGCCAGAAGGATGCGAGCGTAACCGCCAAGCGCCCCTTGCGCTTCTGGGCGCACGGCTGGGGTGCAGCCAGCCATGTGCCCGGCGCGAGCCAGCATGAAGTCATCCGTCGTATCGAAAGCTGGGGCCTGCCGGTCTCGCCGCAATTCCGCCAGTGTCACTCGCTCGAAGAGATGCTGGCCGCCTACCGCGCCATTCGTGATGGCCGCGCCGCGCTGCCGTTCGAGATCGACGGGGTGGTCTACAAGGTGGACCGGCTCGACTGGCAGCAGCGGCTGGGCTTCGTCGCCAAGGCGCCGCGCTGGGGCATGGCGCACAAGTTCCCCGCGGAGCGAGCGGAGACCACGCTCGAATCGATCGATATCCAGGTCGGGCGCACCGGCAAGCTGACGCCGGTGGGACGCCTCAAGCCGGTGCTGGTGGGCGGCGTGACGGTCACCAACGTGACGCTCCACAACCGCGACGAAATTGCCCGCCTCGGCGTGCGTCCCGGTGACCGGGTGGTGCTCCAGCGCGCGGGCGACGTCATCCCGCAGGTGGTGGACAACCTCTCTCGCGAGGAGGAGCGCGCCGCTTACGTGTTCCCGGATCATTGCCCGCAGTGCCAGTCCGAGGCGGTCGCGGCCGAGGGTGAAGTCGACGTGCGCTGCACCGGCGGGCTGATTTGCCCGGCGCAGCGGACCGAGCGCCTGAAGCACTTCGTCAGCCGCGCCGCACTCGACATCGAGGGGTTGGGCGAAAAGACCATCGACGAATTTTTCGCGCAGGGCTGGCTCGAAAGCCCGGCCGACATCTTCCGTCTCCGCAGGCGCCGCGAGGAGATCCTGGCCCTCGAAGGGTGGAAGGACAAGTCTGTGGACAACCTGTTGGCGGCTGTGGAAAGCAAGCGCAGCCCCGACGCCGCCCGGCTCCTGTTCGGCCTCGGCATCCGCCACGTCGGGGCCGTGACCGCGCGCGATCTCCTCAAGCGCTTCACGACGCTTCCCGAACTGCGCGCTCTCGCCGAGCAGGCGCAGGTCAAGCAGGGCGAGGACGAAGTGAAGGCAGCAAGCGACGCCTATGCCGAATTGATCTCCATCGACGGCGTCGGCCCGGTGGTGGTCGAGGCGCTGGGCGACTTCTTCCACGAAGAGCACAACCGTACTGTATGGGACGACCTGTTGAACGAGGTGTCGCCGCCGCCCTACGTTGTCGAGACGAAGGAAAGCGAAGTCTCGGGCAAGACCGTGGTGTTCACCGGCAAGCTGGAGACGATGAGCCGCGACGAGGCCAAAGCGCAGGCCGAGCGGCTGGGCGCCAAGGCTGCGGGATCGGTATCGCCAAAGACGGACATTCTGGTCGCAGGACCGGGGGCGGGCTCGAAATTGAAGAAGGCGGCCGAGTTGGGGATCCGGGTGCTCAGCGAAGAGGAATGGGCCGAAATCGTTCGCGCTGCAGGATAAGGCAAAAGCAAAGCCCTCCCGCGAGCGGGAGGGCTGGGAGGCTGGCCTCAAGGCCGGCCGGTATGCGCTTCAGCTACGCGCGGCGTGCAGGGGGATACCGCAGCGCGATAGAATCAGCTGTAACGTCCGCGGCGCTCGTGCACCTGGCGGTAATGCTGGACGCGCGTTGCGCGCAGGCCGGCCATCCCCTCGCGTTCGATAGAGCGCTGCCAGGAGGCAAGCTCTTCGAGCGTAAGGTCGTAGCGTTCGCAGGCTTCCGCGATCGTCAGCAGTCCGCCGTTGACCGCAGCTACCACTTCAGCCTTCCTGCGTACCACCCAGCGCGAAGTCTTGGGCGGTGGCAGGCTGTCGATGCTCATCGGTTCGCCGAGCGGACCGGTGATGACCGTCGGACGGTCGTTCTTAACGTCTTCCATGGTTGGCCTCGTAAAAGCTGTCTGCCAACCCCCTGTCGATGTCTATTCTGCGTATTAAACCTTAACTTGAGGCAATCGCGGTTGGTTAATTGATGTTTACGATGTTTTACATATTCTCGGGGAAAAATTCATAAAAATGCAATCGATACAGAAGCCAAATCTTTACCGGCCGTTTACCAGTGTTAATTACCTTTACCTCCTGACCAGATCCATTGCTCAAGAGAGGTAAACGTGCAGAGCCGCCGCAAGCTGTCGACGCATGCTTCCGCCGTGGCGCGGCACGTGACTTCGGACGGCTGCCAGTTCGTTATCGAGCGGGCGGGCGTCGCTGCAGGCCAGTGCTTCAGCTTCGTGGTGGATGATTATCCGCCGGTGCGCGGCACCGTGCGCTGGGTGGTCAAGGACCGCGTCGGTTTCGCCTTCGACCGGCCGATCTCACGCGACGCACAGGCCGCGATGCTGCGGCGCAGTCGCGTGGTTCAGGGGCTGGAACTGCTTCCGGTGTGAGATTTCAGGGGCAGGCGTGTGTTAACGCCCCCGCTTGCGCATCCACAGGATCGACCAGTCGCCATTGACCATGCGCGCGGCGAGGCGCAGGCCTGCCTTGCGGCACGCAGCGCGCACGGCGGCTTCCTGCGTCTCCAGCAGGCCCGCCAGCAGCAGATGCCCGCCCGGGACGAGCGCCTTGCCGAAATCGGGGGCGAGGTGGACCAGCGGCCCGGCGAGGATGTTGGCGAGGATCAGGTCATAAGGCCCGCGGGCCTCCAGCACCGGATGGGTCATGCCGTCGGCCACTGTCATCACCAGTTCGCCGCGCCGGCCCCCCATCGTCACGCCGTTGGCCTCGGCATTGTCTTGGACCACGTTGACGCAGACGGCATCGATGTCGCTCGCGATCGCCAGCGTGCGCGGCCAGAGCGAGAGTGCGGCGAAAGCAAGCAGGCCGGTGCCGGTGCCGATGTCGGCGCAGTTGCGTACGACGAGCCCCTGCGCCTTCATGTGCGTCAGCATCGCCAGGCACCCGGCGGTCGTGGCGTGATGGCCGGTGCCGAAGGCCTGGCTGGCGGGGATCGCGAAGTCGAAGACGCCGGGCTCGTCCACTGCCGGGTGATCGGGCGTATGAACGTGGAAGCGTCCGGCGCGGATCGGCTCAAGCCCTTCCTGGCTGGCGACGAGCCAGTCGGTTTCCGGCAGTTCCTCGACGATCAGCTTGGGTTTCGTCTCAGCGAAAAGGACAGTGATCGCGGTTTTGTCCGCCCTGGTAGGCTTGCGGTCGAGCCAGGCTTCCAGAACCCAGTCCTCCGGCTGGTCTTCGGCGACCTCGCGGCCGGAAAGGACGATCTCGTGATCCCAGTCCCATGCGTCCTCGTGCGCGACAAGGGCAGCCTCGATGATAGGGCGGGCGGCAAAGACGGTGACTTTCCAGCTCACTTAGCATTTTCCTTGGCGAGACGCTGGGCGAGCCGCCCCTCGGCGGCCTTCGCATAAGCGCGGCAGGCGTCGTTGTCGGCTAGCGGCGTATTTCCGGCGAAGCGTTCCATCATCTCGCTCTGGCCGGGATGCGGGGTGAGCAGGATGTCGCAGGGCAGGGCGGCCATCACCGGCAGGCCCTTTCGGATCGCCGCAATGCGCTGCGGGTGATCGGTGAAGCGGTAGCCGTCAGACGAGATCGTCGAGGAGCTGTCCGCGTAGGCGATCCTGCGGCAGCCCAGCTTGGGCGCGCAGGAGGTCCACGTCCAACTTGTCGAGCCCGGAGCGTGCACCGGCGTTGCATGTGCGGTCAGCAGCAGATTGCCTACGGCTAGGGTATCCCCGTCCTTCAACACGCGATCGACGCGGACCGGGGCCATAGGGTCGAGACCGGCGAATTGCGGGTCGTCGGCGCTCGGCTTGCCGCTGGCGAGAGCCGCTTTCTGCGCGGGAAGGGCTGCAACTTTTGCACCCGTCGCTTGCTGCAGTGCGGCAAGCGCGCCGACATGGTCGAAGTGCTCGTGACTGGCAACAATCCAGCGCACGTCCTTCGGGTTGAACCCGGCGCGCCGGATGTTCGCCAGCACCAGCGGGGCGGCCTTGGTCACGCCCGCGTCCACCAGCACATGTCCCTTGTCGCCCGTCACCAGGATCGCGGAAATGCCGCAGGTCCCCACGTACCAGGTGTTCGCGAAAATGCGCGCAGGGGGAGCGGGATCGGCCCACTCGTCCTTACCCTCGCAAGCCTTGGCGAGCGTCGCTGGCGTCATCGCCCCCCGCCCTGCGGCGTGGACGTTGAAAGGAGAAGCTGCCGTCAGGGCAGCCAGCGCGATAGCCAGGGAGGTGCGACTCATGCGCGATGCTTTACGGCTCACCTGTCAGATAGACCAGTCCACCACGCAGATGTTGCGCCGCAGAACTTGCACCATGCGGCGATTTGTCTAAGGGGGCATGCAATAGGGCAGTTCATGACACTGCCGCAGGCAAGGGGATTCGTAAGCGCCATGGCAAACGCCGGGACCAAGAACCGTCCGCTCTCGCCGCACCTCCAGATCTGGAAGTGGGGCCCGCACATGTTCGTGTCGATCCTCCACCGCGTCACCGGCGATGGCATGGCATTCGCCGGCCTCGCTGTGCTGCTGTGGTGGCTGGGCGCGCTCGCCGGAGGCCCCGCCTCCTATGCGACCTTCGCGTGGGCGATGACGACGCCGATCGGCTATCTGGTGCTCGTGGGCATCTCGTGGGCCTTCTTCAGCCACATGGCGAGCGGCATTCGCCACTTCTTCCTCGACGTCGGGGCCGGCTTCGAACTGCAGGCGAACCGCCTGTGGTCGATCCTGTGCCCGGTCCTGGGTGTCGTTCTCACCGCCGCCTTCTGGGCGCTCCTGCTGCTTCGCTGAGGGTAACGAACAATGGGTAACGGAACCTCCATCGGCCGCGTGCGCGGCCTCGGCTCGGCAAAGGGCGGCGTCCACCACTGGCTGCTGCAGCGCTTCACCGCGATCGGCAACCTGATCTCGGTGCTGTTCCTGATCGTCTCGCTGGTGCTGCTGCCGGACTATTCCTACGGCACCATCGTCGAGTGGATCGCACGTCCGGTCCCGGCCGTGATGATGATCCTGCTGGTCGTCACGACTTTCTGGCACGCACGCCTCGGCCTGCAGGTGCTGGTCGAGGACTACCTGCACGACCACGCCAACAAGTTCGCCGCCATCGCCGCGCTGAACCTTGCCGCTTGCGGCGGGATCGCGTTCGGCGTGTTCTGCATCGTCCGTATCGCGCTGGGAGCACACGCCTGATGTCCGCGCCTGCCTACAAGATCATCGACCACACCTACGACACCGTCGTCGTCGGCGCCGGCGGCTCGGGCCTGCGCGCCACGATGGGCTCGGCCGAAGCCGGGCTGAAGACCGCGTGCATCACCAAGGTGTTCCCCACACGAAGCCACACCGTTGCGGCGCAGGGCGGCATTGCCGCGTCGCTCAAGAACAACACGCCGGACCACTGGACCTGGCACATGTACGACACCGTCAAGGGGTCGGACTGGCTGGGCGACCAGGACGCCATCGAATACATGGTGCGCGAAGCTCCCGCAGCCGTGTACGAGCTGGAGCACGCAGGCGTGCCCTTCAGCCGCAACGCGGACGGCACGATCTACCAGCGTCCGTTCGGCGGCCACATGCAGAACATGGGCGAAGGCCCGCCGGTGCAGCGCACCTGCGCCGCAGCGGACCGTACCGGCCACGCCATGCTCCACGCGCTGTACCAGCAGTCTCTGAAGTACGACGCGGACTTCTTCATCGAATACTTCGCGATCGACCTCATCATGGACGGCGGCAAGTGCGTCGGCGTGATCGCGCTGTGCATGGATGACGGCACGATCCACCGCTTCCGCTCGCAGGCCGTCGTGCTCGCGACCGGCGGCTACGGCCGTTCGTACTTCACCGCGACTTCGGCCCATACCTGCACCGGCGACGGCGGCGGCATGGTGCTGCGCGCGGGCCTGCCCCTGCAGGACATGGAGTTCGTGCAGTTCCACCCGACCGGCATCTACGGCGCCGGCGTTCTCATCACCGAGGGCGCACGCGGCGAGGGCGGCTACCTGACCAACTCCGAGGGCGAGCGCTTCATGGAGCGCTACGCTCCCTCGGCCAAGGATCTCGCCAGCCGTGACGTCGTCTCGCGCTCGATGGCGATGGAAATCCGTGAAGGCCGCGGCGTTGGGCCGCACAAGGACCACATCTACCTGCACCTCGATCACATCGATCCCAAGGTGCTGGGCGAGCGTCTGCCGGGCATCACCGAGAGCGGCAAGATCTTCGCGGGCGTCGACCTTACCCGCCAGCCGTTGCCGGTCGTCCCGACCGTGCACTACAACATGGGCGGCATCCCGTGCGACTATAACGGCCGCGTGATGACCATCGGCCCCGACGGCGATCCCGAAACCGTGGTTCCGGGCCTGTTCGCGGTGGGCGAGGCGGCCTGCGTTTCGGTCCACGGCGCCAACCGCCTGGGCTCGAACTCGCTGATCGACCTCGTGGTGTTCGGCCGCGCGACCGGCCTGTACCTGAAGGAAAACCTGACGCCGAACGGCACGCAGGCAGAACTGCCCAAGGATTCGGCCGATCTGGCGCTCACCCGCCTCGACCACTTCCGCAATGCCAACGGCTCGTCCTCGACGGCGGAAATCCGCACCGAGATGCAGCGCACCATGTCGCTTCACGCGGCGGTGTTCCGCACCGACGAACTGATGGTCGAGGGCAAGGAAAAGCTCGCCGCGACCTATCAGAAGATGAACGACATCAAGGTCACCGACCGCGGCCTGATCTGGAACTCGGACCTGGTGGAGACGCTGGAACTCGATAACCTGATCTCGCAGGCGACCGTCACCCTGCACGGCGCGCAGAACCGCAAGGAAAGCCGCGGCGCGCATGCGCACGAGGACTTCCCGAACCGCGACGACGTGAACTGGATGAAGCACACCGCGACCTGGTTCGACGGCTGGGGCGGCAAGGGCGGCGACGTTCGCATCGACTATCGCCCGGTGCACGAATTCACGCTGACCGACGACGTCGAGTACATCAAGCCCAAGGCCCGCGTGTACTGATATCGGCTGAGGCTGAAAACGAGAGGAGGGCGGCGCAGCGGCAAGGCTGCGCCGCCCTTTTTCGTTTCACCCCCAGTCCCTCCCGCAAGTGGGAGGGGAGAAAGTGCGAGAATGCCCCTCCCGCTTGCGGGAGGGGAGCGAGACTTGGGCCGCAGGCCCTAGTCGCAGCGGGGTGGGCGCGTCGGCGCGCAACCCTTCGCCCTGCCGTGCATTGCAGCGGGTGAAAGGAACCCCCATGCAACGCACCGACGTCGATCCCTTGTTTGAGCCCAATGTGCACCGCGACCCGCTCGTGCGCGAGATGGAGCGCGCGCCCGGTAGTACCTGGGGCTGGGTGATGGGCTACGGCGTGCTGCTGATCCTTGCTGCGCTGATCGTACTACTCAATCCGCTGGTGGCGGGCGTGGCGACCGGGCTGATCCTTGGTGTGATCCTCATCGTTGCGGGCGTGGCGGCGATCGCGGCGGGCTGGACCTCGCTGTCGAGCCGCGCACGGTGGACGGAGATCCTGCTCGGCGTCCTCGCGCTGCTGGCGGGCATCTTCGCTGTGGCAGACCCGGTTGCGGGCGCGCTGTCGCTGGTCATCGCCATCGGGCTATGGCTGGTCGTCTCCGGCGTGTTCCAGATCGCCTTCGCGCTCAAGGCCCGCCACGACAAGGGCTGGCGCCTGCTACTCGGCGTGCTCGACGTGGTGCTGGGGCTGGTCCTGCTGTTTGCCAGCCCGGCGACGGGCCTTGCTTTCCTCGCCATCATCGTCGCGATCAGCCTTACGGTGCGTGCGGTTTTCCTGATCCAGCTGGCCCTGCTGCTCAAGCGCAGCTGAGTTGACATTCACCCACCGTTCATGTTTACAGACGTAGTCGATTACGTGTGTAGACGATGGAGAGATGGGTGTCCGAGTCCCCTGAACAGCCCGACCGCATTTCCGAAGCCGAGCATGCGGTGATGGAGGCGCTGTGGCAGCGCTCTCCACTCACTGCCCAGGAAGTCTGCGAGGAAGTCTGCGGTCCGCGCGGCTGGAGCCTCGCCACGGTCAAGACGCTGCTGTCGCGCCTCGTCGCCAAGCAGGCGGTCGAGACCGAGCCTGACGGCAAGCGCTTCCTTTACTCCCCTCGCATCGCGCGTACAGTCTATGTCGGTGCGGAAAGCCGCCGCCTCGTGGACCGCCTGTTCGGCGGCCGCGCGGCGCCGCTTTTCGCGCACCTGGCGCAGAGCGAACAACTCAGCGACGACGACATTGCCGAGATCGAAGCCCTGCTGAAGGAGCTGAAGTCATGACCGAGTGGCTTACCGATACGCTTCTGGCGACCGGCGTGCTGATGGCGCTGGTGCTGCTCGTCCGCCGCCCCGTGGCGCGCTGGTTCGGCCCGGGCGCGGCTTATGCGCTCTGGGCGCTGCCGATGATACGGTTGGTGCTGCCTCCACTGGCGCTGCCCCGCTTCATGGAGCACGGCTTGCTGTCCAACCTGCATTTCGGAGTTGAGCCGATCACCGCGTCGGCCGCCGGGGTGCAGTCCGCCATACCGGTCGAGGCGGTCATGGTTCCCGCAGTCACTGAAGGCATTGCCGCACTGCCCGCCGCCGAAGTGGTTACCTCCACCTCGGTCGATCCGGGGCTGCTGGCACAAATGCCGTGGATGACGCTGGGGCTGGCCGTCTGGCTCGGCGGTGCGGTGCTGTTCATCGCCTGGCGCACCATCACCTATCGCTGGATGCGGCGTGACCTGCTCGACGGTGCGCGCGTCGTCGCGCATTCCGATACCGTACGCATTGTCGAGACATCCGCGATCACCGCGCCGCTTGCCTTCGGGGTGTTCGACAAGGTCGTCGCGCTGCCGCAGGGCTTTCTGGCGGACGCGGACTCCGAGACTTCCGACTTCGCCATCGCGCACGAGATGGAGCACCACGCGGGCAGCGACCTGCTGGCGCTGATCGTGATGCAGCCGCTGTTCGCGCTGCACTGGTTCAATCCGATCGGCTGGGCCGGTTGGCGCGCGGTGAGGGCCGATCAGGAGGCGTTCTGTGACGCGCGCGTCATGGCGGGCCGCACTCGAGCCGAGCGGGCGCGCTATGGCCGCCTGATCGCCTCGATGGCGGGCGGAACACGGCTTGGTCTGGCCGCGCCGATGGCCGGGCCGCTTTCGGGCGAGAAGCCGATCATCCAGCGCCTCAAGGCACTGGCGGCTGCCGATGTCAGCCCGACACGGCGGCTGCTCGCCCGCAGCCTCTTCGCGCTGGCCATCGTCGCGGTGCCTGCTACCGCGACGGTCAGCTATGCCGCGATGGACGAGGCGGAGGCCGATCCGGTCCCCGTGCCGGAAGCCCCCCCGCAGGCGCATCATTCGGCGATGCCGTACGCCCCGCAGCCGCCTGTGCCGCCTGAAGCTCCCGAGGCGCTGGCCGAGGGCGACCTGCCGGAGCCCCCCGAGGCGCCCGAGCCGCCGGAAATGCCGGATGTCGATATGGCGGAAGGCATCGCGGCGCCGGTGCCGCCGGTTCCTCCCGCACCTCCGGCTCCCCCTGCCGCCCCCTCCGCTCTCGCCGCACCGGCGCCTCGTCCGATGCCGAACGCCCGGGTCACGATGCGCAAGACGATGACGGCCGACGATGTTCGCCAGATGCACGACCGCTTGCGCAGCGCGGCGGATGCCCAGCGCAGCGTGGCCAATGCGCAGCGCCGTTCGACGGAAGCACAGCGCATGGCCGCAGAAGCCTTGACGCGCGCGCCCAAGGTGGAGGAATCGGTCTCGGCCGATGGCAAGCGGCATACCATTCGCATCGTGCAGAAGGACGGCTCGCGCGTTTCTGCCCGGACCATGGTGCTCGACGAGAATTGCCCCGCCGACAGCCGCCGCCGCGAGGCGAGCCGCGAAGGCAACGGGTCTAGTGCATCGGTGGTCATCTGCACCGGCGAGCCCAAGGCCGCGAAATTTGCGGCAGTGAATGCCCTGCGCAGCGCCCGGGCCTCGATCGCGGCAGACCGTGCGCTGGATGCGAAGGTCCGCTCGGAAATCCTCGCCGACTTCGACGGAGAGATCGCCGACGCCCATCGCGAGGCGAATGCGAATTGATATGGGCTAGCTAACTTCGGCTTGCTCAATCTCACCTCGTCATTGCGAGCGAAGCGAAGCAATCCAGGGCATTACTACGCCACCCTGGATTGCTTCGCTTCGCTCGCAATGACGAGTGTTCAGAGCGTCCGCAGCTTCGCCGAGGTGATGTGCCAGCCTTGCGAGATGCCCATGCCGCGATTGATCTGGCGTAGCGCATAGGTGCCGGTAAATCGCTGACGGCGGCCGTTATCGAGTTCGGCATCGACCGTCACCGGAACGGTCACGTAGATCGACCCGGCGCCGCCCTCGACGTCCGACACCTTGCCGATATCGACGTGGACGCGGCGGGTGTGGGCGTAACCGTCGCTGAACGCTTGCAAGGTCTGGCCGCTAGGGCCGCCATCCGGCCCCCACAGCGTCCATGCAGAGGCATAGTCGCGCGCGTTGATCGCGGCGTAGTAGCGATCGACCATGTCGGCGGCAGCCTCCTTGCCGATGGGATCGATACCGCCGCATTCCGGTGTCTTAGCCCACTCTTCACCGAGAATGGCACAGCCGCGCGCCACTTCGCTACGGATCATCGCGCAGGAGTTGGCGGCGTTGCATGGCGGGCGCGTCGCGTGAGAAACAGCGATACACTGCGCGACGAGCTTGCGCGCCGCCGCTTCGCCGATTTCGGACGAGCAGGCAATCGGCCCGGCTTCGGCGGCAGCGGAAGCGGGCATGCTGTGCGGTGGCGCCTCGGTAGACTCGGCGTTCAAGCTGGCGACAGGTGCTGACGAAGGCGCTTCGCTGGTCGCTGGCGCGGATGGCCCCCCGCCGCAGGCCGACAACATCAACGCGAGTGCACTGACCGTGCAAAGTGCCCGAAGCATCACGCGGCCGTCAGTTCTTGGGGACTGGCTGGCGGGCGTCGGGTTCGGTCTTGAAGGCAAGGTCGCGATCGGACTTCGCGTCGGCCTTGGCCTCGGATTTCGCCTTCTTCTTCGCGTCCTTTTCCTGCTCCATCGCCTTCAGTTCGTCCATGCGCGCCTGGACCACGCTGGCCGGGGCAGGGGAGGCGGGATAGCGGCAGCCCTTGGCCGAGCCGACGCCCTTGAGGAAGCCGCGGCGGGTCAGGCCCGCCTGGATCGCCGCATTGACCTTGCGGTCCTGCGCGTTGGCGCCCGAGACCTCGCGGATCAGGCCACGGAAGGGGATGAACGAGGCGACCACCCACTTGCCCACGCGCCCGGCGCTGATCCGGTCACGCTCCTCGGCGGGAAGGTCGATGTCGGGGCCGAGAACTTCGTCGAGCTGCTGGATCGCCCCGGCGATCTGACGGCACTTGGTCAAGCCGCTCAACGTGTAGGGCTGCGCGGTGGCCTTGACGAGGAGCGGGGGGATTTCGCCATCACGCCCTACGTTGAGGTCGTTCACGGGGGTCTTAGCCACGTCCATCGCATCGGGATCGCGCGAGGTTATCGGCTTGTCTTCCTGCCGTGCCGTCGCTGGCGAGGCCACAATGCCCGCACTCAAACTCGCAACGACGATCGCACCCAGCCACTTGCGGCTCATGTCCCTGTTCTCCTGTCCCCGGCGCGCGGTCGCCGATCCGCCACCGGGTCCGCTCACGCCTGTGATGTCATCCTGTTGAAGAGAACGTGTCACACGCGTCCTCGTTCCCGGTTTCGAGGCCGCGCTTGAGCCAGCGCATGCGCTCGGCGCTGGAGCCGTGGGTGAAACTCTCCGGCGTCACCGCCTGTCCGGCGTTCTTCATCAGCGTGTCGTCGCCGATCGCGCTGGCGGCGGTCAGGCCTTCCTCCATGTCGCCGGGCTCGATGCGGTCGCGGTTCCTGGCGGCCCATACGCCCGCGTAGCAGTCTGCCTGCAGTTCCATCTTCACCTGCAGGGCGTTCTCCTGCCGGGGGTTCTGCTGCTGCGCCTTGCGCACCTGCTGGTCGAGGCCGGTGAGGTGCTGGACATGGTGCCCGTACTCATGCGCCATCACATAATAGCGCGCGAAGTCGCCCCGGGCGCCGAGTTGCTTGTCCATCTGGTCGTAGAAGCTGACGTCGATATAGATGCCCTGATCGGCGGGGCAGTAGAACGGCCCCATCGCGCTGCTCGCCGCGCCGCAGCCGCTGCGGGTGCCGCCGGTGTAGAAGTGCAGCATCGGCTGCTCGAAGGGTACGTTGGCCTTCTGGAACAACGGCTGCCAGGTCTTATCGAGCGAGGACAGCGCATTGCACGATTCGCGCGAGTAGGCGTTCTGCGTGCAGATTTCGGTCGCGCTGCGCGAGCCGCCCGCCGGTTGCTGCGTGGTGGTCGGCGTCTGCTGCTGCACGTTCTCCAGCGTGCCGAGCATTTGTCCCGGGTCCACGCCGAAGACTAGGGCGCCGATCAGCACGATGATCAGGCCGCCGCAGCCCAGCTTGCCGCCGCCGAGGGAGAAGCCGCCGCCGCGGCTGCCGCCTTCGGTGACCTTGATGTTGTCGGGGTCGAAATCGTCCAGCCGCATGGGTGCCGTATCCTCTTTTCGCCGTTGCCGGGCAGCGTCTCGCGTGCAGATCAATTCGCAGAACTCGGGGGTGTTCCGCAAGTCTCCCGAGTGTTGCGCGGCTGCGTCATTATCGCCGGATGAAGCTGGAAATGTTGCAACTGCACGCGATTGGAGGAAATTTTACAACCGTGCTCGAAAATGTGTCGTATAGGTGCGGTGAAATGAAGTCGGGCATCCGGGCAGTGGGACGTGCAGCAGGGAAAAGTGCGTGGAGGACGGCAGCGTTCTTCGCGCTTTTCGCCGTAGGAGTTCCCATCGGCGTCGTTGCCGCCAGCGTCAGCCGCGCCGACCGCGAGATCGAGGACCGGCTGCGCGCGCATATCCAGATGCTCGCCAGCGACGACTTCGACGGCCGTGAACCCGGTACCGATGGCGAGGCGAAGACGCTGCGCTACCTCGCCAAGCAGTGGTTCGACATCGGCCTCGTTTCGGGCACCAATGATCCGGGCAATGAGTGGTTTGCGCCGGTTACTGTCGTCGCTCACGAACCGTCGAGCGGTTCCGCCCGCTTCCTGCGCAAGGGCTTCCGCGCCACCATTGCGCCTAGCGACGTACTGGTCTTCACCTCTGGCAAGCGTTCGCTGGTGCGCAATGCGCCGCTGCTGTTCGTCGGCCGCGCGCGCAGCCAGGACTTCACCCGCAACGAACTGGCAGGCCGCATCGCCGTGGTGCTCGACGGCAATACCCCCGACAGTGCGCGCCAGAATGAGCTGTTGGCTCTGGGCGCCTCGGCCGTGCTGACCGTGCTCGACGGCGAGCGCACGCTGGACGAGGTCGCGGCCCGGCGTCGGCGTTCGGGCTACGCGCTCTCGGACGAGGCGCTGGGCGGCGATCTTGAGGCGTTCATCGGCCGCGCGACGATGGAAACCCTGCTCAAGGGCACCGCTCATACTTTCGATGATCTGGAGCAGGCGGCAAGCAAGGACGATTTCGCGCCCATCGTGCTGGACGTCACCGCCTCGCTGGAAGCCGCGACGGACGAGACGACGATCCGAACGCATAACCTGATCGGCAAGCTGCCGGGGCGCAGCAAGCAGGCGGGCGCGGTGCTGTTCGTGGCTCATTGGGACCATTTCGGAGAATGCGGCGAGCCTCCCGCCGAGGACGTCATCTGCAACGGAGCAGTAGACAACGCCAGCGGCGTCGCAGCGTTGACCGAAGTGGCGCGCCGTCTGTCGCGCAGCCCGCAGATGGACCGCGACGTCTATTTCCTCGCCACCACGGCGGAGGAACTCGGGCTGCTGGGCGCGCACGCCTTTGCCGAGAGCCCGCCGCTGCCGCTGGAGCGGATCGTCGCGGCCTTCAACATTGATTCGATCGCGATCGCGCCGCGCAAGACGCCCTTCGCCATCGTCGGACGGGGCATGACCGGGCTCGACAAGGACATCGCCAAGGTCGCCAAGGCGGAAGGCTTCAAGCTGCGCGAGAACAACGACGCCAATGAATACGTGAAACGGCAGGATGGCTGGGCCTTGCTGCAGCACGACATTCCCGCCGTCATGGTGACGACGTCCTATGGCGACATCGAGCGGATGCGTGCCTTCTTCGACGGCGACTATCACCGGCCGAGCGACGATCTGTCCCACCCGATCGAGCTTGGCGGGGCCAGCGACGACGTGAAGATGCTGACTGCGCTGGGCCGCTGGTTCGCCGATACGCGCAAGGTGCCGGTCACGCCCATGGTGGCAAAGGCGCCGGTCTCGGCGAAATAGCCGGACCTGTCACACCAGAAACGCGAAAAACATGGGATTCGCCCCCTAGCCCAAACCGCCCCCTTTGATTACATGGGCCGCCACGATTCTCCCCTCGAAGGCATTGGTGGCGCACATGGATATCCAGCTCGGACTCACTTTCGACGACGTACTCCTGCGTCCCGCCAAGTCCGACATCGTCCCCACCCAGGCCGATACCCGCTCCATGCTGACCCGCACCATCGGGCTGAACATCCCTGTAATCTCCTCCGCCATGGACACCGTGACCGAGGCGCAGATGGCGATCGTCATGGCGCAGATGGGCGGGATCGGCGTGCTGCACCGTAACCTGTCGATCGAGGAGCAGGTTGCCGCCGTCCGCCAGGTCAAGCGCTTCGAGAGCGGCATGGTCGTCAATCCCATCACCATCGGCCCCGATGCCACGCTGGGCGAGGCGCAGGCGCTGATGACCGCGAATCGCATCAGCGGCATCCCGGTGGTCGAGGCGTCGGGCAAGCTCGTCGGCATCCTCACCAACCGCGACGTGCGTTTTGCCGCCAACGCCGCGCAGCCGGTGCGCGAACTGATGACGCATGAGAACCTCGCAACCGTGAAGGTCGGCGTCGATCAGGACGAGGCGCGCCGCCTGCTGCACGCCCGCCGCATCGAGAAGCTGCTGGTCGTCGATGAGGGCTTCCACTGCGTCGGCCTCATCACCGTCAAGGACATCGAGAAGGCCGTCCTTTTCCCCGAGGCGACCAAGGACGAAGCAGGCCGCCTGCGCGTCGCCGCCGCCACCACCGTGGGCGACAAGGGCTTCGCCCGCACCGAGGCGCTGCTGGCGGCCGAGTGCGACGTTGTCGTCATCGACACCGCGCATGGCCACAACCGCGACGTTGCTCTGGCGGTCGAGCGGGTGAAGAAGCTGTCGAATTCGGCGCAGGTCATCGCCGGCAACATCGCCACCGCCGAAGCCGCCAAGGCGCTGATCGACGCGGGCGCGGACTGCGTGAAGGTGGGCATCGGTCCGGGCTCGATCTGCACCACGCGCATCGTCGCGGGTGTCGGCGTGCCGCAGCTCACCGCTGTGATGGAAGCCGCCGAGGAAGCCGAGAAGGCGGGCGTGCCGGTCATCGCCGACGGCGGCCTGCGCACTTCGGGTGACGCCGCCAAGGCGCTGGCCGCCGGTGCCTCGACGATCATGGTCGGCTCGATGCTCGCAGGCACCGAGGAAGCGCCGGGCGAGACGTTCCTGTACCAGGGCCGCGCCTACAAGTCGTACCGCGGCATGGGCTCGGTCGGCGCGATGGGCCGCGGCTCGGCGGACCGCTACTTCCAGGGCGACATCAAGGACCAGATGAAGCTGGTGCCCGAGGGCATCGAAGGCCAGGTCGCGTTCAAGGGCGCCGCCAAGGACGTCATCCACCAGCTGGTGGGCGGCATCAAGGCGGCGATGGGCTACACCGGCTCGGCGACGATCGAGGACCTGCGCAAGAACTCCAAGTTCATCCGCATCACCAATGCGGGCCTGCGCGAGAGCCACGTCCACGACGTGACGATCACCCGCGAGGCACCGAACTATCCGACGCGCTGAGGCAGCTAACCCCCTCCCGCAAGCGGGAGGGGTAGCGAGACTTGGGCCGCAGGCCCTTAGTCGCAGCGGGGTGGGCACTGACGCCGACCTCGCGTTCTCATGCGCCCACCCTCGGCTTCTCCTGCAGGCGGGAGGGGTGAATTGACCCCCGCAGCCCGCATTCAGGCAGCCATTGAGGTGCTCGATCTCGTCATCGAGGCCGCGCGGTCCAACGGCGCGCCTGCCGATCGCCTGATTTCCGAGTGGTTCCGCGCCCGCCGCTGGGCAGGGAGCGGGGACCGCCGCGCGGTTCGTGAACTCGCCTACCGCGCCATCCGCGCCTGCGGGGAAATCCCCGCGACCGGCCGCACCGCCATGCTGCGTGTCGCGGATATCGACCCGCAAATTGCGGCTCTGTTCGACGGATCGCGCCACGCACCTGCACCGATCGATGCCGCCGAGCCCAAGGCCGAGGCCGGTGTCGCTCCGGCATGGCTGATGCAGCGCCTCGCCGACAGCGGCGTCGAACATCCTGAAGCCCTGCTGGACCGCGCGCCGCTCGACATCCGCGTCAACACGCTTAAGTCCGGCAGTCTCGACCTCCCCGAAGGCGGGGAGAAGACCGTCGCCGCGCACGGCTGGCGCTACCCGCCCGAGACGAAGATCGAGCAGTCGCCCGCTTACCTCGAAGGCACGATTGAGGTGCAGGATGCGGGCTCGCAACTCACCTGCGAGGTCGTGGCCGCGCGGCCGGGCGAGACGGTGATCGACTTGTGCGCCGGGGCAGGGGGCAAGACCCTCGCGCTCGCCGCAGCGATGGAGAACGCCGGGCGGCTGATCGCCTGCGACGCCGACCGCGCGCGCCTGCAACGCCTGCCGCCCCGCGCCGAGCGGGCCGGGGCGACCGGGATCGAGACTTTGCTCCTCGACGCCAACCGCGAGATGCAGGCGCTTGAGCCTTTCGTCGGCGCGGCCGATGCGGTGCTCGTCGATGCGCCGTGCTCGGGTGCCGGCACCTGGCGCCGCAACCCGGAAGCGCGCTGGCGCCTGACCGACAAGCAGCTTGAACGCTACGTGGCGATTCAGTCACGCCTGCTCGACATCGCGGCGACGCTGGTGAAGCCGGGCGGGCGGCTGGTCTTCGTGACCTGCTCGCTGCTCGACGCGGAAGGCGCGGATCAGGCCGAAGGTTTCTTGACCCGCCATCCCGACTGGCGCGCCGAACTGCCTGTTTTGCCCGCCGGAACCCCGCGCGGCGCCGGCCTGCGTCTCTCTCCCTCGCGCGATGGAACCGACGGGTTTTTCGTCGCGCGCTTCGTCAGGCTGTGATAGCGTCACGTCATGATGAGGACGAAAACCTCGGCCAAGGACCTGCTGATGCGTTATACGCCCGTTGCCGTTGCCCTTTCCCTGCTAGCCGCCACGTCCTCCAGCGTCCTTCTGTCGCAACCGCCCGAGCAACTCGATCCGCGCGCCACCATGCTGCTGAGCGAGGGCCGCGCCGCCGCTGCGGCGGGCAACATTGACGGGGCGATCGACGCCTATGAATCGGCGCTGACGGTCGAGCCTGGCAGCGTGACCGTGCTGCTCTCGCTGGCCGACGCCACGCGCCGTCAAGGCATGCAGGGCAAGGCTTTGCATTACTACCGTGTCGCGCTGACCAGCGATCCGCGCAACGTCACGGCGCTGGCGGGCGAAGGGATGGCGCTGGCCGAAAAGGGCGCGACCGAGAAGGCCAACCGCAATCTCGCGCGGCTCCAGACGCTGTGCGGCAAGGACTGTGCGGAAGCGCAGTCGCTGGCGGGCGCGATCGCCAAGGGGCCGACGCCGCGCATGGTCACTGCCGATGCGGTCACGCCAAAGACGGCGGTTTCGGAAAACTGAAGCGCGGCGCTATCTGCGCGGGGGCTTCGACAGGCTCAGCCTGAGCGGGTTTGCCGCCGCCGTCGTCCCGGACTTGATCCGGGACCGGTGGCCGTCTTTAGGTGTGAGCGTGTTGCTCGCGCAGCAAGATCGGTGGTTCACGGCCACCGGTCCCGGATCAAGTCCGGGACGACGTAAGCCTCAGATCAGCGTCTTGAACTCTTCCAGAACAGCACGATAGACACGCTTCTTGAAAGGCACGATGAGGTCCGGCAGCAATGCCGCCTCGACCCATTTCCAGTCGCAGAACTCGGCTGGCTTGTGCGCATTCAGGTCGATGTCGGCATCGCTTCCTTCGAACCGGGCGAGGAACCAATGCTGGCGCTGCCCCCGATATTTGCCCTTCCACAGCTTGCCGACAAGTTCAGGCGGCAGGTCGTAGAGCAGTTCCTCGCGGGTCTGCGACAGCAGCTTGACATGCTTCCTGGTGACGCCGGTTTCCTCGTGCAGTTCGCGAAAGGCGGCTTCCTTGAGGTCTTCGCCGTCGTCGACGCCGCCTTGCGGCATCTGCCACCAGTCGCCTTCACGCGTGTCGATGCGCTTGCCGACGAAGACCTTACCGTCGGCGTTGACGAGCATGACCCCGACGCAGGGGCGATAGGGCAGGGACGAGAAATCGTTCATCGAGATAGGCGAATCCGAATTGAAGGGGAGGGGCTCTCTACGCGATTCGACAGGAATTGCACCCATGTCTGCCTCATGGCCACAGGATGGCGGAACCACCGGCGCTTGACTAGCCCGCATTGAGGTCCACACTCCTCCCCATGACGGCAAACGCGAAGTTTGTTCGCTCAAGAGAAAACTAATTTGTCATTGGGAACCTGAGTCCGCAGCCTCGACGCAGAAACCGGCGCGGACCGGCAGCAGAGGATAGACCATGGCGATACTGGCCGGAGAGCACGATACCGACGCGTCCGCTGTCGAGACATCGCCCGTAGAAGCGGTCGTCGTTCGCTTCGCGGGCGACTCGGGCGACGGGATGCAGTTGACCGGTGGCCAGTTCACGCTGTCCACGGCGCTTGCCGGCAACGATCTGGCCACCTTCCCGGACTTTCCTGCCGAGATCCGCGCGCCGCAGGGCACGCTGTTCGGAGTCTCCGCTTTCCAGATCAATTTCGGGTCGCAGGAGATTACCACGGCGGGCGATGCGCCGGACGTTCTGGTGGCGATGAACCCGGCGGCGCTGAAGGTGAACGTCGGCGCGCTCAAGCCCGGCGGCCTCGTGATCGCCGACACCGGCGAGTTTAACAAGCGTAACCTCGAAAAGGCGAAGTACGCAGAAAACCCGCTGGAGGACGGCAGCCTCGCGAAGTGGGACGTGCTGGCCTTCGACATCTCGGCGCTGACGCTGGAGGCGGTGAAGCCTTTCGGGCTTGGCAACAAGGAGGCGCTGCGCTGCAAGAACATGTGGACGCTGGGCCTGGCGCTGTGGATGTTCGACCGCGACCGCCGGCCGCTGGTCGACTGGCTCCATGCCAAGTTCGCGAAGGCGCCGGTGCTGGCCGAGGCGAACATCGCCGCGCTCAACGCCGGGCATGCCTACGGCGAGACGGCGGAACTCACCGGCCCGCTGCGCAAGCTGCATATCGATCCGGTGCCGACCGAGCCGGGGCTCTACCGCACGGTGACCGGGGCGGAGGCGGTGTCGCTCGGCCTCGTCGCGGGGGCGCAGCTGGCTGGACTGCCGATGTTCTTTGGCGGCTATCCGATCACGCCCGCTTCGGCAGTGCTGCACCATCTGGTGAAGATGAAGGAGTTCGGCGTCACCACCTTCCAGGCCGAGGACGAGATCGCGGCGATCTGCGCGGCGATCGGGGCGTCCTATGCCGGGCAGCTCGGCGTCACGTCCTCATCGGGGCCGGGCATCGCGCTCAAGGGGGAGGCGATGGGGCTGGCGATCATGACCGAACTGCCGCTGGTCATCGTCAATTCGCAGCGGGGAGGGCCGTCCACCGGGCTGCCGACCAAGACCGAGCAATCGGATCTCTATCAGGCAGTCTACGGGCGCAACGGCGATGCCCCGCTGCCGGTGATCGCCGCGCGCTCGCCTGCCGATGCCTTCGAATGCGCGATCGAGGCCTGCCGCATCGCCACGCAGTTCATGACGCCGGTGATCCTGCTGACCGACGGCTACATCGCCAATGCCTCGGAGCCATGGAAGGTGCCTGATCCCGGCGGCTTCACCCCGTTCCCGGTGGAATTCCTGACCGAGACCAACAACCCGGAAGGCAAGCCCCTGCCCTTCAGGCGCGACCGGCGCGGAGTGCGGCCGTGGATCAGGCCGGGGACGCCGGGGCTGATGCACCGCATCGGCGGCATCGAGAAGGCCGTGGATACCGGCAATATCGACTATGCTCCCGACGTCCATCAGGCCCAGACCGACGCGCGCAAGGCCAAGGTGGACGCCGTCGCGGACGCCGTGCCGCCGCAGGAGGTGGCGCTCGGGGCGGCGTCGGGAAAGCTGGCGGTGGTCGGCTGGGGATCCACCTTCGGGCCGATCCATCAGGCGGTGCGCCGGGCGCGGCGCAAGGGGCTGGACGTCAGCCACATTCATGTCCGCCACATCTGGCCGCTGCCCCGGAACCTCGGCGAGATGCTGGCCGGGTTCGAGCAGGTCGTGGTGCCGGAAATGAACACCGGGCAGTTCAAGACGGTCCTGCGCGACCACTTTCTGGTCGATGCGGTGCCGCTCTCCAAGACCAGCGGCCAGCCCTTCGCCATCGCCGAGATCGAGGCCGCCATCGCGACCTTCTTCGATGCGGTCCCCGGCAACGAGGGCGGCGAAGTCTCGGTCAACGAGACGCAGCTTCCGGCACCGGAAATCGAAAAGCCCTGAGCGCTTAGGCCCAATTCGTCAGGATAGATCTCATCATGAACGACATGACCCCGATCCAGACCACGCTGAAGGACTGGGAAACCGACCAGGAAGTACGCTGGTGCCCCGGCTGCGGCGACTATGCGATTCTCAAGGCGGTGCAGCGCACCCTGCCGATGGTCGGTGCGGACCCGAAGAACACCGTGTTCGTATCGGGCATCGGCTGCTCCAGCCGCTTCCCGTATTACGTCGAGAGCTATGGCTTCCACACCATCCACGGCCGCGCCCCGGCCGTCGCGACGGGGATCAAGCTGGCCAATCCCGAACTCGACGTGTGGATCGTCACCGGTGACGGGGACGGCATGTCGATCGGCGGCAATCACACGATGCATGTCCTGCGGCGTAATCTCGACTGCCAGATACTGCTGTTCAACAATGAGATCTACGGGCTGACCAAGGGACAATATTCGCCGACCAGCCGGGTGGGGACGCCTTCGCCGACGTCGCCTATCGGCTCGGTGGACCGCCCGGCCAGCCCCTGTGCCTTCGCGCTTGGAGCAGGCGCGCGGTTCGTGGCGCGCGGCTACGATGTATCGAAGGACCTGCCGGACGTGCTCAAGGCGGCGTATGCGCATAGGGGCGCGGCTTTCCTGGAGATCTTCCAGAACTGCATCGTCTACAACAAGGACCGCTTCGACGACTTCACCGCCAAGGCCGTCGCGTCGGACATGCAGATCGTCTGCCGGGATGGCGATCCTTTGTTGTTTGCAAAGGAAACCAAGGGGTTGTCTCTCGATCTTGATACGCTGACGCTGAAGGTCGTCGATGTGGTGGACGGCGATTGGCGGGCGGCGGGAGTCGCGGTGCACAATGTGCGCAACCGGGGGCTGGCGCATATGCTGGTGGAGATGCCCTTCGGTGAGTTTCCGATGGCGCTGGGGGTGATTTACGACGATCCGGCGCCGACTTTCGAAAGTGCCGTCGTCGCCGAGCGGGCAAGCCTGACGGCGGGAAAGAGTGCGGACCTTTCGAAGCTGCTTGGCAAGGGACAGACTTGGACCGTGGACTGACGGCTTGCAATGCTGCATCGCAAACCCGATAAAGTCTGCGATGCAACTATCTGTCTCTCATGGATAACCTGACGCACAGCCTGGTCGGCTGGGTGCTCGCTGAAACGGGCCTCAAGCGCCGGACACGCAAGGGGCTCGCGGCTTGCGTGCTGGCGGCGAACATGCCGGACATCGATGTGTTCTTCGGCTGGGCGTCTTGGGCTCCGCTCGCCATGCACCGAGGCTTCACGCATGGGCTGGTCGGGGGAGTGTTGTTGATGCCGCCCCTGCTGGCGGGGTTGCTCTGGCTGTTCGATCGCTGGCAGGCATCGCGCGGCGCCACTTTCCGCAGCGGGTTGCCGATGCGGTTCGGATGGCTGCTGGCGCTATGCTATCTCGGCGCGCTGACGCATCCGCTGCTCGACCTGCAGAACACGTATGCAGTGCAACTTCTCTCGCCGACGAGCGGGCGGTGGTTCCATACCGACGGGTTGTTCATCGTCTCGCCCTGGCTGCTGGCGATCATGGGTTTGGGGCTGTGGCTAGCGTGGCGGTGGAAATCGGCAAAGCCTGCCGTCGCGGCGCTGGCGGGCGTGATCGGCTTCATCGCGCTCAACATCGGGATTTCCGCGATGGCGTGGGATGCACCGCGCCAGAATGACTCGGCCTTCAACCCCGACCGTATCTTTGCCTCGCCCGAGCCTTTGCTGTTCTGGCGGCGCGACATGATCTGGCGGCAGGCGGGGCGCATTTTCTATGGTCGCTATGATCCGCTCCACGATCCTGCAGGGCTGGTTTCCGCCGAGCATCCTATAACCGACAACATGGCCGATCCACTGGTGCGCAAGGCTGCCGTCGCCACGCCGGAAGTCGTCAAGTTCCTCGCCTGGTCGCAACTGCCGATGGCGCGGATCGAGCGGCAGGGGTGCAGCGCCGTGGTGACTTTTGGCGACGCGCGGTTCACCGGGCCGCGTCTCAGCCGCAACTTCAATGTTTCGGCGAGGGTTCCGGCGGACTGTCCAGCGCGCTGACCGCCTCGGCGGCAAGCTGCGCGGGGCGCTGAAACAGGGCGTTCGCGAGGAAAGCCCACCCGGCGCCGCCCAGCCATCCGGCGACCACGTCGCTCGGCCAGTGGACGCCGAGCCAGACCCGGCTCCATGCGATTGCAAGGGTGCCGAAAAGTGCGGCACCAATGAGCGTGCGGCGCACCGAGGGACGGTTGCTCATCGCCCCGAAGGCTAGCGCCATTGCGATATATATGACCGCGGCATTGAAGCTATGCCCGCTCGGGAAGCTGTTACCGCCCGCTTCGGTGAGATGAGGCACGATCTCCGGACGTGGGCGTCCTACGAGCGCCTTGAGGGCGCTGTTGACCAGCCAGCCGGCCATGACGGTGAGCGCGAAGAGCAGGGCCTCCCGCCGCTGCCGCAGGAAAAGCAGCGCCACGATCGTGCCGATGGCGAAGAGGTTGCGCAGCAGCACCCCGCCAAGCGCCGTCACGTCGCGCACGGCCTCCAGCAGCTTGACCGGGCCAAGCGGCTCGAGCGTGTCGTCGCGCCAGAACAGCAGGCCGGTCCGGTCGAGAGCTTCGGCATGGCCGCCGTGCACTGCCAATGCGATCACGGCTACACCCAGCCAGCATAAGGCGGCGGCGAGGATCAAGGCCCGACGGTGGTGCATCGAAAGCGTCATCGCGCTAGGGAACGCCGGTTATCGAAGGACGTTGCCCCGCTCATGAGTTCTCCTGTCATCGTCTGGCTGAGGCGCGACCTGCGCCTGTCCGATCAACCTGCCATCGCCGAGGTCGCGCGCAAGGGGCCGGTGATACCTGTCTACATCCTCGACGACGAGACGCCCAGGCATCGCGCCATGGGCGGCGCCTCGCGCTGGTGGCTGCACCATTCGCTCGAAAGCCTCGACGCGGCTTTGCGGGAGAAGGGCTCGCGGCTGATCCTGCGGCGGGGGAGAAGCGATGAGGTTCTCGCCAAGCTCGCCCAAGAGACCGGTGCGCAGGAGGTCCACGCGCTGCATCACTACGAACCGTGGTGGCGCAATGCCGAGAAGGCGGTGGGCAAGGTGCTGACGCTTTGCCTGCACCACGGCAACTACCTCGCCCCGGCGGGCTCGGTGACGACCGGCTCGGGCGGGCTCTACAAGATCTACACGCCGTTCTGGCGCGCCCTGCGTGAGCGGATGCCGCCGCATGATCCGCAGCGGCGGCCGCAGACGATTGCTGCGCCATCGAAGTGGCCGGAGTCGGATACGCTGGCCGACTGGAAACTACTCCCCACCACGCCCGACTGGGCGGGCGGCATGCGCGCGATGTGGGAACCGGGAGAGGAGGGCGCCCGCAAGCGGCTGCATGCCTTCGTCGAGGAAGCCTCTGCCTATGAGGGGCAGCGTAACCTGCCGGGAGTGGAGGGCACCTCCATGCTCTCGCCGCACCTGCACTTCGGGGAGGTCTCGCCCGCGCAGGTCTGGCATGCGGTGGCGGACGCGGGTGGGTCGGTCGCGACGTTCCTCGGCGAGATCGGCTGGCGCGACTATGCGCAGAACGTGATCCTGCAGTATCCCGACTACGGCGGCCGCTACGCGCGCGATCCCTTCGGCGCGTTCCCCTGGCGCACCAGCACGCGCGATCTGGAAGCGTGGCAGCAGGGGCGCACCGGCTATCCCATCGTCGATGCCGGGATGCGGCAGTTGTGGCACACCGGCTGGATGCACAACCGCGTGCGGATGATCGCGGCGAGTTTCCTCGTGAAGCATCTCCTCATCGACTGGCGCGCGGGCGAGCAGTGGTTCTGGGACACGCTGGTCGATGCGGACTATGGCAGCAATGCGGTGAACTGGCAGTGGACCGCCGGATCGGGTGTGGACGCCAACATGTTCGTGCGGATCATGGCCCCGCTCACCCAGTCGGAGAAGTTCGACGCCGCAGCCTACATCCGCGAATGGGTGCCGGAGCTGGCGGACCTGTCCGACGCGGACATCCATGACCCGCCCTCGGGCAAGCGGCCGAAGGGCTACCCCGACAAGCTGATCGAGCACCGCGACGCGCGCGAGCGGGCGCTGTCGGCGTGGCAGCAGGCGAAGGGTAGCTGAAGCGACGTCGTGCCGGACTTGATTCGGAACCGGTGGCGGTTTGCGCCTACGCGGCTTCGACAAGTTCAGCGTGAGCGGTATTCCAGGCAGATTTTTAAATTCCGCTCAGGCTGAGCTTGTCGAAGCCCCAGAGACGAGGCGCGCGCCTAAAGACAGCCACCGGTCCCGGATCAAGTCGAGGACGATGTTCTTGGGCAATCGGCTTCGCATCTTGAGTAATTGCCCAGGCGCAAAATCGAGTCCATCATCGCGTCCATGAACGCACAGGCGCCGGGCAGAGGTGGGGAACTTGTGGGGGGAGGGCGCGCGATCGGCGTCGGCTCCCAGTTGCTGGCGCGGCTGTGGTCGGGCGGGGTGCACCGGATTCTCGACCGCATTGATCGCGGGCTGGAGCGCGGTTCGATCATGGCGACGCTGCCCGGCGGTCAGACCCGGCTGCTCGGCGGTCGTCAATCCGGTTTCGACGCCGTGGTGGAGATCACCAGCTGGCGCGCGCTGCTGCGGCTGGCGACGGCGGGCTCGGTCGGCTGGTATCAGGCTTGGGACCTTGGCGAGTGGGACAGCCCGGACCCGGTGCCGCTCTTCGCGCTGTTCATGGACAATGCCATGGCGCTGGGAGACACCGGCCGTGCGCATGGCCCGTGGCGGCTGCTGACCCGCGCGCTCCATGCGCTTCATCGCAACACGCGCAAGGGCTCGCTGAAGAACATCCACGCGCACTACGACCTCGGCAACGACTTCTATGGGCAGTGGCTGGGCGAAACGATGCTCTATTCCAGTGCGCTCTATTCCGAAGTCGTGTCGGGGCCGAACCCTTATGCCCAGTTCGTGACCGAACTGGACGTCGCGCAGTCGGCCAAGGCGGGCGCGATCGTCGAGCGGCTGGAGCTGGAACCCGGCGATCGGGTGCTGGAAATCGGCTGTGGCTGGGGCACGCTTGCGGCCTTCGTCGCCAGCCATGCCGAGGTGCACGTCGATGCAATCAGCCTCTCTGACCAGCAGCTTGCCTATGCGCGTGAACGCTGGACGTTCGAGCGCAGTGACGGACGTGGCAGCGTCGATTTTCGCAAGCAGGACTATCGCGACGTTTCCGGCCAATACGATGCGATCATGTCGGTGGAGATGGTCGAGGCTGTCGGGCAGGCTTATTGGCCGGAGTTCCTCGACTGCATCGCGCGCAATCTGAAGCCGGGCGGGCTGGCGGCGCTGCAACTGATCTCGATGCCGGATGCGATCTTCGAGGGCTATGCCCGCAGCGCCGACTTCATCCAGACCTTCATCTTTCCCGGCGGCATGCTGATACGCGAGAGCGAGTTCCGCGCGTTGGCCGAGGAGAGGGGGCTGGTCTGGGAGGATCGCGTCGGTTTCGGGGCGGACTATGCGCGCACCTTACGCGAATGGCGGGCGAATTTCGATCTCGCGGTGGAGGAAGGGCGTTTGCCCTCGGGTTTCGACGAGCGATTCGTGCGGCTCTGGCGGTTTTATCTGATGTACTGCGAGGGAGGATTTCTCGGCGGCGGGATCGATGTGGCGCAAGTGACGCTGGTGAAGACGCTCGATTGAGAGGAGATCGTCGAGATCAAAAGCCCGTCATCCCAGCGAAGGCTGGGACCGCTATGACCATGATGCGTCCCATCGGCAGGGCGCCGCTGACTTTAGAGAAGCCTCGCCGAAATCTCCAAATATGCCGAGAGCGATCCCAGCCTTCGCTGGGATGACGGTTAGCGCCGATCGCGGTTCCAGCGCGTCATGACCGCATCCAGTTCGTGCGGCTCCAGCAACTGCTCGAAAGCGCAGCCGACAAGCCCGTTGTCCCACCACACCACTTTCGCGGGCAGCGCCTCTTCCCTGCCGGGCAGCGTCAGCCAGCACATCGTACGCGGCGCGATGTGGCTCATCGCGGTCGCCGAAAAGCCGGAGAGCGACAAGTCGCGCACCGCCGTCTGGAAGCTCTTGGACCCGGAGGGGCGCAGCGTGGCAGGGATCGAAATGCGGTTGCGATGCGCGCTGCGATCTTCCTGCGCGGCGGCGGCGTAGCGTTCCTGCTGGGTGTGATCCATGGGCGACCTCGCGCAAATTACGACGTGTCTACAACGCCAATTTGCCCGATGTGTCCCAGTTTGGGGTTACGATCCGGTTATTGCGGCTGGTTAACGGTTTCCCGGTGGCCCGTCGCGAAACTCTCTCCGAGCAGCGCCGTGAGGCGGTCCGCCACGACTTCGGGCGGCTTGACCGAGGCCGGTGCCTCGCCCGGATAGGCCCGCGCGCGCATGGCGGTGCGGGTGGCGCCGGGGTTGACGATGGCGATGCGAATGTTCGAGGTCTTGGCGGTTTCCTGCGCGTAGCAGTCCAGCAGCACTTCGAACGCGGCCTTGGTGGCGCCGTAGGCACCCCAGTAGGCGCGCGGTGCCTGCGCGACGGTGGTGGTCAGGCCGACCACGCGCGCGTTCGGGCTCTTCTTCAGCAGCGGATCGAAGTTCGCGATTAGCGCCTGCGTCGAGAGGACGTTGGTGGTCAGCGCCTTGTTGAAGGCGCGCTGGTCGATGTCGGCGACGCTGGTGAGTTCGGGCAGAATCGCCGCGTTGATCACCAGCACGTCCAGCCTGCCCCAGCGGTCCTGCACGGCACTGGCAAGGCGGGCGATGCCGTCGGGCTCGACGAGGTCGACGGGGGCGATCGTGGCCGATCCGCCTGCCTCGTAGATGCGCTCCTCGACGCGTTCGAGCGCCTTGGTATCGCGCCCGGTCAGGACGACATGCGCGCCCTCAGCGGCCAGCGCAACGGCAGTGGCTTCACCGATACCCCGGCTGGCGCCGGTGACGAGTGCGACCTGATCCTTGAATGTCACGCTGCGTCGAGTTCCGGGAAGCGGTCCGAGAAGTCGGTCAGCTTGGTCGGGTATTCGCCCGAGAAGCAGGCGTCGCAGAACTGCGGGCAGCTCTTCTTGCGCTCCGATTCGCCGACGGCGCGGTAGAGGCCGTCGATCGAGACGAAGGCGAGGCTGTCGGCCTTGATGAAGTCGGCCATCGCCTCGGTGTCCATCGTCGCCGCCAGCAGCTTGGAGCGCTCGGGCGTATCGACGCCGTAGAAGCACGAGTGCTCGGTCGGCGGGCTGGCGATGCGCATGTGCACTTCGGCGGCACCCGCATCGCGCATCATCTCGACGATCTTCTTCGAGGTCGTGCCGCGCACGATCGAATCGTCGATGAGGATGATGCGCTTGCCTTCGACGACGGCGCGGTTGGCGTTGTGCTTGCGCTTCACGTCGGCGTGCCGGGCGGCGTCACCGGGCTGGATGAAGGTGCGGCCCACGTAGTGCGAGCGGATGATGCCCAGCTCGAACGGGATGCCCGATTCCTGCGCATAGCCGATCGCGGCGGGAACGCCGCTGTCGGGTACGGGGATGACCACGTCGGCGTCGGCGAAGGATTCCTTGGCCAGTTCGACGCCGATCTGCTTGCGAACCTGGTAGACCGAAAGGCCGTCCATGACCGAGTCGGGGCGCGAGAAATAGACGTGCTCGAAGATGCACGGGCGCGGCGAGGGATTGCCGAACGGGCGGTGGCTGGAGATCGTGCCCTTGTGATCGACCTGCACCATCTCGCCCGGCTCGATCGTGCGCACGAAGTCGGCGCCGACGATGTCGAGCGCGACGGTTTCGGAAGCGAAGACGATGGCGTCGCCAATGCGGCCCATCACCAGCGGGCGGATGCCCAGCGGATCGCGGCAGGCGATCATGCCCTCGTTGTTCATGCAGATCAGCGAGTAGGCGCCTTCCACCATGCGCAGGGCATCGACGAAGCGGTCGAGCAGCGTGGGGTAGCGGCTGGTGGCGACGAGGTGGATGATCACCTCGGTGTCGGAGGTCGACTGGAAGATCGAGCCCTTGGCCACGAGATCGCGCTTGAGCGTCATCGCGTTGGAGATATTGCCGTTGTGGGCGATCGAGAAGCCGCCGTCGGCAAGATCGGCGAACAGCGGCTGGACGTTGCGAAGCCCCGAGCCGCCGGTAGTGGCGTAGCGCACGTGACCCGAGGCCATCGAGCCGGGGAGGGTGTCCACTTCCTTCTGGCGGAACACCTGCGCCACGTGGCCGATGCCGCGGTGCGAGTGGAACTCCGCGCCGGAGAAGCTGGTGATGCCCACCGCCTCCTGCCCGCGGTGCTGGAGCGAATGGAGCCCGGCGGCGGTGATGGCCGCGGCTTCCTTTGCCCCGATAACACCGAAAATACCGCACTCTTCGCGCAGTTTGTCCCCGTCGACATCAAGGAAGGGGTGAGTCATGTTCATGGTATTTTTCCAGCCCGACTGGCGCGTCCAAACGCGACGCGCATTTGGCTGCGATCGCGTCGAAAAGCAAGGGGGAAGGGATGGGCCGTTGAGGGCGGTGGTTCCTGCGCCCGTTTGGTGACGGGAAGATGACGGGTTTGGGAGCCATGCATCACTTTCCCCGTTCATGCTGGGCTTGTCCAAGCAGGGGAGCCGGAGCGCCCAGCCTCGAGGGGCTTCGACAAGCTCAGCCTGAGCGGGGTTGGGAGGCTTGACTTGGGTGGTTTCCGGACAGGCTGAAAGTCGCTCTAGCTTAGCAGCTATCGGCTTCTTTGCGAGGATTTGCACGTCGCCAAATCCGGTGAATTCGCCAACACAGTAGGCCTAACGTAACCAACGCTAAGGGGGTGGCTACGAGCAGTCGAGATATAGGCTGAATGCCATCTAATCTGTTGGCCAATCCGATGGCTGCCGCAGCTAAAATCGAAAGGCTCATATAGGTAGCGTCAAAGATTTCGGATTTATATTTTTTCCAAAGGACTGAAGAATGAAATTTCTCTTTCTTTTCTTCTTTCAGGCCAAGGCAATATCTGTCCCACTGTGCAGTCGGACCTGTGAACGCGGCGATGATGAAGAATGCCAAGCTAAATATAAACGAAATAATGAAGCCAAGCATAGACGCACCAGATAGAGGTGAGTGAATATCGTCTCGATTGCCTGAAAGGCTGCATCGTAAGCTAGCCATCTGTCAAGGAAGGGCCGTTTTGGTGCGTGTCCGGTCAGGCTGCATTTCTTCGCGCGCGGCGAGCACCGGACGGACGGCTATAGAGCGCAGCGCTCGCCGCCCGGAATGGCGAAAACGGGTGGGAAGCGGACGCAAACTCAATTGCGTGGGACGGGGCCATACCACAACCGTGGAGGCCGTGGGCCGATTGGGCGGTTAGCGAAATCGCAAAGTGCCTTGGCTACGTGCGTTAACTTATAAACCTTTGGTCGCGCCTTGAGCGCTCGTGCAACGCGAATAGCGCGCAATGCGGAATAGCTCTCTGGTATTACCACCTTAAGATGCACGAAGCCGAATTTGACGCGCCTCTTTGATGGCAGAACAATGAGACCATTCCTTTCACAAATGCGTCTCCGGAAATTGAGACGGTCTTTCCTTCCGCCAATGACACAGCATGTATTCAGATGATCCATCAACGCTGAGTTATCGCCGCGTTGGATTGTCCGCAATGGGGCGCTTGCCGACGGTCCGCTTTCCTACACGCGGCCGGGTCCGGTACATTACACCCATACCCAGTCCGATCACCGCAGACCGCACAAGTTTACACCACAAGGTGACACCTTTGCCCCACAAGGTGACACATCGCATTCGTAAGGTCACACCGATCAGCTCGCGCTGCGCTTAAAACCCACGAAAATCCGCCCTTCACCGGCGGTAAGGCATCAACGGTTCACCCATCAGACAGTGTAAACCCTGCAGACCTCCCGCATTCGTACCACCCCCTCGGGAACCATCCGCCCGCCCGCAGCTTGCCAGCACCGCCCGCGCATCCTAATGCCTCTTCACCTTTTCAAGACGGACCCCCTCGCTTGATCCTATCCCCCTTCGAATGGACGATCGCCAAGCGCTACATGCTGCCCGGAAAAGGCGAGCGCTTCATCGCTCTCGTCGCCGGCATCAGCCTCGTCGCGGTCATGCTCGGCGTTGCCGCGCTGGTCATCGTCATGAGCGTGATGAACGGCTTTCGCGCCGAGCTGTTCGACAAGATCGTCAACCTCAACGGCCATGCCATCATCCAGGCCTACGGCGGCCGCCTCGACAACTGGCAGAGCGTCCTTGAGGACGTGCGGGGGACGCCCGGCGTCACCCGCGCCTCGCCGCTGATCGAGCAGCCGCTGCTGGCCAGCTTCAATGGCCGGGTCGAGGCTATCCTGGTGCGCGGCAACACCGGCGAGGACATCAACCGCCTTGCCGACAAGGTGAAGGCGGGCAATCTCCCCGAACTGAAGACCGGGTCCGACAACGTCGCGATCGGCAAGCAGCTGGCGCAGAACCTAGGCGCGCAAGTGGGCGACGTGATCACCATCATCAACCCGGCGGGCCGCTCGACGCCCTTCGGCACGGTGCCGCGCCAGATCGCCTACCGCATCGCGGCGATCTTCGAGATCGGCGTCTACGACTACGACAACGCCTTCGTGGTCATGCCGATGAAGGACGCGCAGACGCTGCTGCTGACCGGCGACCAGATCGGCATGATCGAGGTCACCACCAACAACCCCGACCGGGTGGGTGAGATACTCGCGCCGCTGACGCGCCAGCTCTCGGGCCGCGCCGTGGTCACCGACTGGCGGACCATCAACGCCTCGCTGTTCGAGGCACTGGCGGTGGAGCGGGTGGCGATGTTCGTGATCCTGTCGATCATCGTGCTGGTGGCGGTGTTCAACATCCTCTCCTCGCTGATCATGCTGGTGCGCGCCAAGACACGCGACATCGCGATCCTGCGCACGATGGGGGCGACGCGGCACTCGCTGCTCAAGGTCTTCGTCACGGCGGGCTTCTGCATCGGCGCGATGGGCACCGTGGCGGGTGTGATCATCGGCTTCATCTTCCTCTATTTCCGCCAGCCGATCGTGCATCTGGTGGAGATCCTGACGGGCCAGAACCTGTGGGATCCCTCGATCCGCTTCCTGACCGAGCTGCCTGCGCGCTCCGACCCGGTGGAGATCGCCACGATCTGCATCATGGCGCTGGTGTTCAGCTTCCTTGCCACGCTCTACCCCGCCTACAAGGCGGCGAGCACCGATCCCGTGCAGGTGCTGCGCTATGAATGATATCGTTGACCCGGTCGTCCGCCTGACCGACGTGACCCGCAGCTTCGAGCAGGGCGGGGTGAAGATCGACGTCCTGCGCGGCGTGAACCTCGAAGTCCGCCCCGGAGAGATCGTCGCGTTGCTCGGTCCCTCGGGATCGGGCAAGTCGACGATGCTGCAGGCGATCGGCCTGCTCGAAGGCGGCTTCGGCGGCAGGATCGAGATCGCCGGGATCAACGCCAGCAAGCTGGGCAAGGACCAGCGCGCGGCGGTGCGTCGCGATCACATCGGTTTCGTCTATCAGTTCCATCACCTGCTGCCCGACTTCAACGCGATCGAGAACGTCGTGCTGCCCCAGCTGATCACCGGAAAGCCGCGCTCCGAGTGCGATGCGCGGGCGACCGAGCTGCTTACGGCGCTCGGCCTCGGCGCAAGGCTGGAGCATCGCCCGAGCAAGCTCTCGGGCGGCGAGCAGCAGCGCGTTGCCGTGGCCCGCGCGCTGGCCAACCGTCCGCACATGGTGCTGGCGGACGAGCCCACCGGCAATCTCGACGAGGCGACGGCGGACAAGGTCTTCGCCCAGTTCCTCGCGCTGGTGCGCGGAGAGGGCAGCGCCGCGCTCGTCGCCACGCACAACGAGCGGCTGGCGGCGGCGATGGACCGGGTGGTGCGACTGCATGACGGGGTGCTGACCTGAGCGGCGCAAGCGCAGTTCTCTCATGCCCCTCCCGCTGACGGGAGGGGCAGGGGTGGGCAATCTCAGGTTCCTGATTCTTCGCCGGAACCGCCGTTGAACTCGCGGTTTTCCTTTCCCACATTGCTTAATCCAGGCGATAAGAAAGGAACCCGCCAATGAGCGACATCCCGTCCACTATCGCAGCCGGCAGCACTCCGCCTCGGAGCTTCGGCTGGGACGACACGGCCGAACTGCACAAGTGCGAGGACGGCGGCGGGCTGTTCCACAACTTCAAGACGATCCGCCGCGGCACCGTGGCGGAACTGGTCGCCTTCGTGATGGGACTGCCCGAGGCGAAGCAGGACGACTATGCGATCGAGAAGGACGGCGACCACACGATGCGCATCGGGGAGATTCGGCACCTCTCGCGGCGCGCCGATTTCCCGGCTTCCTGAGCGCTATCGGTGAGTACAGACCCTCGCACCATTGCGGATTTCAACGCGACATTGCCCAATGGCGAGACGATCAGCCTCGCCGACCGGCTGGGCAAGGTGGTGCTGGTGGTCAACACCGCCAGCAAGTGCGGCTTCACCCCGCAGTACAAGGGGCTGGAGGAACTCTGGCGCAAGTACCGCGAGCAGGGGTTCGAGATCATCGCTTTCCCCTGCAACCAGTTCGGCGGGCAGGAGCCGGGGGATGCCGACGAGATAGCAGCCTTTTGCGAGGTGAACTTCGGCCTTTCCTTCCCGCTGATGGGCAAGGTCGAGGTCAATGGGCCAGACACTGTGCCGCTTTACGACTGGCTCAAGGCCGAGGCGCCGGGACTGCTGGGCTCGAAATCGATCAAGTGGAACTTCACCAAGTTCCTCATCGACCGCGAAGGCAAGGTAGTGCGCCGCTATGCGCCGACCGACAAGCCCGCTGCGCTTGAGAAGGCCATCTCCAGGCTGCTGTCGTCGTCCCGGACTTGATCCGGGACCGCTGGCGGTCTTTAGTCCGCAGCGTGCGCCGTGCGCCTTGCCGAAAGGTGGGGACGTTCACGGCCAGCGGTCCCGGATCAAGTCCGGGACAACGACGTCAGGAGACCTTCTTGAAAGAGCCCATTTTTCTCTCGGCCATTCTCTTTGCCACCACCGCCTGTTCGCCGGTTGCCGTCGCCGATCCTGTGGCGGTCACGCGCAGCGGCGAGGTCCGGGGAGAAGTGAGCAAGGGTGTGGTCAGCTGGAAGGGGATTCCCTTTGCCGCGCCGCCGGTGGGCGATCTGCGCTGGCGCGCGCCGCAACCGGTCGCGGCGTGGACGGGCGTGCGCCCGGCGACCGCCTATGGCCATGACTGCATGCAGAAGCCGTTCCCCAGCGACGCCGCGCCGCTCGGCACCCCGCCGGCCGAGGACTGCCTCTACCTTAACGTCTGGAAGCCGGAAGGCGCCAAAGCGAAGCTGCCTGTGGTGTTCTGGATCTACGGCGGCGGTTTCGTGAACGGTGGTTCCTCACCCCCCACGTACTCGGGCGCGGAACTGGCGCGGAAAGGCGTAATGGTGGTGAGTTTCAATTACCGGGTCGGCCGCTTCGGCACTTTCGCTCATGCGCAATTGAGCAAGGCGGATGCGGACGGGGGATTGCTGGGCAATTACGGCGCTCTCGATCAGGTGGCGGCGCTCAAGTGGGTGCGTGACAACATCGCGGCCTTCGGTGGCGATCCTGACAACGTGACCCTCATCGGCGAAAGTGCGGGCGGCATGTCGGTGCACATGCTGATGACCTCGCCGATGACGCAGGGCCTGTTCGCGCGGGCCGTCGCCATGTCCGGCGGTGACGGCACGGCGCTCGGTGCGGGAGGTCTGGCCGAAGCCGAAAAGACCGGGGCCGCCTTCGCCGCGACCAAGGGCATCGCCGAGGATGATCCCCAGGCGCTCGTGAAACTGCGGGCGCTGCCGGCGGAGCAGGTGGTCGATGGCCTAAATCTCGAGGCGCTGTTCGCGGCGAAGCGCCCGCCGTTCTCCTCGCCTTTCGTCGACGGGCGCATCGCCGTCGACGTGGCCAAGGCTTATGCTGCCGGCAAGTTCGCCAAGGTTCCGGTGATGGTCGGGGCCACCAGCGCCGACATGGGCGGCCCGGACGGCTTCATGATCAAGGGTGCCCGTGATGTCGCGCGCACGCTCTCGCAGTCGGGCGTGCCGGTCTACGCCTATCGCTTCTCCTATGTCGCCTCTTCGGTTGGAAAGCCGGGGGCGGGGCACGCGAGCGACATACCGTTCTTCTTCGACACCCAGGCGATCAAGTATGACGACGCCACGACCGCCCGCGACGATGCCATCGGGAACACGATCAGCGATACGCTAGTCGCCTTTGCGACGACGGGAAATCCCAACGGCGGCAAGCGTCCGAACTGGCCGCGCTATGATCCGGCCCGGGACGTGATCATGGACTTCGCCGTCGATGGTGAGGCGCGCGTGGGCCGCGATCCGCTGACGGTACGCTAGGCGGAGGCGCGGCGTCCGGCGGCAGCGCGAAAGTCGATCGGCGCCGTGTCCTTGCGTTCACCCGGCTCGGCCATGACCGTCTGGTTGCGGCCGAGGCGCTTGGCCGCATAGAGCGCTTCGTCGGCATCGGTGAACCGCGCCGCATGATCGTCGCCGGGTTCGAGCATGGCTACGCCGACGCTGATGGTGCAGCGGCGCGTTTCGCCACCGCTGACGTGACTGCGTGCCTCGAAGGCGATACGCATCGCTTCGGCGCGGGCCATGATCGCCTCTGGCGTGCGGGCCTGGATGATGGCGGCGAACTCCTCCCCACCGACGCGGAACACGTTTCCGGCGCCGAGGGTCTCGCGCGCGACCATGGCGGCGCCGACGATCACCATGTCGCCGAAACCGTGGCCGAGCCCGTCGTTGATCGCCTTGAAGTGGTCGATATCGAGCACTGCTACTGCGGTGCTTCCTTCTGCCCGAGGCGTGCGGGCGAGCGCCTCCATGCGATCGTCCAGCGCGCGGCGATTGCCGATCCCGGTCAGCGGGTCGATAGAGGCGAGACGATAGTGCTGCGCCGCTAGCTGCTCACGCCCCAGCGCCGTCAGGAACACGCCGAGCAGCAGCCCTTGCAGCACGATCAGGAAGTTGAACAGCGCGATCGACCAGACTTGCGTTTCCTTCGGCCCGAAAGGCGCGGGGAGTGAGAGCGAGAATGGCGCGCGCAGCAGTTCGAACACGCAGAAAACCGCGAAGATCCAATAGAGCGTCGTGGCCGACTGCAACTGCGGCTGGCGCATCCGCATGAATTCGCGCGCGGCCAGCCCGTCGAACAACGCAAAGAGCAGCACGCGCGGCAACATGCGCAGTTCCGAGATCGCATCGTCGGCGCCGATAGTCGCCGAGAACAGCAGCACCGCCACGCACGGCAGCAGCATCAGCAGCGGGCGAGGGCGGCGCCCTCCCGTCACTCGTGCGGCCAGCCAGGCAGAGCCGTATACGACGGTCAGCGCAAACCAGCCGAGCCTCAGGCCCAGCGGTCCCGGCAGGATTTCCGGATACGTCAGCAGGATACCGGCTGGCACCGCAATGCCGAACGGGGCGAACTGCCAGCGCCGCTGTGTCGGGCGACCGTCCTTGAACCAGGACAACAGGATCGCGATGCACATGATAGCACCGAGCGCAGTGCTGCACGCGGCGATGGTGGTGATGTCCGGCATCCGGTCAGCAGCACTTTCGAAACGGATGCGGCAGATCGGTCATCAGCAGGTCCGTTCGAGGATGCGAATCACATCCGGCCCATCCGGATGTGCACGTAGACGCATAGAGGGGTGTCGTTAACGCTTAGTGTTTGTGCGAGGCAAGAGCGTCGCGTCGCAAATCATTGCTTGAGCGGGAGTTTCCTGAGGGTGCAGATTACGTGCTCGCGGACTTTCGATCGTTGCAAGGGCCGCCATCGATCGCCTCTGGTTAACCATGCCTCCATGTATCCCCTGCCTTGTCATGTCACAGCCTTGATTGCGGCGGGGGGCAGTGCATAGATTTAGCGGATGCCGCATGCTTCGTTCGTACCGCTTCGCATCTTCTCCAGCTTCACCATGCTGGATGGCGCGATCGACCCGAAGGCGATCGCCAAGCTGGCCAAGGAGCGCAAGTTTCCCGCTGCCGGATTGTGCGATCGCAACGGCCTTTATGCTGCCCCGATCTACGCGGGTGCTGCCAAGAGCATGGGCGTACAGCCTATCGTCGGCACTTTCCTCGCCATCGCCCGGCCCGGAGCTGTGGCGCAGGGGCAGGAGCGCCCGATCGACTGGATCGCACTCTTCGCGCAGAACGAGGCGGGCTGGCTTAACCTGTGCCACCACGTCAGCCGCGCGCACCTCGACCGACCGCTGGAGATGGACCCCAACGTCGAGCTGGACTCGCTGCGCGGCTATACCGACGGCCTGATCTGCCTCACTGGCGGCAACGAGGGCGCACTTGCACGGCTTTATGCGGCCGGCCGCCACGAGCAAGCAGAAAGCTACTGCGACACCCTCCAGTCGCTGTTCGGCGACCGCCTCTACATCGAGATCACCCGGACCGGCGAACCTGAGGAGGACGAGAGCGAGGAAGACCTGATCGCGCTCGCCTACCAGCGCGATATTCCGCTCGTTGGCACCAACCCAGCGCAGTTTGCCGAGAAGACCTTCCACGCGGCCCATGACGCGATGCTGTGCATCGCCAACTCGACGCAAGTTGATGCGGCGGACCGTCCGCGTTCCTCGTCCGAGCGCTGGGTGAAGCCGGTCGGCGAGATGGCGGAGCTGTTTTCCGACCTGCCCGAGGCGCTGGCAAACACGCTCGTCGTCGCGCAGCGCTGCGCGTACGTACCGCCAAAGCGCAAGCCGTTGCTGCCGAGCCTCGCCGGCGATCGCGAAGGCGAGGCACGCATGCTGGCGGACGACTCGCGCCGTGGTCTTGCGGCGCGCCTCGCGCCATACTGGCCAGAAGTGACCGAGCAGGAACTCGACGAGGCGATGGCGCTGAAGGGCGACGAACGCCGCGCCGCATATGAAGCCCTGCGTGAAAAGGGCGTCACCGAAGACTTTCTCGAATACGCGGATCGTCTCGATTTCGAGGTCGGCATCATCGTCGGGATGGGGTTCCCTGGCTACTTCCTGATCGTTGCCGACTTTATCAAATGGTCAAACGAGAACGGCATCCCGGTGGGTCCCGGCCGTGGTTCGGGTGCAGGCTCGCTGGTGGCATGGGCGTTGACCATTACCGGCCTTGATCCGCTCAAGCTCGGCCTGCTGTTCGAACGCTTCCTCAACCCCGAGCGCGTCTCGATGCCGGACTTCGACATCGACTTCTGCGAAACCCGGCGCGGCGAGGTGATCCGCTACGTCCAAAAGAAGTACGGGCACGATCACGTCGCGCAGATCATTACCTTCGGCAAGATGAAGGCCCGCGCGGTGCTGCGCGACTGTGGCCGCATCCTGCAGATGGGCTATGGCCGCGTCGATTCGCTGTGCAAGATGGTGCCCAACCATCCGACCGATCCGTGGACGCTGACCGAGACGATCCAGGGGCGCAAGGCGCACGGCGTCACCAAAGACCCGCCGGTCGCGGAGTTCAAGCGCGAGTACGACAACGACCGCGAAGTGCGCCGTCTGGTAGATCTCGCGGTCCAGCTTGAGGGTCTGCCGCGCAACTCGTCCACCCACGCGGCGGGCGTGGTGATCGGTGATCGCCCGCTGGCGCAGCTGGTGCCACTCTACCGCGACCCGCGTTCCGACATGCCGGTGACCCAGTTCGACATGAAATATGTCGAGGATACCGGACTCGTGAAGTTCGACTTCCTCGGCCTCAAGACGCTGTCGGTGCTGCGCAAGGCGTGCGACCTTCTCGAACGACGTGGCATCACGATCAACCTGTCGACGCTCGCGTGGGATGATCCGGGCGTCTACGAGTTGCTCAAGCGCGGCGATACGGTGGGCGTGTTCCAGCTCGAATCGGAAGGCATGCGCCGCACGCTGGCGGCGGTGAAGCCGACCAACTTCGGCGACATCATCGCGCTCGTCTCGCTCTATCGCCCCGGTCCGATGGACAACATCCCGCTGTTCGGCCAGCGCAAGAACGGCCTCGCGCCCATCGAGTATCCGCATGACAAGCTGGCGGGCATCCTGGGCGAGACTTACGGCATTTTCGTCTACCAGGAACAGGTCATGCAGGCCGCGCAGATCCTGGCGGGCTACTCGCTCGGTGACGCCGACCTTCTGCGCCGCGCGATGGGCAAGAAGGTCCAGGCGGAAATGGACAAGCAGCGCCAGCGCTTCGTCGATGGCTGCAAGGAAGTCTCGGGCATCGACGCCGCCAAGGCCAACGAACTGTTCGACTTGATCGACAAATTCGCCGGTTACGGCTTCAACAAGTCGCACGCAGCCGCCTACGCGCTGCTGGCATATCATACGGCGTGGTTCAAGGCCCATTACCCGCACGAATTCTATGCCGCCGCGATGTGCTTCGACATGCACCAGTCGGAAAAGCTCGCGATATTCGTGGACGACGCGCGACGCAACGGCATCGAACTCGCCGCGCCCGACATCAACCGCTCCGAGGCCGAATTCATCGTCGAGGAGACGGCCGAAAGCCACGCAGTGCGCTATGCGCTGGCGGGTATCCGCAACGTCGGCGAAAAGGCGATGGACGCCATCGTCGCCGAGCGCGAGGCGAACGGGCCGTTCGTCGATCTCGACGACGTGTTCCGCCGCGCGCCTGCCGGATCGATGAACCGCCGCCAGCTGGAAAGCCTGGCGGCAGCGGGTGCGTTCGATGCGCTGGAGCCGAACCGCGCCAAAGTGCTCGCCAATGCCGATACCCTGCTCGCCGAGGCAGACCGTTCCTCGCGCGAGCGTAATTCCAGCCAGCACGGGCTGTTCGGCGGAGACGATCACGTCGAGCAGGGCCTTCGTCTTGTCGAAGCAGACAAGTGGGACCGTGCCGAGCACATGGCCAAGGAGCGCGAGACGTTCGGCTTCTACTTCGCCGCACATCCGGTGGAGCAGTATCGCGCGGTCGCCTCTGCCAACGGTGCGCGGACGTACTCCAGCCTCATGGCCGGCGGCGGAGGAGGCCGCACCGGCGCGGTGATGGCGGCGATGGTGGAGGGCGTCCAGAAGCGCAAGACCCGCAAGGGCAAGGACTTCGTGATGGCCGACTTCTCGGATTCGTCAGGCAATTTCTCGGCTTCGTGTTTCGAGGAGAGCCTGGTCGAGAACTTCGTGAAATGGGCCAAGGAAGGTGCCTGCATCCTCCTCAATGTCGAACTTGATTCGCCCAGTCCGGACGAACCCCCGCGCGTCACCGTACGTGGCGGTAGGCCTCTGAACGAAGTGAAGGCCGACGCCCGCATGGTGCTCAAGCTCGACATCGATCGGGTCGAGGCGGTGCAGGAGCTGGCGCTGCTGATGCGTCCCGGTGCGCGCGGGGCGGGGGAGGTGATCGCAACGCTCCACCTCGGAGACGGGCGCACGCAGAAAGTGCGGCTCGGCCGTGACTTCGCGCTCGACGGCGAATTCGCCGAGCACCTTCAGAGTGTGCAGGGGATAACGAACGTCTCGCTGACGGCCAAGCGCGGACCTGAGCGGGTTGCCATGGCCGCCTGATGCGTGGCGGCAGCCCCCGGCGCGGGGCTGCCTTCGCGCCGGATACTGCCTGATTACTTGTCAGTCTTGACCGCGTCCTGGGCAGCATCGCCGACCTTGGTGGCGGCATTGCCGACGTCGTTGGCAGCTTCGGCGATGGCGTTGTCCTTGGCGGTCTCGCTGTTCTGGCTGAACAGGTAGATGCCGCCGACGATCGCGACGAGCAGCACGAGGGCCATCACGATCCCGGTGCCGCCGCCCGTCGAGCGTGTTTCGCGTATGATGGTGGTCTGACCCGGCGCCGCGTTTGCCGGGTGTTCGGTGGTAACGGTTTCTTCTGCCATGGTGGACTCCTGTCCTTTTGGTTGCTGGCAGGAGGAACGCGTAATTTTTGGGGAGGTTGCCCGACAAGTTGTCGGGACGTCTTCAGCGGTCGGGATACTGCGGTGGGCGTTTCCCGTCGACAGCGGCGACGCCTTCCGAGAAATCCTTGGGCATCAGCATCATGACCTGCTGCCGATCTTGCCTCCCACCACACCCGACAGTGACCGGGCATCGAGATTGCGGTTCGGCGTTTATTTGGTGAGCCTGAGGCCCATCGGCATTGTCGACCGTCTCCCCCGCATCGCGGCGTTCGACAAGGATCGGATGGGCCATGGCGCAGGACAGGCCGGGCCGGAGATTGCGTAATCACCAGAGCGCCATCGTGCTTGCTTACAAAAGCGAGAGTTGCCCATCCAGAGAGGGGCGACGGAACCGTGTGCAATCCAGTGCGACATGCGGCCCTGTGATGCCCAGTCGCGTGGCGGCCACGCGGAAGCGGCGGCGGAACAGGTCGGCCCAGACGCCCTCGGGCCTCATGCGGGTAACGAAATTCGGATCGTTGTCCCGTCCGCCCCGGATCGAGCGGATCGTCGCTATCACCTTGCCGGCGCGCTGCGGAAAATGCGCGTCGAGCCATTCACGGAACAAGGGAGCGACTTCGTGCGGCAGGCGGATCACGATCCATGAGGCCGACCGGACACCGCGCGTGGCGGCATCCTCCAGTATCGCTTCCATGAAACTGTCGTTAATCGACGGGATGACCGGGGCGATCGAGACATGTGCCGGCACGCCCGCCGCTACCAGTCGACCGAGCGCTGCCATGCGTTTGGCGGGTGAGGCTGCACGCGGTTCAAGCTTCTGCGACAGCACCGGGTCGAGGCTGGTCACCGATATTCCCACATGCACGAGATTGTGCGCCGCAAGCCGTTCCAGCAGGTCGAGGTCGCGCAGCACGCGGTCGGACTTGGTGGTGATCGTCACTGGATGGCGCACATCGAGGCACAGTTCCAGCACCTCGCGCGTGATGTGATAGCGGGTCTCGATCGGCTGGTAGGGGTCTGTATTGGTGCCCATCGCGATCGGCGCGGGCTTGTAGCCGGGCTTTGCCAGCGTTTCGCGCAGGAGCTTCGCAGCGGTCGGTTTAGCGAACAGTTTCGTTTCGAAATCGAGGCCGGGCGAGAGATCGTGATAAGCATGCGTGGGCCGCGCGAAGCAGTAGATGCAGCCATGCTCGCACCCCCTGTAAGCGTTGATCGAACGGTCGAACGGCACATCGGGCGACTTGTTGAAAGAGAGGATCGAGCGCGGGTGCTCCTCCGTAACGGTGGTCGCTGGGTGGCGGACAGGGCCGTCGACCGTTTCTGCCACGTCGAGCCAGTCACCGTCCGCTTCGCGTGCAGGCAGGTTGAAGCGCGCGCTCGCCGCGCCACTAATCGCTCCTCTGCCCTTGATCGCTTCCATGGTAGTGGAGTGAACAAAATAGGAACAAAAGTCAATCTGTCGTTACGTGTCCCAGCGCAGGTTGATCTTGCTGCGCTGCACCCTTAGGCGGGCGTGAAAGGGGAATTTAATGGCAGGCGCAGCGCGCAGGGTCGGAGCCGAGACGTCCGCGACACGGGCGGTCATCGTCGAGGCCACCAACCAGTTGATCCGGGACGAAGGCTATGCCGCCGTCAGCACGCGGCGCGTGGCGGCCCGGGCAGGGCTCAAGCCCTCGCTGGTGCACTACTATTTCCCTACCACCGACGACCTGCTGGTGGAGGTTTCGCGGCAAGGGGCGGCGCAGAGCGACCGCATGATCGAGGAGGCGCTGGCTTCCGACGACCCGCTGCGTGCGCTGTGGGGATTCTTCATCGATACCAGCCGGGTGGCGATGGCGCTGGAGTTCATGGCGCTCGCCAACCATCGTCCCGCGGTGCGTGACTACATGGCGCAGCACAGCGAGGAAATGCGCGCGCGGCAGGTCACGATCCTGCAGCACCTACTCGGCGACAGGTTGGACCGGCTCGATGGCTTCGATGCGGCGGGGTTCAGCGTCGTTCTTGCCGGGATCGGACGGGCGGTGGTGATGGAGCAGGGGCTGGGGGTGAAGACCGGTCATGCCCAGGCGATCCGTATCGTAGAAGGTTGGCTGGACAAGCTGGCCGCCTGAGACACGATGCCGACACATACCGCGCGGGCGCTGATTGGGGTGCCGCAGGGGGTGGTGTGTGCAACTCGGCTTGATTCTCTCGGATGCTGGGCGAAGAACGTGGTAACAGCGTTCTCATACGGCATTCCTGGGAGACAAGGCCATGACGGTCGCCACCACCACTGCTCAGTTGAAGGCTGAGCACATCAAGCCGAAGATCGGCAGCCGCATTCTCAATTCGAAGGAAGAACTGCTTTCCGGCGAACTCGCCGCGCAACTGCGCGAAGAGCTTGAGGCGCGCGGCATCCTGGTCTTTCCGAAGATCAATTTCGATGACGCGGAGCAGATCGCCTTCACCAAGACGCTCGGCGAATACGCGCCCGAGGGGCCGGACGGCGGGCCGAGCAAGATTACGCTCGACGTGAAGGAAAACCCGGCCAGCGCGGAATACCTCAAGGGTTCGCTCTACTGGCACATCGACGGGACCCGCAACGAAGTGCCGATCCTGGCCTCGCTGCTCTCGTGCAAGGTGCCGAGCCCGAAGGGCACGGGCAACACCGGGTTCTCGAATACCTATGCCGCCTATGACGCGCTGTCCGACGAGGACAAGGCATATTACGACGATTTGCGCGTGCTCCATGGACCCTGGGCCTCGCTGTTCTACTACGAGCCGGAGCCGAGCCTCGCCAAGCTCAAGATCATGCAGGGGATCGGCGAGAAGGTGCTGCCGCTGGTGTGGAAGCACGCGTCGGGGCGCAAGTCGCTGGTGCTAGGTTGCACCTGCCATCACGTGCAGGGCGTCGACCACCTGGAGAGCGCGCGGATCATCCACGGTTTGCGCGAATGGGCGACGGGGTCGGAGTTCACTTATAGTCACGAATGGTCGGTGGGCGACCTGGTGATCTGGGACAACACCGGCACCATGCACCGCGCCGAGGCCTACGATCCGAACTGCGGGCGCATGATGCACCGCACCAAGCTGGAGGGCGAGGAGCCCTGGGCGGTGGAGTAAAATCCTCCCCGGTACGGGGAGGGGGACCACCCGCAAGGGTGGTGGAGGGACACAGGCGGTTTGCGCGAGATCGGTGGGGAGCGCCTCGCACGGGGGTGCCCCTCCACCATGCTTCGTATGGTCTCCCTCCCCAAAAGGGGAGGAATAGAAAAAGGCCCGCCCCCTCTTGTGAAGGGGCGGGCCTTTTACATTCAACCGACCGAAGGATCAGGCCCAGGTGGCCATTTCGGTCTCGAGGTTCTCGACGATAGCCTCGAAGAACTGCTCCGTGGTCATCCAGCTCTGGTCCGGACCGATCAGCAGCGCGAGGTCCTTGGTCATCTTGCCGCTCTCGACGGTCTCGATGCAGATGCGCTCGACGGTCTCGGCGAACTTCACGACGTCCGGCGTACCGTCGAACTTGCCGCGATAGGCAAGGCCGCGGGTCCAGGCGAAGATCGACGCGATCGGGTTGGTCGAGGTCGCCTTGCCCTGCTGGTGCTGGCGGTAGTGACGGGTCACGGTGCCGTGGGCCGCTTCGGCCTCGACGGTCTTGCCGTCGGGCGAGAGCAGAACCGAGGTCATCAGGCCCAGCGAGCCGAAGCCCTGCGCGACGGTGTCCGACTGCACGTCGCCGTCGTAGTTCTTGCACGCCCAGACGAACTTGCCCGACCACTTGAGCGCCGAGGCGACCATGTCGTCGATCAGGCGGTGCTCGTAGATGATGCCGGCGGCGGCGAACTTCTCGGCGAAGCCTTCCTTGTCGAACACTTCCTGGAACAGATCCTTGAAGCGGCCGTCATAGGCCTTGAGGATCGTGTTCTTGGTCGACAGGTACACCGGCCAGCCGAGGTTGAGGCCGTAGTTGAACGAGGCGCGCGCGAAGTCGCGGATCGATTCGTCGAGGTTGTACATCGCCATGGCGACGCCCGGAGCCGGGAAGTCGAACACGTCGAGGTCGATCTTGTCGCCGTTTTCGCCGTCCCACACCAGGCGCAGCTTGCCGGCGCCGGGGATCAGGGTGTCGGTGGCCTTGTACTGGTCACCGAAGGCGTGACGGCCGACGACGATCGGGTCGGTCCAGCCCGGAACCAGGCGGGGCACGTTCGAGATCACGATGGGCTCGCGGAAGACGACGCCGCCGAGGATGTTGCGGATGGTGCCGTTGGGCGACTTCCACATCTTCTTGAGGCTGAATTCCTCGACGCGGGCTTCGTCGGGGGTGATGGTGGCGCACTTGACGGCGACGCCGAATTCCTTGGTCGCGTTGGCGGCGTCGATGGTGATCTGGTCACCGGTCTCGTCGCGCTTCTCGACCGAGAGGTCGTAGTACTTGAGGTCGATGTCGAGGTAGGGGAGGATCAGACGCTCGCGGATCCACTGCCAGATGATGCGGGTCATTTCATCGCCGTCCATTTCGACGACGGGGTTCACAACCTTGATCTTTGCCATTCTAAAGGGACTCCCCTGGGGTGAGAATTGCGGCAGTCTCTAGGCACGGCTGCGCCCCATGGCAAGGCCGAGACTGGGGTGTGACAGCACCGACAGCGGCTTTGCAGGCCGGGGTTCGACCCCGTGCCTGTCACTAAGTGCAGGAGAGGAGGGCAGGATGAGCGAGGAAGTGTTGCTGGCCGAACGCGATGGCGTGCTGGAGGTCACCATCAACCGGCCCGAGCAGCGCAATGCGATGACCAAGTTGGCGGCGGCGGGAATCGCGGCGGCGATGGATCGGCTCGAATCGGCGGATCACCTGCGCTGCGCGATCCTGACGGGCGCGGGCGGCAGCTTCTGCGCAGGCATGGACCTCAAGGGTTTCCTGAACGGCGAACTGCCGGTGGACGAGCGCGGCGGCTTCGGCGGCATCTGCACGTGGACGCCAGGCAAGCCGATCATCGCGGCGGTCGATGGGCCGGCGCTGGCTGGCGGCTTCGAACTCGCACTTGCATGCGATCTCATCGTCGCGAACAAAAATGCACGCTTCGGCATTCCTGAGGTCAAGCGCGGGCTGGTCGCGGCGGGAGGCGGCCTGGTGCAACTTCCTCGCCTGTTGCCCCGCGCCCTGGCGATGGAACTGGCGCTGACCGGCGATCCGATCAACGCTGACAGGGCATTGGAACTCGGCCTGATCAATCGCATTATCGATGGCCCTGCAATCGACGCCGCGAGAGAACTGGCTCAGCGGATCGCGGCCAACGGACCCCTGGCAGTGGCGGCATCCAAGGGGATCACGCGCGACTCGTGGCTCTGGCCGATCGACCAGATCAACGAATATCAGAACGCGCACGTGGCGCATGTCTTCACGTCGGAAGACGCGAGAGAAGGCGCCCTGGCCTTTGCCGAGAAGCGCACGCCGGTCTGGAAGGGGCGGTAGAAGGCGCATTCGCGTTCCGCAGGTGCGGCTGGTCGAATCCACTTGGGGCTTTGCCTAAGGGATACTCTGTTCCGCCGGGTTCGGATACGCAGGTTGCCGGTGCTGTGGAAGTATTTCTGTGTGAATTTCACAAATACCGCACAGGACTTGCCCGTGATCTGTTTCTGTCGTTTCAGTATTGCGAGCCGTGTACTTTGCGCAGGTTCGTGTTGACGGCGGAGGGTCGGTCGATATGCGCCCCTCCATCCTTCCAGCCCTTCAGGGGTTGTCGCGCCTTCTGGGGCACAGGCCCGACGACGTCGTGTCGCACGCAAGCGAGCGGTGGCAGATCGCGCCCGGCGGTACGGTACACGTGAGGCCGGCATTGATGCTGGCCAATCAGATCGAGCGCATCCGGGGAGCGGAATTCGCCACCGTGGCCGAAGTGGTGCGCGATTTTCACGGCGGCTTCGATGTTCCGCAGCGGCCGACCATGGGCTATGCCTTTCGAGATGCATCGCTGCTGGACGGCGTGCTCTACGCGGGAACCGCAACGCGGCACTTGCGGCCCCGCGCGGGACGGCGGCCCGTGGGCATGGTAGGTCACGCGACCGGGCGCGCGGCTTTCTACGAAAGCTGGACCGGCAATCGCTGGTTTGGCAACTGGCTCAGCGACGATTGCCTGACGTATCGTCTGGCCGAAAGTGCCGGCGTACCGACGACCACCTCGCCAGCAAAAGGACACCAACCCGACTACGAGCGAAGGCTGGGCATGGCGGTCACGCGCGCGCAGGCGACGGTGTTCGACGAACTTATCCTCTTCGACGACCTGCCGAACAACGACAACAAGCGTGAGCGCGCGACCGATCTGCGCCGCCGACTGGTTGGCCCTGAACCCTGCAGCCATCGCGGCGTCTTCCTTCTTCGCGGCATGACCGGTGCGCGGCGCGTGCTCGACAACGAGCGGCAGGTCGCTGAGCATCTGGCGACACGGCACGGCTTCCGTGTGCTCGATCCTTCAGGGGCGAGCCTCGACGAGATCCTTGACTCATGTGCCGGCGCGGAAGTGGTCGCCGGGGTCGAGGGCAGTCATCTCGTTCATGGTCTGGTGATGATGCCGGCAAAGGCCCGGGCGCTGGTGATTCAGCCTCCGGCGCGAGCGGTGGTGGCGCTCAAGCTGCTCACGGATCGGCAGGGGCAGGACTATTCGATGGTTGTGGCTACGGGAGGCGACGATGTTTTTCACGCGGATATCGACGAAATCGATCGAACACTCGATCTCGTCTGACGCTGCCGGACATGGCCAGCGGGTGCAGCGCCCTTCAGCCTGGCGGACGATGCGCGACGATTATCGGCGGCATGGCAGTTCGGTCACGAACGGGGCGTTCATCTCGCTGTGCGTCTATCGTTTCGGTCGATGGGCTCTGCAGCGGCGCAACAGACTGGCGCGCACGCTGGCCGCGAAGGCCTACGGCTTCGTGAACCTGTTCGTTGCTAACATCACCAAGATCTGGATCCCGCCCCAGGTCACGATCGGCGATGCGTTCCACATCATCAATAACGAAGGTTCGCTCTCGATCCACCCGGATGCCGTGATCGGCGACCGGCTGGGTGTGATGCACAACGTCACCATCGGTACCAACATGAACCGGGGCGTACCGACGATCGGCGACGACGTATTCATCGGCACCAATTCGACGGTCCTGGGCAAGATCCGCATCGGCGACAGGGTCCGCATAGGCGCCAACACCGCCGTGTCGACCGACGTACCTTCCGATTCGGTCTGCGTCGGTTCGCCGGCAAGGATCTACCCGCGCCTGGGGCCACTGCTGTGAGTGCGCCGGTGAGCATTGCGGTTCGCACCGTATCCGACCTGTTCGCGCATAACCTGCCCGAGCGTGCCGCGAAGTCGTTCCTCGTAGACCCAGGCCGGAGTTGGACTTACGCCGAGGTCGCCGCCGAAGTCGATCGAGTCGCGGCCTTCCTCGCGGCGGATGGCATCGAGCCCGGCGACCGCGTGGTCGTGCAGGTTCGCAAGGGGATGCGCGAAGTGGCGGCGATGCTGGCGGTCAGCCGTATCGGCGGCGTCTTCGTCAACGTCAACACCGTCTGGACCGGCGAACAGTTGCATTACGTCATCGAGGACAGCGGCGCGCGCGGGGCGATCCTCGAAGGCGGAGCGGCGGCGGCACTTCCGCAGGGTCATGCGCTGGTCGTGCTTGTCGCGAGCGGGCCGTCCATCACGGGGCTGCAGAGCTGGGACGGTCTGCCCGAGGTATCTTTCCCGTCGCCGGTGTCGTGCGATGACGGAGACCTGGCGGCGATCATCTACACTTCGGGTTCGACCGGCCGACCAAAGGGCGTGATGCTCACGCACGCGAACATCGTCAGCGGCGCGCGTTCGGTCACAGCCTATCTCGAACTGCGCGGTGACGACAGGCTGCTCAGCGTGCTGCCCTACAGCTTCGACTACGGGTTCAACCAGCTCACCACGATGATGCTCGTCGGCGGCACGGTGGTGCATCAGCCCGTGACGATGGCGACCGAGATCGTCCGGGCCATCCGTGAGCACGCGGTGACCGGCTTCGGGGCGGTGCCGCCGTTGTGGATCCAGTTCATTCGCCTTCTCGACGCCTCGGGCGAAGCGCTGCCCTCGCTGCGGCTGGTCACCAATTCGGGCGGCAAGATCCCGCTGAACATCCTCGAGCGGATGCCTGCGCTGCTGCCGGATACGCGCATCTATCTCATGTACGGTCTCACGGAGGCGTTCCGCTCCACCTACCTGCCTCCCGAGAAGTTCGCCGCCAAGATGGGCGCGATCGGCCGCGCGGTGCCGGAGAACGAAGTCTACGTCATCCGTGAAGGTATCGGCATCGCCGGGCCGGGCGAGCAGGGCGAACTCGTCCACCGCGGCGCCTTCGTCAGCCAGGGCTATTGGAACCGACCGGACGCCACGGCCGAGAAGATCAGGCCCTGTCCCGAACTCGCCGCGCTGATCGGCGAGGAGCCGGTGGTCTACAGCGGCGACATCGTGCGCGTGGACGAGGACGGTGACTTGTGGTTCGTCTCGCGCCGCGATGCCCTGATCAAGAGCAGCGGCTTCCGCATCAGCCCCGACGAGGTCGAGGACATCGTCCACCGCAGCGGCATGGCCGCCGACGTGGTCGTCTTCGGTGTCGCCGACGACCTGCTCGGCCAGAGCGTCCAGGTCGCCGCCACGCTCGCCCCCGGCGCCACGCGCGAGGGGCTGCTGGCCTACTGCCGCAAGGTCATGCCTGCCTACATGGTGCCGCGCGCGATCCATGTCTGGAACGCGCCGATGCCGCGTACCGCCAGCGGCAAGCTCGCCCGGCCCGAAGTGGTCCGCCTGAGCACGCCCTCGGCCGACCGACCGCAACTTTCGATCTAGGAGTAATGCACATGGCTCTCACCACCGATAGGATCATCCAGAACCTTCAGGCGATCTCCGGCTACGACGGGGTCGTCGATCCCGACACCTGCCTGTTCTCGTCCGGCATGCTCGATTCGATCGCGATGATCTCCCTCATCGCCTTCGTCGAGCAGGAGGCCGGGATCGAGATTCGCGCCGACGAGGTGACGCTGGAGAACTTCGACACGCCCGCGCGCATCACCCGCTTCGCTGGCGAACGGGTATGAACGCGGCGGATCGCGACACCTGGCTGGCGGCGGCGGCCGAGCAGTTCGGCACCCCGTCCTTTGTGTACTTCACCGAGGCCATCGCCGAGAGGATCGCCGCGCTCCGCCATGCCTTCGAAGACCAGTTGGCGCTCAGCTTCGCGGTCAAGTGCAACCCCAACCCGGCACTGCTGAAATGGATGGTCGGGCGGGTCGACCTGCTGGACGTCTCGTCCATCGGCGAATTCCGGCTGGCGCTGCAGGCCGGGTGGGACCCGGCACTCGTGAGCTTCACCGGCCCCGGCAAGCGCGAATTCGAGATTCGCGAGGCAGTCCTCGGCGGGGTCGGCCTGCTGGTGCTCGAATCCTTGCGCGAAGCTGGAATTGCGGACGAGGTTGCCCGCGCCGCAGGCCGTGTCCAGCCGGTGCTGCTGCGGATCGCGCCCGATTCCGTCCCGCGCGGGTTCGGCGACCAGATGGCCGGGCGCCCGAGCCCGTTCGGCATTGACCTGCCCGATGCCCGCGAGGCGCTGGAGCAGATCGTCGCAATGCCAGGCCTGCGCCTTGCCGGGCTGCACATCTATTCCGGCACCCAGTGCCTGAAGCCCGACGCCATCGTCGAGAACTACCGGGGCTTCCTCTCGATTTTCACCGACTTGTGCGAGGCGGTGGACATCACGCCGGAGAGCCTCGTGCTCGGCTCGGGGCTCGGCGTTCCATATCACGACGGCGACACGCCGCTCCCGCTCGACGCCGTGGCTTCGGCGATCCTGCCCGACATCGCCCGTTTCCGAGAAGACCCACGCTTCGCCGGGGCCAGGTTGAAGCTGGAACTTGGCCGCTACCTCGTGGCCGAGGCAGGCTATTTCCTTGTGCGCGTCATCTCGCTGAAGCAGTCGCGCGGCGTGTCGATCGCGATCTGCGACGGTGGCATGAACAATCACCTGCCCGCATCGGGGCACTTCGGCATGGTGATCCGCCGCAACTACAAGATGCACCGCGTTGGCGGCCAGAGCGCTATCGACAGCGATACCGGCATTTATGACGTGACCGGCCCGCTGTGCACCTCGATCGACCGGCTGGGCGGTGGCGTCACGCTGGCGAGCTTGAGCGAAGGCGACGTGATCGCCATCCACAACAGCGGCGCCTACGGCCTGACGGCGAGCCCCATCCACTTCATCGGCCATGCGCCGCCCGCCGAACTGATGGTGATCGACGGCGCGCTGCATGACGTGTCGCGCTTCTTCGAGGCGACGACGGCCTGGCCAGGCGAACCGTCTCCCGAGGGGCAGGGCGCTCTCGCCACGGCCTGAGCGACAACCCAGTCGTCATTGCGAGCGCAGCGAAGCAATCCAGAGTCGCATAAGCCGCCCTGGATTGCTTCGCTGCGCTCGCAATGACGACGGGTGGGGAGAAATGTCTTTCAAAAGACCCGGAAAAGAAAAACCCCGCCTGGTCGCAAGACCGGCGGGGTTTCTGGAATGGTGGGCGTAGCAAGGATTGAACTTGCGACCCCTACGATGTCAACATAGTGCTCTACCACTGAGCTATACGCCCATTCCATTCATGGTTTCCTGCGGCGAACCGTAGGTCTCCATTCGAGCGCTCCGGTGAGTGTCCCCGCCGGAGGACTGGCCCTCTAGCTGCGCTTCTTTTGGCTGGCAAGGGCCTTGTGAGAAAAAATTTCGCTCAGAGCGTGGCGTGCTCGGCAAGGCCGAAGACGCGCTGCACTTCCATCACGATATCGCGCAGGTGGAAGGGCTTCGAGAGCACCTTGGCCTGGGGCGCCTCGCGGCTGGCACGCAGGGTCACGGCGGCGAATCCGGTGATGAACATCACCTTGGTCGAGGGCGAAATCTCGGCGCACCTTTGAGCAAGCTCGATCCCGTCCATTTCGGGCATGACGATATCCGACAGCAACAGGTCGAAATCGTCGTTCTTCAGATGGGGGATCGCCTCGGTCCCGCGATCGACCGCGACCACGCTGTAGCCCGCGTTCTGCAGCGCGCGGGCCAGGTAGGTGCGCATTGCGTCGTCGTCTTCGGCGAGGAGGATGCGGATCATCGCAGGTGTCCAGTCTTGTGCGTTGTGTTCTGGCATCGGCTTCGCCGTGCGTCTGTCCGTAGGCATACAGGGTAAGCGTTTATATTTCTTGTCCCTATTCGGAGGTGACCGGTATCGGGACGCTTTGACAGGACGGTATGAAACGCACAGCTTGAAGGGATGAGCGGGGCATTGGGTGAGAACGATTCGCAAGCCGGGTGGCAAGGTGTGGGCCAGGGTACGGGCGGCGGCCGAATTCCCGGCGCTCCCGGTGTTCCGGCGTTCTTTCTCGCCGAGGTCAACCCTTCCGCGATCCCGGTCCTGATCGCGGCGCCGCATGGCGGGCGTCATTATCCCCGGGCACTTCTCGCCGATTTTCGCCATGGTCCGACGGCGGCGCTCAAGCTCGAGGACCGCTATGTCGACCTCATGGCGCGTGGCATTGCCGAGGCCACGGGCGCGAGCCTGATTGTGGCCAACGCACCGCGCGCGATGATCGACCTCAACCGTGCGCCGGACGACATCGACTGGGAGATGTTCCAGCGCGAGGCGCGGCCATCAGAGGGTGTTCCCACGGCAAGTCGGCGTGTTCGGGGTGGGCTGGGCCTCATTCCCCGGCGCCTCCCCGTGCAGGGCGATCTGTGGCGGCGGCGGCTGGGAGCGGCCGATCTTGCCGAGCGGCTCGCCGGAGTGCACGAACCTTACCACGCAGCGATCGCCAAGGCGCTGTCGACGCTGCGCGAGCGGTGGGGAGCGGCCTTGCTGATCGATCTGCACTCGATGCCGCCGCTGCCGTCGCGGCCCGGCGTCGCCAGCGCGCAAATCGTGATCGGCGACCGCTTCGGAGCGAGTAGTCATGGCAGCGTCGTCGCATCCGCCTTCGCCCATTTCGCCCAGGTCGGGCGCGAGGCGGCGCACAATCGTCCTTACGCCGGTGGCTACGTGCTGGAACGGCATGGCGATCCGCGCGGCGGTATTCACGCACTGCAGATCGAGGTGGATCGCAGCCGCTATCTTGATTCGGCGCTGGTCGAACCGTCCGAGCAGATGCCGGGAATGATCGAGGATCTGGCGGGGCTGGTGCGCAGTCTGGGCAGCGTCGTCGCGGAACTGGGGCGTGACGCGGGGGCACAGGATTGGTCGTTGGCGGCGGAGTAGGTCGTCGGCGAGCGATGCTCTGCCGAGCAATTCTCTGAAGGCATTAAAAAACCACCTCGTGCGATGCACGAGGTGGCCAAGGTTCAGGGAGGAGGTGCACGAAGTGCACCAAACCCGAACGGGCCATGAGGGTAGCGCCGGCCGGGCAAGACCTAGATAGGCTGACCCAATCCGACATGCAAGCGATTCGTGAAGCAGGACCCATAAGAAATGTCCAGCGAACTATCCGTTACGCTTATCGAAAGGGGCAGGAGTGTGACAAAAGTGTCATGACGCCTGCCCCGCGAAGGTGAATCAGGCGTTCACGTCATCCGCAACCGGGGTTGCCGGCGGCGTGAAGTTCGGCACCTTGCCCTGCGATGCCTGGCGGCCGAAAATGTCGCGGACGAGTTCCAGCGAGAACAGGTGCGCGTAGATCAGGCCGAGCAGGCCGTTCTGGTTCCACTGGCGCAAGACGTCGCCGCGCACTTCGCGCAGCTTGTTCTCGTCGACCATCTGGAAGCCGCGGTAGTTGAAGGGCTGGGCCGCGCCCACGTCGATGTTCAGTTCGCCGTCCATGAGCAGCTTGTGCTTCTCGAGTTCGGCCATGAACTGCGCGGTCTTGTTGCCCGCGATCTCGAAGTTCTCGCAGAACTTGAGCATGTTGGTGGTGGTGTCGGTCGGCTGGCCGTCGTCGCTGAACAGCTGCTCGCCTTCGTCGATCTCGCCGACGAGGTCGCTGGACGGATCGACGCAGAGCGAAAGCTCATCCGAATCCGGGCGCAGCTTGGCCAGCATGAAGGGATAGCGGCGCACGTAGGCCGGGATGTAGACGGGGGTGTTCACCGTGCCGTCTTCATCGACGAACACGTTGGTGCCTTCGTTCATGCCCATCAGCACCAGCGGAATCGGGTTCTCGCCGGCGGTGAAGATGATCGGGAAGTTGCGCTGGGCCTGCGGGAATTCCTCGACCGTCAGCGGCACCGAGTTGATGCCGGCCAGCCAGGTCGCCTTGTCGGTCGAACGAGTCTTCCAGTTGGCGTGCTGCTGCGAGTTGAGCGGGATCAGGTCCTTGTAGAACAAGGGCAGTGCAGGATTCTGAGGCACGCTGGCCATGGGTACTCTCCGCGAGGGGTGGTCAGTCTTTGGAAGGGCGTGGCTTTAGAGGCTGCGGGGCGGCCGCGCAAGCGCGAGACCTCCCCATATCCGGCGATTCGGTGCAGGATGTTTCGTTGCCGGGTCAGACGAGCTTGCCGGGGTTGAGCAGCCCCCGGGGGTCGAGCGCCTGCTTGACCGCGCGCAGCATCGACAGCGCCACCGGATCGCCCAGCCGGGCCAGTTCGTCGCGCTTGAGCTGGCCGATCCCGTGCTCGGCCGAGATCGAGCCGCCCCATTGCGTGACGAGATCGTGGACCCTGCGGCTGATCGCCTTGCCCTCGGTCGCATTCCAGGCGCGGGCGTCGGCGGCTCCCGGCGCGATGACGTGGTAGTGCACGTTGCCGTCGCCGAGGTGGCCGAAGGCGATCGCCTCGGTGCCGGGGAACTCGGCTTCCAGCATCGGCGCGGTCGCCTCCACGAAGGCGGGCATCGCCTCCACCGGTACCGAAATGTCGTGCTGGACCGCCGGGCCGCGTGCGCGCTCGGCGGGGGGGACGGTCTCGCGGATGAGCCAGAACGCCTCGGCCTGCGATTCGCTGGCGGATAGGGCGGCGTCTTCGACAAGATCCTTCTCGAAGGCTTCGGCCATCATCGCCTCGCAGCGGTCGCGCAGGGTGTCTGCCTGCGCCCGGTCGGCGACAACCTCGATCAGCACGTGCCACGCATGGCGCCCTTCCAGCGGGGGGCGGGCGGTGGGGAGGTGTTCGACGACGGCGTCGATGCTGGCCTGCGGCATGACCTCGAAGCCTTCGAGCGCCTCGCCCTCCATCGCGTCGCAGTGAAGCAGCAGCGTGCGGGCAGCGGGCAGTGAGGAGACCCCCGCCCAGATCACCACCCGCTCGGCAACGGCGGGCAGCAGGCGCAGGGTCGCGGCGGTGACGATGCCGAGCGTGCCTTCCGATCCGATCAGCAACTGCTTGAGGTCGAAGCCCCGGTTGTCCTTCTTGAGCGGGGTGAGCTGGGAGAAGACCTGTCCATCGGCGAGCACCGCCTCCAGCCCCAGCACCAGGGCGCGCATCGATCCGTGGCGCAGCACTTGCGAGCCGCCCGCGTTGGTGGAGATCAGCCCGCCCACCGTCGCCGAGCCCTTGCCGCCCAGCGTCAACGGAAAGCGCAGATCCTGCGCTTCGGCGCTTTCGTGGAGCGTCTGGAGAATTAGGCCCGCCTCGCATGTCGCGCGGCCCGATTCGGTGTCGATCTCGCGAATCGCGTTCATGCGGCGCAGCGAAAGGAGCAGCGCGGTGCCACTCTCGTCGGGCGTGGCGCCGCCGGACATGCCGGAATTGCCGCCCTGGGGCACGATCGGCACGCCATGTTCGGCGCAGAGGCGTACCAGAGCGGACACCTCCTCGACATTGGCGGGAGAGGCGAGGGCGCAGGCCCGGCCGGTAAAGCGTCCGCGCCAGTCGGTAAGCCAGGGCGCCACGAGTTCAGGATCGGTCGTCAGGCCGCGCGGGCCGAGCAGGGCGGCGGCTTCCTTCAGAAAGCCGGCGGGTGCGGTGTCGTTCATCCTGGCGATATGGCACATGCTGCATGGGGTTTCATCACCGACGCGCGATAATTGCGAAGGCGGTTCGGGCGCTCGGTGGCGGACAAGTTAAGCGTCGGTTCAAGCTCTTGCCGTAAGGCGGACATGTCGGCATCGCTATGCGGCGTCGATTCCGGGGATACGAAAGACGACATGAGTTTTGCCTCCGCACTGCTGTATCCGTTCCTCCTGCTGCTCCCGGCGGCAGGGGGCGGCGACGGCGTGCCGCGCCCGGAAGATGCGGGCGTGGAGCCTGCCGAGGTGTCGCTCTGGCCCCCGATAGAAGCCGGCGTGCTGGCCGCCGATGCGCCGTTCGCGATCAGCCTGCTGCCCGAGGTCGCGCCGCAGGATGCCTGGCAGGTCCGCATCGAGCAGCGCATGACGATCCGAATCTCGCCGCCGCGCGCGTCGGTGCCGATGCCAGACATGTTCTTCGGCATGCCGACCGATGGCGGGGTGGAGTTCGCCGAGCGCAAGATGGGCAATTGCCTGCCCGCTTCCGGCATCGTCAGCGTGCGCCCCGATCGCGGCAACCGGCTGCTGCTGTTCATGCGCGACCGCCGGGTGGTCAGCGCCGAACTCGCCCGGTCCTGCCGCGCACGCGATTTCTACTCCGGCTTCCTGATTGAGCGTAACGAGGATGGGCGGGTCTGCGTGGATCGCGACACGCTGCTGTCGCGCAGCGGAATGAGCTGCACCTTGACCCGCATAAGGCAGCTGGTGGAGCAGGATCGCTAACGGGCATTCGGTCCGTATCGGGAGAACTGGCGCTCCCTAGCGGATTTCCTTGACTTTCCCGCCTTTTTCCGCAAATGGCCCGCTGTCGCGCGGCATGTGTCGCGGGCGGCGCATTGGCCCGCCCCGGCTTCGTTCCGCAGCTTTACTTGAAATTTTTCCGGAAAAACCAAACGCCTATGAGCTTTGCCGATCTCGGCCTGTCTGACGAATTGCTGCAAGCGGTGGAGGCTGCGGGCTATACCGAGCCGACTCCGATCCAGGCACAGACGATCCCCCCGGTCCTGATGATGAAGGATCTGATCGGCATCGCCCAGACCGGCACCGGCAAGACCGCTGCCTTCGTGCTGCCGATGATCGACATCCTCGGCCATGGTCGCCGCCGCGCGCTGATGCCGCGCTCGCTGATCCTCGAACCGACGCGCGAACTCGCCGCGCAGGTGGCCGAGAACTTCGAGAAGTACGGCAAGAACCACGACCTGAAGATGGCGCTGCTGATCGGCGGCGTGCAGATGGGCGACCAGCTCAAGGCCCTGTCCGCCGGTGTCGATGTGCTGATCGCCACGCCGGGTCGTCTGATGGACCTGTTCGAGCGCGGCAAGATCATGCTCACGGGCTGCGAACTGCTCGTCATCGACGAAGCCGACCGCATGCTCGACATGGGCTTCATCCCGGACATCGAGACCATCTGCTCGAAGCTGCCGGCCAACCGCCAGACGCTGCTGTTCTCGGCGACGATGCCGCCGGTCATCAAGAAGCTGGCCGACCGCTTCCTGACGAACCCCAAGTACGTCGAAGTGGCACGTCCGGCCTCGACCAACCTCAACATCGTCCAGCACAAGGTCATGGTGCCCGCGCGTAAGAAGCGCGAGGCCCTGCGCCAGATACTGCGATCGGACAACGTCACGTCCGCGATCGTCTTCGCCAACCGCAAGACCACCGTGCGCGAACTGGCCAAGAGCCTGAAGCAGCACGGCTTCTCCGCCGGCGAGATTCACGGCGATATGGACCAGCCCGCGCGCAACGCGGAGCTGGAGCGTTTCAAGGCGGGTGAGGTCAGCATCCTGTGTGCGTCGGACGTCGCCGCGCGCGGTCTCGACGTGAAGGGCGTGAGCCACGTCTTCAACTTCGACACGCCCTGGCACCCGGACGACTATGTCCACCGCATCGGCCGCACCGGTCGTGGCGGCGCGACCGGCCGTGCCTTCACGTTCGTCGCTCCCGAGGATGCCGAGGCGATCGGCAATGTCGAGAAGCTGACGGGCGGTCCGATCCCGCTCTTCCAGCTGGACGGTGAAGTCGAGAGCGAGGCCGTTGAGGCGAAGCCCGCCCGCGCCGCAAGGCCCGCTCGCGAGGCAAGGCCTGCGCGCGAAGCCAAGCCCATGCGCGAGGAGAAGCCGAAGCGGGAAGCTCGCCCGGAGCCCCGTGCCGAGCGCGCTCCGCGCCGCGAGCCGAAGGCGGAAGAACCGCGCCGCAGCCGTCGCCGCGACCCCGTCGAGACGCACGACGATGGCAGCTGGAACGGTCCGGTGCCGAACTTCCTGGGTGTTTCCGCGCTGAACTGAGGCGCGGCTTCCGGGCAAAGAAAAAGGCAGGGGAAACCCTGCCTTTTTCTTTTGGATGTTGGTCCTGCTTGTTTGATCGCCGTCATTCCCGCGAAGGCGGGAACCCATCTCCTGACGGTGCCTGTTCATTCGGCATAAGATGGGTCCCCGCCTTCGCGGGGATGACGACCATTGTTTTATCCAGACAAGATCAAAACTGTAGCGTCCCGTAGTGGCCTCAGGCGGCGCTGGCGCGGCGGCGGCGCCAGTACATGAGTCCGCCCACCGCTGCGGCGAGCATGCCCAGCATGCCCGGCTCGGGCACTTCGGTGCCGCCCGAGGACGAGGAAGACGACGATCCCTCGGTCGGCGTGCCGGGGTCTGTCGGGGTTGGCGTGTAGTTGCCGGTGTAGGTGCCCACGTGCATCTCGCCGTTCTGGACGAGGCTGCCGAATACCGCCGAACCCTGGATGTAGTTTCCGGTCGTCGCGGCCGCTCCGGGTGCCAGCACCGAGCCGCCCCATGCCGTGGTCAGCGACAGGTCCTTGGCTTCGTAGAAGTTCCAGACCACGTGTTCGCCGAGGTTCTGGGTGCCGCCCAGGAAGTTGTCGTTGAGCGTGATCGACCCGCCCGAGACGTTGACGATGGCGGTGTCCGCGCCGTTGAGGTTGAACTGGATCTCGCCGATCTTGTCGAGGTCGGCGGCCGAGATGTTGAACACCGCGACGCCGTTCGCACCGGGCTGCGCATCGAAAGTCCCGCGATTGCCGCTGATCGACAACTGGCTGTTCGCCGTCTGGGTGCTCATGTCGTGGCTGAGGCCGGTCATCGAGGTCTCGATGAGGCTCGCCTGCTGCGTCAGGTTCTGGCTGAACGACGGGTCGCCCGAGGCGAGGCCCGAGGTCACGGTGTTGTTATTGACATTGGTGTTGCTGATCGAACCGCCGACCAGCACCGTCTGCGCCGCGCCGTTGAGGTTGAGGCCGCTGTTGACGTTGCCGCCGACGACCGCGCCCGAACCGTTGTTGAGGTTCTTCGCGCCGCCATTGACGTCGCCCACGACCGTGAGGCCGGGGGTGCCGGTGCTCGACGCCGGAATGGCCTGGATCTGGTAGTTCGACGAATTGCCGTTGAGGTCGCCGCCGACGAACGTGCGCCCCTCGACTTCCGAGGACGAGGTGAGATCGCCCAGCACCACGAGGTTCCAGGTCTTCAGGACGTCGATGCCCGCGATCATGCCGGAATCGGCGAGGAGCGGGGTGGCTGAAAGGGTGGCAGCCATGGCGGCCAGCGAAAGCGAAACGGTACGGATGGAAGCCACGGCGTGTGTCCCGAAATGGCGTGAGTGACGACCGGGACCAGTATATTTACTTGGGGTTTTGGAAAGCGCGGGTTTTGCACTGTCCCTCGGTGGAACAGGGGAGGGCGATTACTCGCGAATTTACCAAATTTGAAGAATTGGCGTCTGGTTGTTTATTTGTGAGGTCCACCCCTAGCCAGAGGCCCACCCCCAACCCCTCCCGCAAGCGGGAGGGGAGCAGGCCGGCGCTTCATTCTCCCCTCCCGCTTGCGGGAAGGGCCGGGGGTGGGCCTGCCGTCAAGCCTTCACCTTGTTCTGGAAGCTCTTGCGCAGCTTCATCAGTTTGGGCGGGATCACCGCGAGGCAGTACGGATTGCGCTGGCCTTCGCCATCCCAGTACTCCTGGTGGTAATCCTCGGCCGGATACCAGGGGGCAGGGCCTTCGATCGTGGTGACCGCCTTCTCGCCCGAATGCTCCGCGTCCCAGCGGGCGATCGCGGCAGGAGCCTCTGCGGCCTGCGCATCGTCCAGCGGGAAGATCGCCGAGCGGTACTGCGTGCCGATGTCGTTGCCCTGGCGGTTCAGCTGCGTCGGATCGTGCGTGCCGAGGAACACGTCGAGCATTTCGGCATAGGAGATCACCGCAGGGTCGTACGTGACCTTGATCGCCTCCGCATGCCCGGTCTCGCCCGAGCAGACTGCCTTGTAGGTGGGGTTCTCCACCGCGCCGCCGATATAGCCGCTTTCCACGGTGCTTACGCCCACAACGTCGCGGAATACCGCTTCGGTGCACCAGAAGCACCCGCCAGCTACGATTGCCGTTTCCATCTTCGTCACATGTCCTCAAGTCGAAAGGATTGGGCGCTAGATAGGTACGCGGTGTCCGCTTGTCATTGGCCTGTTGTCGGCTAGTCTCGGCGCCGCTTCAAATCCACGTGGAGAGAACCCGATGCGCCGCGCCCTGCTGACCCTGTCCTCGCTTCTCGGCCTCGTCGCCGCTCCGCTCTCCGTCCAGGCTGCCGAGAAGAAAGCCCCGGTCGAAGCCTGCAAGGGCTGCGAGGCGTTGCTCGAACTCGCCGCTGCCAGCCCGCTGCGCAAGGACGACCGTGCCCGCGACGCCGCGCGCCATCCGGTCGAGACGCTGTCGTTCTTCCGCGTCGGCCCGCAGATGAAGGTCGGCGAATATGCGCCAGGGGGGGAATGGTACTCGCGCTTCCTCGGCCTGTACCTCGGCCAGCAGGGGCATCTGGTGGGCCTCTACTTCGACCCCACCAGCGGCGCGTTCAAGGCGGACAGGCAGGACGGCATTCGCAAGGCCGCCGCCCAGTACCCTGCCGATGTCGCCAAGTTCACCGGCATGTCGGCGGACAAGTTCGCCGCCTATACTCTCGACGCGGTGCCGGAAGCCGAGAAGGGCACCTTCGACGTCATCGTCATCCCGCGCATGATGCACAACCTGTTCAACTGGAACATCGCCGACAGCGAGATCAAGGCGATGCGCGGGTTGCTCAAGCCCGGCGGTCTCGTCGGCATCGAGCAGCACCGCGCCAAGGCCGACGCGCCTTATTCCTACACGGACGGTTCGAAGGGCTACCTGCGCGAGGCGGACGTGATCCGCTTCATGGAAGTGAATGGCTTCGACCTCGTCGGCAAGTCGGAGATCAGCGCCAACCCCAAGGACACCGCGAACTGGCCCGACGGCGTCTGGACGCTGCCGCCGACTTACGCGCTCAAGGAGCAGGACAAGGCGAAGTACCAGGCCATCGGCGAGAGCGACCGCATGACCCTGCTGTTTCGCAAGCGTGACTGATACGGCCAACTCTGGACTTCATGCGGCCCAGTCCATAACTGGGGCCGCATGACCCGCCAGATCCCCTCCCGTCAGCTGACTGTCGCCGCCCTGCAACTCGCCCTCGGTTCCGCCGACGAGGCCGAGAACATCGCCGCCGTCTCCGCATTGGTGGAGGAAGCGGCCGGGAAGGGCGCGCAGGTCGTGCTGCCGCCTGAACTGTTCTCCGGCCCCTATTTCTGCAAGACCGAGGACGAGGCACTGTTCGCGCTCGCCCGCCCGACGCTGGAGCATCCCTCGGTCATCGCCATGAAGGCGCTGGCGGCGAAGCTGAAGGTCGCGATCCCGACCAGCTTCTTCGAGCGTGACGGGCATCACTATTACAACACCCTCGCCATGATCGACGCCGATGGCGAGATCATGGGCACGTACCGCAAGAGCCACATTCCCGACGGTCCGGGCTACGAGGAAAAGTACTACTTCCGCCCTGGCAACGACGGTTTCAAGGTCTGGGACGTGTTCGGAACCCGCATCGGCGTGGGCGTGTGCTGGGACCAGTGGTATCCCGAATGCGCGCGCGTCATGGCGCTGATGGGGGCGGAACTGCTGTTCTATCCCACCGCGATCGGTTCGGAGCCCTACGACGCCACGCTCGACACCAGCCGCATGTGGCGCCGGGCGATGGTGGGGCATTCGGTGTCCAACTGCATGCCGGTGATCGCCGCCAACCGCATCGGCGCGGAAACCGAGTGCGGCAGCGCGCAGACGTTCTACGGCCATTCGTTCATCACCGACGAATGGGGCGACTTTATCGCCGAATTCGGGCGCGAGGAAACCGGCGTCCTCGTTTCAACGCTGGACCTCGACCGCGCGGCGACGCATCGTGCGGGCATGGGCTTCTTCCGCGATCGGCGGCCGCAGCTTTATACGCGCGTTGCCCAGGATATCTGAGCGCCGCACATCTGATCGAAGAGGGGGGCGTCAATGGGCAAGCATCGCTATCTTGTGGCGCTGGGGTCCAACATGCGCCACCACCGCCACGGGTGCCCGCGCAAGGTGCTGGGCGCCGCGCTGAAGGCGCTCGGCCATGGCAAGCTGGAACTGCTCGCGGCCTCTCCGGTGATCGAGAGTGCGCCGCTCGGCCCCTCGCACCGCCGCTATGCCAATGCCGTGGCGCTGGTGCGCTCCAAGCGCGAGCCGGACGAACTTCTCCACAAGCTGCAGAAGATCGAGCACAAGTTCGGCCGCCGCCGCATGGGCAAGCCCTGGGGCGCGCGGGTGCTCGACCTCGACATCGTGCTGTGGAACGGCGGTGCGTACGGCGCCGACGACCTCGTGATTCCCCATCCGGCCTTTCGCGAGCGGCGCTTCGTGCTCGACCCGGCGGCGAAGATTGCAGGTCGCTGGCGCGATCCCTTGACGGGCTTCAGCATCGGACAGTTGCGTGCCCGCTTGACCAAGCCGCGCATGGCCCCTAGGTGACCCCGACCGTCACGGTACGCTTCAGTGGGGGCCCGTAGCTCAGTAGGTAGAGCAGCTGACTTTTAATCAGCGGGTCACAGGTTCGAATCCTGTCGGGCTCACCATCTTTCGCGCATCGTGACATGAAAAAGGCCCCGCAGGTTCCGCCTGCGGGGCCTTTTTGCGTTCCCACCATTTCGTCATTGCGAGCGCAGCGAAGCAATCCAGGGCAGTTTGACGCCGCTCTGGATTGCTTCGCTGTGCTCGCAATGACGAGGAGAAGGGGCTGATCGCTTACTTTTCAGCTCTGGTATCAGAACCCCAGGTCCTCGATCTTCCCGTCGAAGTTGCCGCCCAGCTTGTTGTTCGCCGCCGCCAGCTTCTCGCCCGGCACGCCCGCGAGGTAGCCGTCGATGATGCGCTGGTAGTTGCTGATCAGCCCCTCTACTTTGCTGGAAAGGCGCATGAACTCGAAGCCGGAAGCGTGCAGGCCCTTCTGCTGGATCGGGATGTTCGAGTAGTCCTGCCGGGGGATCGGCGGGAAGTCCTGGCTGTTGTAAGGCAGCACAATGGGCTCCATCACCGGCTCGGGCTCCTGTCCTTCGGGGAAGAAGGTCAGCGACCACAGTTCGAAGAAACAGCTTTCCGGCCCCAGCGGGCGAATGCGGTAGGCCGACATCGAGCTGAAGTAAGGCAGCAGGAAATAGTTCGGGAACAGGAACTCGACGGCGTTGATCGGGTCCGACTGCGACACTGCGATGAGGTCGGGAATCGGTTCGCCGCGTTCCTTCAACTGGGCCGAGACCTGGTGCATGACCATGCCCAGCCACATCATCATGGCCTGGCTCTTGTCCTCGGGCAGCCCTTGCGTCGCGTGCTGCAGCGATTTGGCGATCTCCACTTCCTTCTCGTGGAGCATGCCGGCCATGCCTTCGCTGAGCAGTTCCATGTTCTTGATCTGCGCGGCGATGTTCTCTTCGATGGTCAGCGCGGGGTCGGCCAGCATCGGGGCGCGGCTGGGATTGTCGGCCATCGCGTACATCGAATCGTACATGGTCGGCACCGCGTGCTGCAACTGCGGGTGCGTCTGCATGACGTGGTAGCCTTCCATGAAGGCTTCCATCGCGATCTTCCAGTTCGCCGGGAGCACGGTGCCGTAGCACCACTCCGCGCGCAGCTTGTGGAGGTTGTGCGCCTCCAGCCGCTCCGCCACCGGGCCGAGGCTCTCGCGCACGGAGGGCGCGTCGTCATCATGGTTGATCCATACGCAGCCGCCGAAGACTTCGGCGCGGCAGGGGATGAGGTTGATGTCGTCCTCGTCCAGCTGGCGCTCGGAGAACAGGTGCTTGCCGTAGACCATGGTGTTCTCGCCATCCATGTTCCAGCGCCAGCCGTGGAAGGGACAGACGAAGCCCGATTTCGCGCAGTTGCCATGCGCCGTCGCGTGCGAGGAGCCCAGTGGCGATCCGCCCGCGAAGGGCACGCCGCGGTGGCGGCACGCATTGTTGAAGGCCTTCACGCCGCCGGCCGTACGCACGACGATGACCGATCTGCCGACGTTCTCGTACTCGATCCAGTCGCCGACCTCGGGAATCTGCTCCTCGCGGCAGGCCATCTGCCAGACGTTGGGCCACAAGTGGTCCAGCTCGGCCTGGTAGAATTCGGGGTCGTAGTAGCGCTTGACCGGGATGCGTTCGGGATCGTCGATCGGGAACGGCACCGGCCGCAGGCCGCCGTCTGCTGATTTGAGCACTTCCCAATACCTCTCGCTGTTACTCTCGTTCGTATTGAACCAGTGTATAGCGTGAGGAGCGGGAGGCAATCACCACCCGCGCGACGGTAATCGCGGGCGCGGTAATTGGGCCCGAATGAGGGGAGCGAGGCCGGAAAAATTTCAACCCATCATTTCGTCATTGCGAGCGTAGCGAAGCAATCCAGAGCGGGTTTCGCGGCCCTGGATTGCTTCGCTACGCTCGCAATGACGAGGCGTGTTTGGCTATCGCATCCGTCACGCCGGCTTCACGAAGCTGTCGAGCACGCGCTTGTTGCCTGCCTGCTCGAACTCGATCTCCAGCTTGTTGCCTTCCTGCGCAACCACTGCGCCATAGCCGAACTTCTCATGGAAGACGCGCGCGCCCACGGCGATGTCGGAGCGCGGCTTGGCGGCGAAGCTGGCGGCGGAGCGGGTGCTTTCGACCACGCGCTTGGGGCTGGCGTCGTATTCCTTGGCGGCAGCGCGCTGCCAGCCGGGGCCGCGCGTGACGATCCGCGAGGGTTGCATCCGCGCCACGTCGGCGAAGGGATCGGCGTGCTCCGACCACTGCGCCCGCCACAGCGAGGCGCCGCCCGACAGCGTCGTCTCGGAATCGACGTGCTCCTCGGGCAGTTCGGCGATGAAGCGCGAGGGGATCGAGCTGGTCCACTGGCCATAGATGCGCCGGTTCGCCGCATGCAGGATCGTGCACTTCTTCTTCGCCCGCGTGATCGCGACATAGGCAAGGCGGCGCTCCTCTTCCAGGCTGGCGAGGCCGCCTTCGTCGAGCGAGCGCTGCGAGGGGAACACGCCTTCCTCCCAGCCGGGCAGGAACACGTTGTCGAATTCCAGCCCCTTGGCGCCGTGCATGGTCATGATCGTGACCTTCTCCTCCTCGGCCGCGTTCTCGTTGTCCATGACGAGGCTGACGTGTTCGAGGAAGTCGCCGAGGCTGTCGTATTCCTCCATCGCGCGCGCCAGTTCGACGAGGTTCTCAAGCCGCCCGTTGGCCTCGGCGGTCTTCTCCGCCTGCAGCGCGTCGGTGTAGCCGCATTCGTCGAGCACGGTGCGCAAGAGGTCGGCGGGGCCTTCGGTGGCGGACAAGTCGCGCCAGCGCGCGAAGTCGCGCATCAGCGCGAGGAAGGTGTTGCGCGCGCGGGCGGGAAGTTCGTCGGTGTCGGCGATCTCGATCGCGGCGTTCGACAGCGGGATGCCGCGATTTCGCGCCAGCCGGTGCAGCGCCTCCAGTGCCTTGGCGCCGAGGCCGCGCTTGGGGGCGTTGTAGATGCGCTCGAACGCGAGGTCGTCGGCGGGCTGGGCGATGACGCGCAAGTATGCCAGCGCGTCGCGGATCTCCGCGCGTTCGTAGAAGCGGAAGCCGCCGACGATGCGATACTTCATGCCGATGGAGATGAATCGGTCCTCGAATTCGCGCGTCTGGTACTGCGCGCGCACGAGGATGGCGATCTGGTCGAGCGGGGCGCCCTGACGCTCCAGCCGCTCGATCTCGTCACCGACGCGGCGGGCTTCCTCCGGCCCGTCCCAGACGCCGACGACCTGCACCTTGTCGCCCGCGTGGCGCTCGGTCCACAGGGTTTTGCCTAGGCGCTGGGTGTTCTCGTCGATCAGGCCCGATGCGGCGGCGAGGATCTGCGGCGTGGAGCGGTAGTTCTGCTCCAGCTTGATGACCTTGGCGCCGGGGAAGTCCTTCTCGAAGCGCAGGATGTTGGCCACTTCGGCGCCGCGCCAGGAGTAGATCGACTGGTCGTCGTCGCCCACCACGCAGATGTTCTGGCGGCCCTGCGCGATCAGGCGCAGCCACAAGTACTGGACCTGGTTGGTGTCCTGATATTCGTCCACCATGACGTACTTGAAACGGTTCTGGTACTGCTCCAGCACGTCGCGGTGGGTGCGCAGGATGTTGAGCATGTGCAGCAGCAGGTCGCCGAAATCGCAGGCGTTCACCGCCTTCAGCCGGTCCTGATAGAGCTTGTAGAACTTCTGGCCCTTGCCGTTGGCGTAGCTTTCGTTCTCTCCGGCGTCGAGGTCCTGCGGGTTCAGGCCGCGGTTCTTCCAGCGGTCGATGCAGCCCGCCAGCTGGCGCGCGGGCCAGCGCTTTTCGTCCAGCCCCTCGGCCTGGATCAGCTGCTTGAGCAGGCGCAGCTGATCGTCGGTGTCGATGATCGTGAAGTTGCTCTGCAGGCCCACCAGCTCGGCATGGCGGCGCAGCATCTTGGCGGCGACGGCGTGGAAGGTGCCGAGCCAGGGCATGCCCTCCACCGCCGGGCCGATCAGGTGGCCGACCCGCTCGCGCATCTCGCGCGCGGCCTTGTTGGTGAAGGTGACGCACAGGATCTCGCTCGGCCATGCAAGGCGGCTGTGTACGAGATGGGCGAGGCGGCGGGTCAGCGCCGCCGTCTTGCCGGTGCCCGCGCCCGCCAGCATCAGCACCGGGCCTTCGGTCGTCAGCACGGCCTCGCGCTGGGGATCGTTGAGGCCGTCGATCAGCGGATCAGAGGAGGGAGCTTGCAGATTGTTCACCGTGAACAACTAGGGAACGGCATGGCCCGGTGCAAGCCCGCTTCGTCGCAGCGGAGGAACAATTGCCGGTGCGCTTCGTCGTTCGATCACAACGATGACATAAACGGAGAGTGAGAAATGCGTAAAGTTCTGCTCGCCGGCTCTGCTGCCCTCAGCCTGTTGGTGGTCCCCGCCGCCATCCATGCCCAGAGCGACCCTGCCGCCCCCGCCACTTCCGAAATGCCCGCCGCGCCGCCATCTGCTCCGGCTCCGGCCATGCAGCCTCCGGCCGCCTCCAGCGCGTCTGCGCCGACGCTCACGCCCGAGCAGCAGGCCACGTACGACAGCTGGACCCCGGCGCAGAAGTCCGATTACGAAAGCTGGCCGAACGATTACAAGGTCTACTACTGGACGCTGAGCATGGATCAGCAAAAGGGCTATTGGGCGCTGACGGCCGACCAGCGCGGCCAGATCTACAAGATGACACCCGAACAGCGGCAGATGGCCTGGAATTCGGTGCTGCAGCAGCTCAAGGGCGAGACGCCTGCGACGCCTCCGGGGCAGGCCAACCCTCCGGGACCGGGCGTGCCGACCGAAGGCGTCCCCGATCCTCAAGCCGCGAACCAGGCCGCGCGCCCGGCGATGCCGGCGGATGAGACCTATCAGGGCGGCCCGTACAAGGGCGCACTGACCCCGCCGCCTGCGACCGCGATGGACAAGACCTATCCGGTCTGCAGCAAGACGGTGACCGATGCCTGCCGCAATCGCGGCGGGAAGTAGGACGCGTAAATTCCTTCCCGGGACAAGCTCGGGGAGGAATTTGCAAACAAAGCCCGTCATCCCCAACCCCGTCATCCCAGCGAAGGCTGGGACCGCTGGCCTGTTACGGCCAATTATCGTAAGGAGGCCCTGCTGAGGGTTGGGCTTTACACGACCAGCGGTCCCAGCCTTCGCTGGGATGACGGGGTTGTGCGTGCAGTTAGCGCACGCGGAAACGCCCGCTGGCGAGCGCGGGCCATTACGCCGGGGAAATCAACGCATCCGAGATGAACATCGGGTCGGCGTCGGGAGCGTCCAAGCAGGGACGCGGGGTTTTGTGTTCCGTGAAGCTCTGGCGAGCGGCCGGGTAACTCACG
>NZ_JARVRY010000032.1:0-156484 GCF_030209485.1 Novosphingobium sp. fls2-241-R2A-195
GTCTTCTCGGCGGCGTGACTGGCGGCGGCGGCACGGGCGATGTCCTTGCTCCGGTGACTGGCGTGGTCGGGGGTCTTCTCGGCGGCGTGACTGGCGGCGGCGGCACGGGCGATGTCCTTGCTCCGGTGACCGGAGTGGTCGGCGGTTTGCTCGGAGGCACTGGCACCGGCGGCTCGGGCGCAGCAGGCCTGCTCGCTCCCGTAACCGGGGTCGTGGGCAGCTTAGTGGGCGCCACCGGGTCCGGTACAGGCACTGGCACCGTCCTCGCTCCGGTCACTGGACTGATCGGGGGGCTGCTGGGGGGCGGCACGGGCAACTGAACTGAGGCCGGCGTGTCCACCGCCTTGTTGCCCTCCCCCTGGTTGGACACGCCGCAGCCCGACCTCGGATAACGAGGTGGGGGGAGGGGACGGCCCTTGCCGTGGGTCGTCCCCTCTAACTGCCGAATAAAAGAGAAGGACCTTGTGATGAGAACTAACGGGCAACAGTCAGCACGCGAATTGCTGCATACCGCGCAACGGATGCTTGAAGACGAACATGCATTCGCCGCAGCAGCGATGGTCGAAGGCGCCATCGACTGCCTCGAACACGGCACTTTTCCATCGATTGCAGCGCGCTCGCCGGCGCGTCGCTTTGGCCATGCACTGCGAGCGACTTCATATCGCAGTTGTGCTTAAGCAGGTAGCGGAAGCGCCGCTATCATGGGTCTGGTGATAACTTTTCGATTTCTAACAATGTTTATGGCTCGTTATTGATTTGGAAACGTAATGCCACCTAAGTGAATGTAATTAGACCCGGGCCGATGATGTTCGGGCTTCAGGTGAGAGAAGCTGATGGGAAACGATCAAGCTTTGGTATTGCTGATCGACGACGTGAGCGCGATCGTCGAGGAACTGCTGACGTTCATGGCGCTGCATGACATATGCGCCGTCGGCGTCGAGGATCTCGATCAGGCGATGGTGATGCTCGAACGTCACGCGTCGATCCGTGTGTTGGCTTGCGACGTGCGGTTAGGGGGCGAGTCCGGATTGTCGATCGTATCGCGTATCCGTGCGCATGCCGAGTTGAGCGAGCGTGAATTTCGCTATCTTTTCATAACCGGCGATCAGCTTCGTCCGGACCCCGACCTGGCGTTGCCACATCATCTGGTGCTCACCAAGCCGGTGCAGCCGCAACTGCTCATCAGTACGCTCACCGCTATGCTCGACGCCGGCAATGAAGTGCATGAAAACGCGGAAGGCTTCGAATGAAACCGAACGAGATCACCCAGCGCGATGTCGAGAACTGGGGCCGATGCACGCCGACAAGCCAGCTTTGCCGTGACACGGACGGCACTGCGCATCGGGCCGGTTGCGGGATCGACCCGGCCGGTGTCGAGCAATTGTTCGAGACGATCGCCGCCAAGGCGCGTCTTGCCGATCTTGGTGAGCAAAGTTCGGAACTGGCGCATGAACTGCGCCAGCCACTATTTTCCATCGCGATCGCCAACGAAAACCTGCGTCTACTGCTCGAGCGCAACGATGGTATGCAGCCACAACTCGCCAAGGCGATCGAACGGATCGCCGAGCAGGTGCAGAGGGCGCAGACAATCATCGATCATACGCTGGATTATGCCTCCGGCAACAGCAGGGGCGTGGTCAGCGCAGACTTCGGTGTGGCTGCCCGCGATGCGGTGCGGTTCCTGAGACCACTGTTCGAGAAGGCCAACATCAGGGTCGAGCAATGCCGGACGCCGATTCCCGCGAACGTGGGCTTGTGCCAGATCGAGGCGGAACAGGTGCTCGTCAACATTCTGCGCAACGCGGCGGAGAGCATCGAAGCGCGCCGGGAGGCGGGCTGGCGGGGTGTGGGACGCATTGCGATCCGTCTCTCGATCGAGGGAGAGGCACTGCGTTGCATAATTTCCGACAACGGGGCCGGACTGTCGCGAGAGCAGGCAAGGGCCGCCTTCCAGCAGTTCTTCACTACCAAACCACGTAATGGAACGGGCCTGGGCCTGCACATCTGCCGCCAGGTGCTGGGCAAGATCGGCGGCGTCGTCGAACTGTCGCCGGGCGATGTCGAAGGCGCGTGCGTGAAGATCGAACTGCCGCTATTGGTGGTAGGCTGATACCCGATCAGATGTCGTCGCGGCCGAGGCGGATTACGAAGCGCAGCGGTTTACGGTTATGTAGCACGCAGCGAAATTCGCTCGATGCTTCCTGAGCGACCTGTTCGACCAGCCAGAGTGTGGCGCCGTCGATCGTGCGCGCGGGCATGGGGTTCGCGTTCTCGTCCATGCAATCGACGGTAATCACGACGTGGGCGGGCGTGATGCTCGCGTTGAGCAGGACTTCGCCTTTGTGCTTGCTTCCGTCCTTGCCGAAGAAGCTGGAAAAAGCGCTGAGCAGAGCCGCTACCGCCATCATCTGCAGCGCACCGTACTGTCCGGGTACGAGGTAATCGAGGCCCGTCCCGCGCAAGTGGACTGCAACTCCGTGGTGTCGCACGTTGGATCGAGTGGTCGCGATCGCGCATTCCAGTGCGTTTTGGACGGTCAGCGCGCCGTCGCCTTCGCGACCGTCTCGGCCGAACCAGCGGAACAGGCTGAGGATGTGGGCGGCGCCTTCGGTATGGGTGGCGATACGGGCCACGCGCTCGTGGATCTGCTGGCGGTTGACCTCATCGATGTCGAGATGGCTGACGATGTAGTCCATGTTGGCGTTTGCCATCGATATGACGTTCAGCGGTTGGGCAAGGTCGTGCAGCATCCCGCTGGCGATGCGGCCGAGAAGGAGATCGCGGGTGACTTCGGCCATGCCGCCTTCGCCCCATGCAAGGAGCCTTGCATCGACCATTGCAAGATGACGGGCAATTCCTGCGCCGATGAACGCCGCGCATAATGCGGAAAGAATACCCAGCGTAGGGCCAAGAATCGGCCCTGCAAAGAAGTAGGCAAACAGACACAAGGCTCCCACCGTCATGGCAGCAGGCCACGACCAGCGGGGAACGCGCAGCAAAGTCGTCGTCAGTCGCCGGGGCAGCAGCGCGGCGCAGGACACCAGCACGAGGTCGGCCCAGAACATCGGCGATCCCGCAGCTTCGCCAGCCGGCAAGGCTCCGATCGCCAGTAACACTGCTGTCACGAGCGACAGGCGCGGCCTGTGCAAGACGTATAACGCGCCTGAAGACGCGGCTGAGATCACCCCGGCGCCGGGCGAATGGGGTGCGACGAGCCCAAGGGTAAGCGCTGCCAGCGCCGTTGTCGCGGCGTAGAGACGGGTCCCGTCGCTCCATCTGCGGGCCTTGCGGGACCGTTTGGTATCTCGTTCGTCCGCGTGTGCCTTCGCGTTGTCGCCGATCGCTTCCTGAACGGGGATCACTGGGTGCCCCTCTTTGATGCTGCGTTGTTCACAATGTGTGCCTCATCGTCATAGTGAGGGTCGGGAAGCGCGATCGGCGTTTCGGTTCCTGCCCTCTCATGCAAGCAAGTCCAAGCCTCTGTTGAGGAATTCGTTTGCAGAGTCCCGCAATGTCCTTGACGACGATGTGTCGGAGCATGGTCGGTCAGGACGGTCTTGAACATGTGTTCCTATTGCCTCGACTATCGACGCAAGTCACGAAAAGAACCGAAGTGAGGGTTACTTCCTGTTCATCCATTGCGGGTGATCTCCCGAATTACAGGGATGTTGCACCGCGCACTTGTGCGCAGGCCTGCAGGGAGCGACCAACTGCGGAAATCCGGGCATGCCGATCCCCTCGCATCGGCTCCTTCTCCATGATGGACTGAATTCGGCACAGGTTACCATTCACAAATGGAAGTGAACCTGTCCCGGCAAGGAACGGTTCACAATTTTCGCGGGGTGCAGGGGCAGCACTCCGTTTGCGTAAGCGCAATGGCAAAGGGGAATTGCATGCGCCTGGGTTCAAAAGCGAAGCTGACGATCACTGTCGGGCTCGTTGCGGCCGCAACGTTCGGTTTCCTGGGTGTCAGGGAACTGGGGCGTTCGGCCACCCCGCGCGGCGCGTCGGGGCCGGTGCGGGGGCTGGCAGCGGGATCGACGCAGGCTGAAGGTGCCATCCTCGCTGTTGCCACGCGCGACGTGAAGATCGGAGAGACGATCACGGCGGACATGATCCGCAATGCCTCTCTCGACCCCTCCCGTGTTCCCGGCGCGGCTACCCCCGCCGAAGTCGTCGGCCGGGTTGCTACCCGCGACATCCGGGCCAATACTCCGATCCCGCGCGAGGCGCTGCAGCAGGAAGGCAAGCTGGCGATCCGCGTGCCGGTCGGCATGCGTGCGATCAGCATCGACACGACCGCGGAGATCGCAGTGGCCGGCCTCGTCCGTCCGGGCGACCGGGTCGACGTGCAGGTGGTCTATCCCGGCGAGGATGCGATTGCAGGCGCGCGTGGCAACGGCCGCAGCCGGTCTACCACGCTGTTGCAGATGGTGCCGGTGCTGGCGGTGGGCGAAGTCGTCGTCGGTGCTCCGGTCAAGGACGGGGTGACGGGCGCGGTATCCGCGCCGCCGCCTCCCGCGCGCAACCTGACGCTGGCCCTCGATCCGCAGCAGGTGTCCGAACTCTCGCTCGCGAAGAGCACCGGCGCGCTCTACCTCTCGCTGCGCAATCCCGAGGACAAGCAGGAAGTCGCGACGGCGCAGGTCGCATCCATTCTCGAGGCTCCTTCGGCGGCGGCAAGGCCGACGCCGGCGTTTGCCGCCGCGCCTCCCCCTCGCGCGGCGGCAGCGCCTCCTGCCAGGACGGTACAGCCACGCCGCGCTCCCGCCCCCCATGCGATCGAGCTGGTGGTCGGCGGCAATCGCGAAACGATCTATTCGGGGAGTGGCGCACAATGAGGGCGCAGTATGCAAGCGGCCTGCTGGCCTGCGTCGCCGCGATGGCGCCGGCTATCGCAAGCGCGCAGGATCAACGTACGCTTCAGATCGACGAGGCGCAGACCCTGCGCTTCACCCGCTCGATCGCTCGCATCGAGGTCAACCGCGACAACGTGATTGCCGTCTCTGCGCCGACCTCGCAGTCGTTGCGGGTCAGCGGGCAAGGCGCGGGTGATGCGGCACTCAGTGTCTACGCGGCGGATGGCTCGATGATCGGGGAGACGCAGTTCCACGTCGATCCGCCGGCCCCCACGTATGCGAGCGCCAACGGACCGCTGCGTGCAGGCGAGAAGGTGGTCGCCGTCGACGTCCAGTTCGCGGCGGTATCCTCCTCGACGCTCAAGGCGCTTGGCTTCAGCTTCGCCAAGCTCTCGGGCGACATTCAGGGCGCGCTGATCCCGTCGAGCAGCCTCAACGGCTATTCGTTCAACGGCTCGGGGGCGAGCGGTAATGCAACGCCCGGTCTCAGCATCGATGCCTCGGCGCCGATCCAGAGCGCGTTCAACTTGTTTCTGAGCAGCCGCAACCGCGGCATCGGCGCGGTGCTTTCCGCATTGTCCTCGAACGGGCTTTCGCAGCTTCTGGCGCAGCCGACGCTGCTGGTGCGCTCGGGCGAGAAGGCGAGCTTCCTGGCGGGCGGCGAGTTTCCCGTGCCTGTACCGCAATCGACCGGCGGCAACGGCAACACGATCTCCATCCAGTACAAGGAATTCGGCGTGCGCCTATCGGTGACGCCCTATGTCCTGAGCGAGAATAGCATCGTCTTGAAGCTGGCGCCCGAAGTCAGCGAGCTTGACTACAACAACGGCGTCCAGCTGCAGGGCTATACGGTGCCAGGCATCCGCCGCCGTTCGACCGAGACGACGGTGGAGCTGGGCAGCGGCCAGAGCTTCGTGATCGCCGGGCTCAACTATTCGAACAGCTCTGTCACCAAGGACAAGGTGCCGTTCCTCGGCGATCTGCCGGTCCTGGGTGCCTTCTTCAAGCGACAGCAGAACCAGAAGGAGCGTCAGGAGCTGATCATCGTTGCCACGCCTCGCCTAGTCGAGCCTGAGGCGGTGAAGCCGATACTGGCTACTGCCGACAAGCCGGTGGATCCCGGGATCGGGCAGATGATCGTCGGGAACGACGGCGTCGAACAGGGCATCCGGACCTTTGGCGTGGTGAGGCGCTGACATGGCACGCATCCATCTTCTTTCCATCGACCGCGCCCTCGCGCAGCGCATCTCAGACGCGATGGGCGCACACGTGGCGGTCGAAATGGTACAGTCGCTCGACGGCGCCGAGTTCGACGGGCCTGGCATCGTCGTCATCGACCATGCCTCGATCCCCGCGGAGCGCGCCATGGCCTCGGTCATCGCCGAGGTCTCGCAGGCGGCGGCCGGACGTTCGATCGTGTTGGCGACTGAGGACATGTACGCGGGCCACGTGCTCCAGGCGATCCGCTCGGGCGCGGCCGACGTGATGCCGCGCGGCGCGGTGGCGGCGGAAGTCAGCGAGATCCTCTCGCGCGTGCTCAACACGTCGTTGACGAGCCACGGGCGGCTCGGGCGCTTCACATTGGTCCTCGGCACCGACCGCGATGCAACGGCGGTGGTAGCGACTGATATGGCGTTGGCGCATTGCCTCGACGGCACTTCGACGCTGCTGATCGACTGCACCCTGCCGACCAGTACGGCCGAGGCCTATCTCGACCTCAAGGTGGATTACGGGATCGCTTCGGCCATATCCGACATCGACCGCATGGATGCCAGCCTGCTCGGTGACGCGCTGGCCCATCACGATCGCTCCGGCCTGTCGTTGCTGACGCTCGACGGCGGCACCGGCGCGGAGCCCGTAGGCATTGGTCCGGCCGACATCGTCGGGCTGATCCAGCTTCTGCGCACCAGTTGCGGCCATGTCGTTCTGTGCGGTGGATCGCTGCGCAACGGCGGCCTGCTGCGCGAACTCGCCTCGCAGGCGCAGAGCGTCGAGGTGGTCTGCAGCCAGTCGATCCGTGAACTCGACTCCACCCGCCGCCTGCTCGACCGCGTGGCGATGGACACTGCGAGCGCGCAGCGGCTGCGACTGCTGGTGTGGGAGCACGACCCGCGCATCCTGCTCGACGGTCGCCGTATCGCCGATACGCTCGACATCGACACTGTGCTCGGCGTGCCGGTGGACCATGTGAGCCAGAGCAATGCGCTCAACGCGGGCCGTCCGCTGATGATGGAGCGCGACGGGGGCAGCTATGCCCAGGCGATCCGCCGCGCCTGCGGGATTTCGACGCAGGCCAAGAGCACGAACTTCGGCATCGACCGCATGCGCCGCGCCATCCTGCGTTCGGTGGAGCGTAGCGCATGAGCCTGCTCACCAACGACTTCGTGCCCGAGGAAGCGCTGACCGAGCCCCGCCGCAAAGCGCCGATCGCGCAGCCGGCCGCCCAGCGGATGAGCGACAGCTATCAGGCGGTCAAGGCACTCACCTGCGCGCAAGTGATCGAGCAGCTCGAGACGCAGGGCATCACCGCCGAATCCCTCGACCGACGTACGCTGCGGCAGGAGATCGAGCAGGTCATCAGCAGCCGCAGCCGCCGCGGCCAGCTTGCGCTCAACAGCGCCGAGCGGTTGCTGCTGATCGAGGATATCGAGGACGAGGTGGTCGGCCTCGGCCCGCTCGCGCCTTTGCTGCGCGATGCGAGCATCGACGACATCATCGTCAACGGCGCCAACACCATCTACGCCGAGCGCGCGGGCATCCTGGAGCGGGTCGAGACCCGTTTCCGCGACGACGCGCACCTGATGAACATCATCCAGCGCATCGTCGGCCCGATCGGCCGCCGCGTGGACGAGGCGACGCCTTTCGTCGATGCACGCCTCGCCGACGGTTCGCGCGTCAACATCGTCATCCCGCCGATCGCGCTCGACGGCCCGCTGGTTTCGATCCGCAAGTTCCGGCTCCAGGCGCTGAGCATCGAGGACTGCGTCGCGGGCGGCGTGATGAGCCCGGCGATGGCCGCGTTCCTGACCAGCGCCGTGCGCTCGCGGCTCAACATCCTGATCTGCGGCGGCACCGGCGCGGGCAAGTCGACCCTGCTCAACGTGCTGTCGAGCTGCATCAGCAACAAGGAACGTCTCGTCACCATCGAGGACGCGGCCGAACTGCAGTTACGGCAGGAGCACGTCGTCCGCCTCGAAACTCGCCCCCCCAACGTCGATGGCAGCCGCGAGGTCAGCGCACGCGACCTCGTGCGCAATGCGCTGCGCATGCGTCCCGACCGCATCATCCTGGGCGAAGTGCGCGGGGTAGAGGCGGTGGAAATGTTGCAGGCGATGTCCACCGGTCATGACGGCTCGATGGCGACGCTGCACGCCAACACGCCGCGCGATGCGCTATCCCGTCTGGAGATGTTGCTCGGCTTCGCGGGCCAGCAGAACGACGTGCGCGCGGTTCGCCGCTTCGTCGCCAATTCGATCCACGCGATCGTCAACATCCAGCGCCTCGCCAACGGTTCGCGCCGGATTACCTCGGTCGCCGAAGTGACCGGCGTGGAGGGCGAGGCCTATACGCTCAACGAACTGTTCCATTTCGAGGAGCAGCCGCCGATGTCGGGCGAGGGGCTGCACCGTACCTTGTCGCCGCGCCCCTACCATGCCGCGCGGCTCAAGGACTACGCCAGCCCGGTCGTGGACAAGGATGGCCCGGCATGGTGAAGGGCGGCGCCTATCTCCTGCTGGCGCTGCTGATCGTCGGCGCGGTTGCGTGGCAGTGGTTTGCCCAGCGCATGCGGGACCGTGTGACGCTCGACCGCCGGCTGGAGGCCATCGCTTCGCCCGGGAAGATAATCGTCCGGCCGCTGGTGGCGGTGACGGTGCCTGAGCGCATTGCGCCACTGCTCGCGCAGGCGCAGGTCGAACTGACGGTGCCTGCGCTCCAGACCCTGATCGGCGTCATGTTGGTGCTCACGCTTATCGTGCTGCTGCTGTTCGGCCCTGCCGCTGCACTGGTGCTGATCGTGGGCGTGCCGATGCTGGCGCTGTCCTGGCTGAAGGGCCGCGCGCGCAAGCGGGTGGACGCGCTGACCGAAGCGTTGCCGCTCTATCTCGACGGGGTGCGCCAGCTTCAGTCGGTGGGCAATTCGCTTTCTCAGGCCCTGACGCGCGCGCTGGCGGATGCGCCCGAGGCGGTGGCCAGCTACTTCGCGCCGGTCGGGCGGCGCCTGGCGATGGGTGCTCCGGTCGCGGAAACCGTGCAGCACCTCGCCGACCGTTTGCGGATTCCGGAAGTCTCGATGATCGCCGCGGCCATCCGCACGAACTTGCGCTACGGCGGATCGATCGCGACGGTATTCGGCAACCTTGCCAATATCCTGCGTGAGCGCGTTCGCATCCGCCGCGATCTGCAGGCTGCGACGTCGGAAGCGAAAGTCAGCGCGCGGGTGCTGATCGCGATGCCGCTGCTGGCGATGACGCTGCTGGTGGCGATGAACCGGGCCTACATCGATTTCTTCATCTCCGATCCGCGCGGGCGCAACATGTCGATGGTCGCGATCGGGCTGGAATTCATCGGCATCATGATAATCCGCCGGATGATGAGGCTGTCGTTCTGATGGCCGGGTTCCTCGCCTCGATCTCGCTCATCGCGGCCGTCTCGGGCCTCGCCGTGGCGCTGATCGGGCTGCGCTGGCTGCAGACCGACGCGCGGCTGCGTGCGCGGGTCGATGGCAAGGCGACGTCCGGGACCTCAGGCGCCGCCGCAGGGCGCAACTGGCGCACGATGCGCGCACCCCGCGCGCTGCTGGCGCAAGGGCGTGACAAGGCCGAGATCGAGAAGCGCCTGCGCGCGGCAGGCTATTTCGAGGCGGGTGCGCTCGATGTCTTCGTGGCGCTGCGTCTGGGTGCGACGCTGGCGGTCATGGTCGCATCGATGGCGACCTGCTTTGTGGTCACCGGCAATCCGCTCAAGCCGATCTTCCCGACTTTCGCGCTGACCGGGCTTACCTATATCGGCGCCAAGTACGCGCTGCAGATGCGCGCCGCCTCGCGTGAGCGGATACTGACGGCGGAATTCCCGTTCCTGCTCGACCTGATGCTGATGATGCTGGAAAGCGGCGTCTCGCTCGACCAGTGCTTCCGCGGCATCGCCCGCGACGAGCAGGTGGCAGTGCCCAACCACGCCCGGCTGGTCGCGATGCTGGTCGATGATCTCGACCGGGGGCAGGACTATCAGGTCGCGTTCGACCGCTGGGCCACGCGTGTCGGCGTCAGCGGCGCGCGCGAACTGGCGGCGCTGTTCCGCCAGTCGCTGTTCCAGGGCATGGAACTGGTGCCTGCCCTGCGCGAATATATCCGCGAGTTCTCGCAGCGCCGCGTCGCCCGCGCCCGCGAGGCCATCGGCAAGATCACCGTGCGCATGGTCGTGCTCATGCTGGTGTTCTTCATGCCTGCGCTCTTCATCGTCCTGGCGGGGCCGCCGGTCGCCGCTATCCTCGACACGCTGCGGAGTTCCGGGAAATGATCCGTCATCTGTTGCCCGCGACTGTGTTCCTTTTCGCCGCCGGCCCCGCTTTCGCAGCCGATCGCGCTGCCGAAGTGCAGGAGGAAACCTCCACCCGCACCTTGTACCTGACGCTGATCCAGCAGGCGCGCGCGGACGGCCGTGCCCGCGCCGCGCTGGCCTATCTCGACGATTTCGACCGCAAGCATCCCGACGATCCGCAGGCCCGTGTCCTGCGCGTCAACTGCCTGCTGGACCTCGGGCAAGTCGATGCCGCGCGCACGGCGCTGGGGCGCATTCCGGGTAACGATCGCAGCGGCGCCGCGCTTGCCGTGCGGGGCCATGTGCTGGCCGCCGAAGGACAGTGGCTGCAGGCGGTGACGCAATACGCGGCGGCGTCGCAGGCCAGCCCCGCCGATGCCTTCATCACCAATGCACTTGGCTATGCGCGCCTGCGCGCTGGGCAGACCGCCGAGGCGGTCGAGACGCTGCGCGCGGCTCACGACCTTGCGCCGGGTGATGAAGTGGTGCGCAACAACCTCATCCTCGCGCTCACTCTCAACGGGCGGCTGGGCGAAGCTGACGCGCTGCTTTCCGGCATGACGGACACCAAGGCCAAGTCGCAGCTGCGCCAGCAGGTGGCGGGCGAGGCAGCGCGGATCGCGGCGGCAGGCAGCGGCATCAAGGTGGCCGGGTCATGAGCCGTCTAAGAGCAACCATCCGCCGTCTGCGGCGGGACGAGCGCGGCGTGGTGGCGCCCGCCGTGGCCGTGCTGGGCGTGCCCCTGCTCCTCTCGGCCGGTCTCGCGCTCGATGTAGCGCTTTACTACAGCGGCAATCGCGAACTGCGCATTGCGACCGAGGCGGCAGCACTTGCGGCTTCCATGCGGCCGGATGATGCCCGCTCGCTGGCCGAGACTTACCTTCAGCACAACGGTTACGATCCTTCGGTAATTCGCAACGTCGAAATCGGTTACTACTGCGCGAACGACGACAGAAAAGCGGCGGACAACGCCGGTTCGCGCTTCTTCCTTCCGGGCGCCCTGCCTGCCGATTGTGCCGGCAGCGCGGTACGCCCCAATGCAGTCCGCGTGACCACGAGCAAGGGTAGCCGCCAGTTCCTGACCGGTGTGCTGGGGGACATGAGCCCGATTCCCGAGCTCGCCGCCACCGCCAGCGCGGCGCGCATCGACGAGGCCGGGATTTCTGCCACATCCGGCCTGCTCGACGTCAGTACCATGGGCGTCGGCGGGCTGCTGCACGCGGTCAACGGCGTGCTTGGCGGCCTGCTCGGCATCTCGCTGAACTTGTCTTCATCGCAGATCGAGGCGCTGCTCGGCGGCAATGTCGATGCCGGGCTGTTCTTCGACGAATTGGCCGAGCGTTCGGGCTTCACCGGTACTTACGGCGATCTCGTCAAGGGGACTTACGACTTGCGCGACATCGTCGCGGCCGCGGCCGAGGCGGCTGGCCCGGGCGATACGCGCAATGCCCTGAACGCCTTCAACAGCTTCGTGCCGGGCGGCCACCGGGTGCCGCTGCGGGGACTGTTCAAGGTCGGCGTGTGGCGCAACATGAAGGTGGGCGAAGCGGACGTGGCGCCTGCGCTCCGTGCGGGACTCAATGCCTACCAGTTGATCAGCTACGCGGTGCAGGACGATCCCGCCGCGCTCGATCTTTCGCAGGTCATCGCCGCCGTGTCTCCTCCGCCACTGCTGACCGGCAGCCAGGTGACGATTGCCGCCGCAGCGTCGGGGCCAGTCAACCGTCCGCGCTTTTCGTTTGGCCCGGCAGGTGAGACCGAGGTGGGCACCTCGATGCTGCGGCTCAAGGTACAGGTGACGCTGCTCAACCTGCCGCTTAACATTGCGCGCGCGAACGTTCCGGTGATCATCGACATCCAGTCGGCCGACGGTTCGATCGACCGCATCGACTGCGCGCCGGGGGTGGACCAGCAGACGAACACCACGGTGCGCGTCGTCGGCCACTCGGCGCTTGTCAGCGCCTATATCGGCGACATGCCGGGCTGGGCGATGGACAAGCCGCTGCTGCCGATCAAGGCATCGGATATTACCAAGACCGAGATCGTACACGCAGGTATCCCGATCAAACTGCCGCTGCTGACCCAACTCGTCGACGTGACGATCAAGGGCCGCGCGATCGCCGAGCCGGTGCTGGGCGGCGAACCCCAAGGTAACACGCTGGTCTTCGGGCCGGGCACGATCGGCGGTCCCACTCGGGCCGGTATCCCGCAATCGGTGCTCAACGGCGCGCGCGTAGGCAATACCGTGCAGGGTCTCGTCAACAGTCTCACGGGGCCGGGCGGGCTGGAGATCAACTGTCTGCTTGGGCTTTGCTCGCTGGTACAGCCGCTGCTCGACAGCCAGTTGATTCCGGCCGTTACCCAGCCCGTCACTGGCATCGTCACCGCCGTCGTCGATCCGCTGCTCACCAATGTCCTCGTGGCCCTCGGCATACAGCTGGGTCACGGCACCTTTTGGGTGGGCGGTGTGCGCTGCGGAGTGCCGGTGCTGATCTAATCGCAATGCATGGCGCCACGGGAGCCCCTCCGCTCCCCGGTCGCCTCTTCAACACGGAGGGAAATGGGGAGTGTAACTATGATGAATTCGATCCTTAATCTCGTGACCCGCCTGCGCACCGATGAGCGCGGCCTGACTGCAGTTGAATACGCGGTGCTGGGCGGCATCGTAGTGGCCGCGATCGTCGCAATTGGTTCGCAGTTCAACGACGACCTCTCGGCCGCGTTCACCAACCTGTTCAACCAGACCTGATCGGGGAGGTTGTGCCATGCGCATGACGGCAAGGACACCGCTCCGACTGCTGAAGTGCGAAAAGGGCCTAGCGGCGCTGGAGTTCGCCCTCCTAGCTCCGGCGCTGCTTGCCCTGGTGTTCGGAGTGATCGTCTATTCGATCTACTTCACGGCGCTGATCGGCGTGAGGCAGGCGGCGGCCGAGGGGGCGAGGGCGGCAGTCGCCGGCCTGTCCCTCAGCGAGCGGGTCACGCTCGCGCAGGACCGTGCGCAGGCGGTGATCGACAATTACGGGTCGCTGCTTGGCGGCAAGTCGCAGCCGCAGATCACAGCGGGGGTGGGCGATACCAGCGGCACGTTCCGGGTGGAGGTGCGCTACGACATGAGCGGGAGTCCGATCATGAAGTACGGAGCCTTCGTGCCGCTTCCCGACAGCAACGTCGAAGCCAACGTGACGGTGACCAACGGAGGATACTGACATGGAAGCTGCAGGATATTTCTATCTTGCCTTTCTACTGCTCGCACTGATCCCGGTAGTGGTCCTTCCCTGGGAGGGAAGGACCACGCCGGACTGGCTCTATATCGTGCTGGCCACGTTCGGATTGCTTGGAGCCACGGCTTTCGGCGGCGTTCCAGGACTGGTCCGGGCCTGCGCGGCAGGCGCAGGAAGCCTGGCGGTCGCGAGTCTCGCGGTGGCTCTGCTGCGGGCATATACCGGCGCTCGCGTGCTCACCGGAGGCCAGATCAAGCTACTGGCGGCAGGGGCGACGTGGCTTGGCCTTGCCGGAACCTTCGCCATGGTCACGGTGGCGCTACTTACCCTTTTCGCCCTGGCGGCATTCCAGAAAGCGGGCGCCGTGCGACGGCGGCCTGATGCATCGGCAATTTTAGCGGTAGCAATCGTGTCGGTTGCCATGCAACAACATCTGCCGGGAATGTGACAGGGCGTTCTGTAGAAAATAACGGAATTGGAAGAAGCGATGCCGAAGAATTGGCGGATACGCATTGGGGCGCTTCTTGGTCCACAGACTACTGAATCAGAAGACGACGGTGCGGAGATCTCGCAAGGAGCAACGCGTATGTCTGAAATTCCCTCGGCAATGGAAGCCGGCGTGTTTCGGCAGGTATCGCCGGTACTTGTCGTCGATGACGATACCGACTGGGGCATGGAATGCGCCTTCGCGCTGCGGCAGATGGGATACGAGCCTTTCGTCGCTTCGAACGCGGATGAAGCGCAGACGCTGTTTCGAGCGCATGACATTTCGATTGCGATCGTCGACTACAACTTGCCCGGGTTGGACGGCATCGCCTTGATTCGCGAGCTTTCGCTTTACGCTGAAGAGCATGAGCGCCAGTTGCGCTTCATCATCGCGACGGGCCATGCCACCAAGGACGTAGCCATCGACGCGATGCGTGCTTCGGCTGCAGACTTTCTGGAAAAGCCGATCAGCCCCGTCGATCTGCGTCGTGCCCTTCAGCGCGTGCAGGGGCTTCCCGAGGCTGTTGGCGAACGCAAGGTGCTGCTGGACAGGATGTCGCAGCTTAGCGGCGAATTGCAACGTCTGGCGGGGCTGATCGATGAGCCCGTGCCTCCGGCGTTTCGCGATCGAGCGGCGGAAAGCAGCGTTCCCCCAGTCAGCGCCGAGGCCGTGGAGCCAGTCCACTTGCGCCAGTTCATCAAGGATCTGCTGCGCAAGGAAAGCAAGCGGCGGGAGATCGGCGGCGGTGAACTCTTCGGCGATCCGACCTGGGCGATGCTGCTCGATCTGCTGCTGGCCAAGATCGAGGCGAGGCGTGTGTCGGTATCCAGTGCCTGCATCGCTTCCGGCGCCCCGATGAGCACGGCTCTCCGTCTGGTCCGCCGCCTGGTCGATGAGGACGTCCTATGCCGACTGCCGGATGAGCAGGACAAGCGCCGACATTTCCTGGTCATCAACTCAAGGTTCGAGCAACCACTGATGAACTATCTGACGGAGCAACTGCGCAGCGGGGGCTAGAGCATTTTCTCATCAGGCGGAATTATTTAATGTATCAGAAAATACGTTAAAACAATAATTTAGAAAAGTTTCGCCGACGCAGTCAGGTCGCGAATTGCCGCAGGATGGCAGCGTCGGCTGAACGTACCACGGTTCGGCTCTCAGATGGCGATGCTGACGTGCCTTGTCGCACGGTCAATAGTAAAGCCGAAATCTCCGGCGTTCGACTTGCAACCCAGCCAGTCGGCGTCCGGACGTTCCCAATCCTCGACGCTCATCGGGTCGCCATCGCGGGTCTGCCAGACTACCGGTTCGGGGAACCGCTCGAACAGCGCGCGTCTGGCCGCTCTTGCGGCGGACAAGGTGACGACATGGTCTTCCAGTCCTTTGTCGCGGGCTTCCCAGTCGATCCAGCCGATCGCGTTGTCCTGACAATAGGCGTTATTGTTGCCGTACTGGGTGCGTCCGAACTCATCCCCGGCGGTCAGCATTATCGTACCTGTCGATGCGAACAGGGTGCCAAGCAGGGCTTCGAGATCGCGACGCCGGGCCTGTGCGATCGTCAGATCCTCGGTCGCCCCTTCGACGCCGTTGTTCCAGCTGAAGTTCTCACCGTGGCCGTCGCGGTTGTCCTCGCCGTTAGCCTCGTTGTGGCGATGCTCGTACGCCACCGTATCGGCCAGTGTGAACCCGTCATGCGCTGCGAGGAAGTTGATCGAGCGACAGCCTTCGGCCGGCGATTGCGGGCCGAAGATGTCGGTTGATCCCGCCAGGCGCGTGGCCAGTATGCCGATGGCGGTGTCGCCTTTCCAGAAGCGGCGCACGTCGTCGCGAAAACGGTCGTTCCACTCGAGCCAGGTGGCGGGGAACTGCCCGAGCTGATAGCCGCCGGGGCCAATGTCCCAGGGTTCGGCGATCAGGACCCGGTCGCCGAGCACCGGGTCGCGGGCAATCTCGGCGAAGATCGGCGCGGCGGGATCGAAGCCGGGGCCGCGGGCCATGATCGGAGCGAGGTCGAAACGAAACCCGTCGATGCCGCAACGTTCGACGAAATGCCGCATCGTGTCGAGCGTCAGCCGCCGCACGGCGGGATTGGCGAAATCGAGTGTGTTCCCGCAACCGGTATCGTTGATGAGCTGACCGCTGGGGGCGTGCGCATACATTGCATCATCAAGACCGCGCAACGACAGGACGCCGCCGTGAATATCGCTCTCGCCGGAGTGGTTGAACACAAGATCCAACAACACGCCGATCCCCGCGTCATGGAGCGCCGCAACGGTCCGGCGCAATTCTTCTACGCCACCGGGGCAGAGGCCGGGATCGAGCGCCATCATCGCGACCGGGTTGTAGCCCCAGGAATTGACCAGCCCGAGCGGAGGCAGGTGCCGTTCGTCGACCCAGGCGACGATCGGCATCAGTTCCACGGCGGTAACGTTGAGCTTGGCGAGGTGCGCCAGCACGGCCGGATGCGCGAGTGCGGCTACGGTCCCGCGCAGGACCTCGGGCACTTCGGGGTGAAGCATCGTGAAAGCGCGGACGTTAAGCTCGTAGATTAGCCCGCCGCGCGCGAAGCGGGGTGCTTCTGTTGGTCCGGCAGGGTTAGGCTCGGGGACGACTGCGCGCGGAACGATGTCGGCGGTATCTTCCCCCAACGCAGCGAGGCGCGGGCTCTGCACGAAGCGGCGGTCGAGCTCGACGGCGTAGGGGTCCACAAGCAGCTTGGCCGGATCGAACCAATGCCCTTCCATTGGTGCCCAGCGGCCCTCCGCGCGATAGCCGTAATGCGTGCCGGAAAGGTCGCCTGGCAGCGTGAGCGTCCAGTCTGCGGCAGTTCTCACCATTCGATGGCGGGTTTCCCGTTCTCCGTCGAAGAGGCAGAGCCAGAGCGCCTCGGCCCGGGGAGAGCGCACGGTAAAGCAGGTTTCGCCCGCCTCCACCCGGGCGCCGAGGGGCTTCATGCCGCCAGCGTGCGATAGAGGTCGGCGTAGGCCTTGCCGCTGGCCTGCCATGAAAAGTCGCTCTTCATCGCATTCTTCTGGAGGCGTTCCCACACTTCGGGCTGGGCGTGCAGTTGGACGGTGCGGGTGATCGCGGCGGCGAGGGCATCATAGTCGACGCCGTCGAACTGGATGCCGGTGGCGCAGCCTGCGGCCAGAGCGGCCGGATTCGCGTCGATCACGGTGTCCGCCAGCCCTCCGGTACGCGCGACGACCGGCAGGCAGCCATAGGCAAGGCCGTAGAGCTGCGTCAGGCCGCAAGGCTCGAAGCGCGAGGGGATGAGGATCGCGTCGCCGCCCGCCTGCATGCGGTGGGAGAGGGCTTCGTCGTAGCCGATGCGGATGCCGACGCGGCCGGGATGGCGGGCGGCGCCTTCGATCAGGGCGCGCTCCAGCGCAGCGTCGCCGGAGCCCAGAAGTGCCAGTCTTCCGCCGATTCCGACGAGGTGGTCGAGGATGTCCGGGAGGACGTCCATGCCCTTCTGCCAGGTAAGGCGGGTGACGACGATGAAGATCGGGCCGTCGCCTTCTTCGATGCCGAATTCGGCCTCCAGGGCGCGTTTGTTGGCGCGGCGTTTGTCCAGCGTGCGGTGGCTGTAGGGGGCCGCCAAAGCCGCGTCGGAGGCCGGATTCCACACGTTTGCGTCGATGCCGTTGAGGATGCCGTGAACCGCCGCGCCGCGCTCCACGATCAGCCCTTCGAGGCCCATTCCGAACACGGTGGAGCGGATTTCGCGGGCATATGTCGGGCTGACGGTGGTGATCGCATCGGCGCTGGAGAGGCCCGCTTTCAGCATTCCCAAGCCGCCGTGGTATTCGACCCCGTCGAGTGCCCAAGCGCTCTCAGGAAGTTCAATGCGATCAAAGACTTCCGGCGCGAACCAGCCCTGAAAAGCCATGTTGTGGATGGTGATGACCGAACGGCACTCAGCGGCACTCAGCGGCACGTAACGCAGGTATGCGGGCGCCATGGCGGCCTGCCAGTCGTGCGCATGGAGCACATCGAAGCCCTGTGGCTTGCCCCGCTTGACGATCACCCCGCCTGCGATCTCGGCAGCGGCTTTTCCGAGAGCGGCGAAGCGCTGCCAGTTGTCCGCCCAGTCGATCCCGGCAGCGTCGGAGTAAGGGCCCCCCTCCCGCGAATAGAGAGCGGGGGCATCGAGCACCAGCAGCGGGTGGCCATCGGGCAAGCTGCCCGCCAGCAGCCGCGCCGGGGTGCCGAGCAGCGCGTCCCATGCGTGGACCACCTTGGGCCGCCGTCCCAACGCCGCCAGCACCGAGGGGTAGCCGGGCAGCAGCGTGGTCATCTCCACCCCGTGCGGGGCGAGGGCGCCGGGCAGCGCGCCCGCGACGTCGGCAAGGCCGCCGGTCTTGACCAGCGGCACCGCCTCGGAGGCAACGGACAGGACTTTCAGCGAGGTCACGGTTTCACCATCACAGTTTCACCATCACAGGCCCAGCCGGTCGATCATCGGCTTGGTGATCAGGCATACGCCGTTCTCGGTGCGGCGGAAGCGGCGGGCGTCGAGTTCGGGGTCCTCGCCGACGACCAGCCCCTCGGGGATGCGCACGCCGGAATCGACGATCACGCGCTTGAGCTGGGCGCTGCGGCCGATGTTGCAATAGGGCAGGATCACGCCCTCTTCCACGCTGGAGAAGCTGCCCATCTTCACGCCCGTCATCAGCAGAGAGCGCCGGGCCAGAGCGCCCGAGACGATGCAGTCGTTCGAGATCAGCGACGAGATCGCATGGCCCCGCCGCCCGTCTTCGTCATGGACGAACTTGGCCGGCGCGGCGACCACCGAGTCCGACCAGATCGGCCATTCGCGGTCGTACATGTCGAGCTTGGGCACGGTGTCGGTAAGGTCGAGGTTGGCGTCGAAATAGGCGTCGAGGGTGCCCGCGTCGCGCCAGTATTCCTCGATCTCCTCGGCCGCACGGATGCAGCTGTTGGTGAAGCGATGGGCCTGCGCTTTGCCGTGCTTGACGATGTAGGGGATGATGTCGCCGCCGAAATCGCGCTTGCTGTCGGGGTCGGCGGCGTCGCGGCGCAGCTGCTCGAACAGGAAATCCGTGTTGAACACGTAGATGCCCATAGAGGCCAGCGCCATGTCCTCCTGCCCCGGAATGCCCGGCGGATCGGCGGGCTTCTCGACGAAGGCGGTGATGCGGTCCTCGGCATCGACGTGCATGACGCCGAAGGCCACCGCTTCCATGCGCGGCACCACGAGGCAGCCCACGGTCACGTCCGCACCCGAGTTGACGTGCTCCTGCAGCATCAGCTCATAGTCCATCTTGTAGACGTGGTCGCCCGCCAGGATAACCATGTACTTGGGCGCGTGCGGCTGGATGATGTCGATGTTCTGGTAGACCGCGTCGGCGGTGCCTTCGTACCACAGCAGCTCGGAAATGCGCTGGCTGGCGGGGAGGATGTCGAAGCTCTCGTTACGCTCGGGGCGCATGAAGTTCCACGCGCGCTGCATGTGGCGGATCAGGCTATGCGCCTTGTACTGCGTGGCGACGCCGATGCGGCGGATGCCCGAGTTGATCGCGTTCGACAGTGCGAAGTCGATGATCCGGGCCTTGCCGCCGAAGTAGACGGCGGGCTTGGCGCGATTGTCGGTCAGCTCCCTCAGGCGGCTGCCTCGTCCGCCGGCCAGGACATAGGCCATGGCATCGCGCGCGAGCGGCGAGCCGGAAGCTGGTCTCATTTCGTGTCTCTCCGTAGTTATGTGTCTGATTGGAAACTTGATGAGGTAATTCAGGGTATTCCCGCATCAGCCCCCTCGCTCGTCATTGCGAGCGCAGCGAAGCAATCCAGGGCGGCGTAAAACGGCCCTGGATTGCTTCGCTGCGCTCGCAATGACGAACAGGTGAGGCGGGTTCATCGTCTTATCCGGCGTATTCGAGCATGATCGTGGCCAATGGCGGCAAGGTTACCGTCGCCTGCCCGTCCAACGCCTTCACCTGACCGAGGTTGCCCTTGCCGGTGCCGCCGTAGTGGACGGAATCGCTGTTGAGCACTTCGCTCCACTTGCCGTCGATCGGCAGGGGGATGCGATACCCGACGCGCATCGTGGGCGTCATGTTGGCGATCACCGCGACAGGCTTCGCCCCCGGTGCCTTGCGCAGCCAGGCGAAGACGCAGTTCTCCTTGTCGTCGACGATCAGCCACTCGAAGCCCTCGGGATCGCAATCCCCCGCGTGAAGCGCGGGCTTGGTGCGATAGAGGCGGTTGAGGTCCTTCACCAGATTGCGCACGCCTTCGTGCGCGGGGGCATCGCGCAAGTCCCAGTCGAGCGCGCGCTCCTCGCTCCATTCGCGGCGCTGGGCGAATTCCTGCCCCATGAACAGCAGCTTCTTGCCCGGATAGGCCCACATGAAGGCGTAGTAGGCGCGCAGGTTCGCGAACTTCTGCCAGTCGTCGCCGCTCATCTTGCCCAGCAACGAGCCCTTGCCGTGAACCACTTCGTCATGGCTGAGCGGCAGGACGTAGTTTTCCGAGAAGGCGTAGACGAGGCCGAAGGTCAGGTCTTCATGGTGATACTTCCGATGCACGGAATCGCGCGCCATGTAGCGCAGCGTGTCGTGCATGAAGCCCATGTTCCACTTGAACCCGAAGCCCAGCGCGGTCTCGCGCCCCTTACCGTCGCCTTCGTAGGCGGGCTGGGTGACGCCGGGCCATGCCGTCGATTCCTCGGCGATGGTCATGAAGCCGGGGTGCTCGCGGTAGACGGCGCGGTTGACTTCGCGCAGGAATTCCACCGCCTCCCAGTTCTCGCGGCCACCGTCCTGATTGGCGATCCACTCGCCCGCCTTGCGCGAGTAGTCGCGGTAGAGCATCGAGGCGACGGCATCCACGCGCAGCCCGTCGACGTGGTAGCGCTCGGCCCAGAACAGCGCGTTGTTGAGCAGGAAGCTGGCGACCTCGCGGCGGCCGAAGTTGTAGATCAGCGTGCCCCAGTCGGGCTGCTGGCCCAGCTTCGGGTCGGCATGTTCGTAAAGCGCGGTGCCGTCGAAGCGGCAGAGGCCGTGCTCGTCCTTGGGGAAGTGCGCGGGCACCCAGTCGAGCAGGACGCCGATGCCCGCCCGGTGCGCGCCGTCGACGAAGCGGGCGAAGCCGGCGGGCTCCCCGAAGCGCGAAGTCGGGGCGTAGAGGCCGGTCGTCTGGTAACCCCACGAAGGATCGTAGGGGTGCTCGCTGATCGGCAGGAACTCGATATGGGTAAAGCCCATCTCGACCACGTAGGGGATCAGTTCGTCGGCCAGCGCATCCCAGTCGAGGAACCAGTTCCAGCGGTCGCGCTTCCACGAACCGGGGTGGACCTCGTAGATCGAGACCGGCACCTTGCGGGCGTCGACGGTGGCCCAGTGCTCGCGGTGGGCCTTGTCGCCCCAGTCGAGCTTGGCCGGAACGGCGGTGACCGAGGCGTTGTCCGGCCGGATTTCCGACATAAAGGCGAAGGGATCGGCTTTCAGCGGCTGCACCATGCCGTCGGCGCCGACCACGTGGTACTTGTAGGCGCGGTAATCGCCGATGTCGGGGATGAAGATTTCCCACACGCCGATATCGGCGCGGGCGCGCATGACGTGGCGCTTGGCGTCCCAGTCGTTGAAGTCACCCACCACGCTGACCTGCCGGGCGTTGGGCGCCCAGACCGCGAAGTGGACGCCGTGTGCGCCCTCATGCTCGATCAGGTGCGCGCCCAGCTTGTCGAACAGGCGGTAATGCGTGCCTTGCGCGATCAGCAGGTCGTCCACCGGGCCGAGCACCGGGCCGAAGGTATATGGGTCGGTTACAAGCCAGTCATGCCCGTGCGCTGTGCAGCGGTAGCGGATCGGCTGCGGCTTGATACGTAGCCGTCCTTCGAACAGGTAGCGCGGATCGACCTTGTCGAGCTTGCCGAGCCAGTGACCGTCGAGGCTGAACGCCTCGACGGTCTCGGCGCCCGGAAGGATCGCCCTCAGGTGCGTCCCGTCCGGCCCGGCATGGGTGCCGAGCAGCGAGAACGGATCTGCGTTGGTTCCTAGAAGCAGGGATTCGAGAGCGCTTTCCGTTGGCTTCACAGAACTTTCCAGATGTCCTTGGCGTACTCGGAGATAGTACGGTCCGAGGAGAACCAACCGACGTTGGCGATGTTCCGGATTGCCGAGGCGCGCCAGCCCGCCTTGTTCTCCCACCGCGCGTCGACTTCGCGCTGGGCGGCGGTGTAGCTGTCGAAATCGGCGGCGCACATGAACCAGTCATGCTCGTAGATGCCGTTGACCAGCCCTTCGTAGCGGTGCGGATCGTCGTGCGAGAACACGCCCGAGGCGATGGCCGACAGGGCCTGCCCCAGCTCGCGCGATTCCTCGATGATGGCGCGGGGGTTGTAGCCCTCGGCACGCTTGGCGGCGACTTCCTCGGCGGTGAGGCCGAAGATGACGATGTTCTCGTCGCCGACGTGTTCCTTGATCTCGACGTTGGCGCCGTCGAGCGTGCCGATCGTCAGCGCGCCGTTGAGGGCGAATTTCATGTTGCCCGTGCCCGAGGCTTCCATGCCCGCGGTCGAGATCTGTTCCGACAGGTCGGCGGCGGGGATGATCCGCTCGGCCAGGCTGACATTGTAGTTGGGCACGTAGACGACCTTGAGCAGCCCGCCCACCGAGGGGTCGGAATTGACGCGCCGGGCGATGTCGTTGGCCAGTTTGATGATGAGCTTGGCGTTGTGATAGCTCGACGCCGCCTTGCCGCCGAAGATCTTGACGCGCGGCACCCAGTCGCGCTCCGGGTGGCTGCGGATCTGGTCGTAGAGCGCGACCGTCTCGATCAGGTTGAGCAGCTGGCGCTTGTATTCGTGGATGCGCTTGATCTGGACGTCGAACATCGCGTCGGGATCGAGGCGGATGCCCATCGTGCGCTTGATGTAGTCCGCCAGCGCGACCTTGTTCGATCGCTTGACCTCGGCGATGCGCTCACCCAGCGCGGCGTCGTCCGCCAGCGGGTTGAGGTCGGACAGCTTCGCCGCGTCGTCCAGGAATTCAGGGCCGATGGCGTCCCTGATGACCTTGGTGAGCCCGGGATTGCATTGCTGCAGCCAGCGGCGCGGGGTGACGCCGTTGGTCTTGTTGTTGATCCGGCTCGGGTAGAGCGCGTGGAGATCGGCGAAGACCGTCTCCTTCATCAGATCGGTATGCAGCGCGGCCACGCCGTTGATCGAGTGCGCGCCCACGAACGCGAGGTTCGCCATGCGCACGCGGCGCTCCCCGCTCTCGTCGATGAGGCTGATCGCGGCGATCTGCGCGTCGGTCAGGCCCGCCTTGCGCGCTTCGCGCAGGACGCGGCTGTTGATCGCGTAGATGATCTGCATGTGGCGCGGCAGCAGGCGCTCGAACAGCGGCAGCGGCCAGGTTTCCAGCGCCTCGGGCAGAAGGGTGTGGTTGGTGTAGGAGATGGTCTTCTTGGTGACCTCCCACGCCTCGTTGAACTCCAGCCCTTCGAGGTCGACCAGAACGCGCATCAGTTCGGCGACGGCGACCGAGGGATGCGTGTCGTTGAGCTGGATCGCGGCCTTGTCCGGCAGCGTGCGGATATCGCCCTCGTACTGGACGTGGCGGCGCACGATGTCCTGGATCGAGGCGGCGGTGAAGAAATACTCCTGCCGCAGCCGCAGTTCCTGGCCCGCCGGGCTGGAGTCGGCCGGATAGAGCACGCGCACCAGCGCCTCGGCCCGCACCTTCTCCGCCAGCGCGCCGAAGTGGTCGCCGGCGTTAAAGGCGTCGAGCTTCAGCGGGTCGATCGGGTTGGCGGTCCACAGCCGCAGCGTGTTGACGCGCTTGCCGCGCCAGCCGACCACCGGGGTATCGACGGCGGTGGCGTCCACTTCCTCGGCCGCGTTCCACATGACACCGTCGCCCTTGGCCACGACCTCGCCGCCGAAGCCGATGCGGTAGGTGCTCTCCAGCCGCTCGAACTCCCAGGGATTGCCGTGAGCGAGCCAGGTCTCGGGCAGTTCGACCTGCCAGCCGTCGTCGATGCGCTGGCGGAACATGCCGTTCACGTAGCGGATGCCGTAGCCGTAAGCCGGAATGTCGAGCGTCGCGAGGCTCTCCATGAAGCACGCCGCCAGACGCCCGAGGCCGCCGTTGCCGAGCGCCGCGTCGGGCTCCAGCTCCTCCAGTTCGGCAAGGTCGAGGCCGAAGGAGGCGAGGGCCTTCTCCATGTCGCGCGTGACGCCCAGGTTCGAGAGCGCGTCGCGCAGCAGGCGACCGATCAGGAACTCCATCGAGAGGTAGTAGACGCGCTTGCCGCCCGCCTCGTACGTCCGCTGGGTCGATTCGATCCATGCGTCGATGATGTGATCGCGCAAGGTCAGGATCGAGGATGCGTACCAGTCATGCTGCTTGGCCGCGCGCTGATCCTTGCCGATGCGGCGACGCAGGACGCGCAGGATGTCCTTTTCCATCTGCGAGACGGCGTCTTGCTTGATGTCGGACACGGGTTCGCTGGCCATGAGCACACTCCATAGCAGGCCATGCCGACGTACCGAATACGGCTCGACGGGACGGGCCGGTTGATGCCAGGACGAAGGCGACGCCCCCTTCCCGTTCCTAAGGAGTAATGGCTAGCACAGGCTTGCGATGCGGCAAGAGAGATTGTGCAGTGCGGCAATGATTTTCCTGCCCGGGAAAGACCGGAGCCGCGCAAGGCAGCCCCGGCCTCCTGCATGGACCTAGCGGTCCTCCTCCCAGGTGCAGTCCTTGATCTCGATGCCGAGGTCGGCGACCAGCTTGCGCATGCCGAGGACGTCGAACAGCACTTCGCCCTCGCCGATACGGCGGCGGAACTCGACCTCGTTGGCTGCGCGGGCCTCGGCATTCGTGACGGCCAGTTCCAGCAGCGCGCGCGGGATCACCAGAACGCCGTCCGAATCGCCGACGATCAGGTCGCCCGGCTCCACCAGCACGCCATCGACCACGATCGGCACGTTGACCGCCGCCGGGCCGCGCTTCTTGGGGTGTTCGGGAGAGACGGCGGTAGACCAGACCGGATAGCCGAGGTCCCGGATCGCATCGACGTCGCGCGTGGCGCCATGGACGACGGTGCCGACGAGGCCCTTCTTCTGCGCGAACGTGCAAGCAACGTCGCCCCACAGCGCGCCCTGATGCCCGCCACCGTTGGTCAGGACCAGCACGTCGCCCGCCTCGGCGGTATAAAGTGCGGCATGGATGGCGAGGTTGTCGCCCGGGAAATTCCACGCCGTCACCGCCGGACCGCAGACCTTCTGGCCGGGCGCGATGGGGACCATGGCCGGGCTCATCAGGCACATGCGCCCGGCGATCTCGCCAAGGCCTTCGTGCAGGTCGGCGATGCCGAACTTCGCGGCGCGGGCGATGAGCGCCGGGTCGGGGCGGTGCACCCTGGCATAGATCACGGACTTGGTGGGCACGGTCACGGCAGAACCTCCGGGTTGAGCAGGGTGGCGGGGACTTCGCCCCGGCTGACGGTGTCGATGACGGCGGCGACATGAAGCGCCATGTCCTTCATCCCCGCCTCGGTCACGCCCGCGACGTGGGGCGAGAGCAGGCAGTTGGAGAGGCCGAACAACGGGTGGTCGGCAGCGGGCGGTTCGGCCTCGAACACGTCGATACCCGCGCCCGCGATCTGGCCGCAGCGCAGCGCCTCGGCCAGCGCTGCCTCGTTGACGATCCCTCCGCGAGAGCAGTTCACCAGCAGCGCGTGCGGCTTCATCATGCCCAGCTCGACGGTATCGATGAGGTTGCGGGTGCCCTCGGTCAGGGGCACGTGAATGGATACGATGTCGCAGCCGAGCACGCCCGTCAGGTCTGCCGGTTCGACACCTGCGGCGCGCACTTCAGCATCGGACACCACAGGATCAAAGGCCAGCACCTCACACCCGAACCCGGCGCCGCAGATCTTGGCGACTTGCCGGGCGATCCGGCCGAAGCCGATCAGACCGACGCGGGCACCGGTGAGGTCGCCGAGGCGGATGCCCCATCGTTCGTCCCAGCGCCCCTCGCGCACGAGGGCATCCATGTCGCGCGTGCGGCGCAGCAGGCCGAGCATCAGCGAAACCGAGCCCTCTGCCACGGCGGTGGAGTTGTTGCCGCCCGGCGTGTTGGCGACCATCACCCCTTGCTGGGTAGCGGCAGGAATGGCGATGTTGTCCACCCCCGCGCCATGCTTCACGATGGCCTTGAGGCCGCGCATCGCGCCGAAGATATCCGGCCCCAGCGGGCTGGTGCGGATGACGAGCACGGTCGTTTCGGCCACGCTGGGATCGTCGAGTCCGATGACATCATGCGCCGCCGCGATGCGCTCCATTCCTGACGGATGGATCGGATCGACGATGCAGACGCGCTCTCGGGAGGGGGTAGGAGTGTCCTTGGACATTGTTCTTGATGTATACCATCGGGGCGATTTTGGAGGGCCTGACGGTGAAAGGCCTTTGGCTTAGGGTCAAGCTGCAATACGGTTGGCGGCCTATAACATGTATCCGATCCGGGCACTTCCCGTCCGGGCGATCAATCGAAGGAGAGGACGATGTTCGCCGCCCCGCCCGCCGTCACCGCGGAAGTGTTCTGCCGTATTCCCGACAAGTTCCGCCGCTTCGGCGAAAGTACGCAGTGGGCGCAGGTCCAGCTTCACGGCGCCGCCGCGCCGGTGTTCCTCGAAGGCCCGGTCTTCGATGCGGCGGGCAACCTGTGGGTCACCGACATTCCCTGGGGGCGACTGTTCCGGATCAGCCCGGATGGTGAATGTGAAGTCGGCTTCGAATACGACGGCCAGCCCAACGGCATGAAATTCCTGAGCGACGGGCGCCTGCTGGTGGCCGATCACCACAAGGGCATGGTCATCTGCGACCCTGCCAGCGGCAAGGCGGAGACGTGGTTCGACCGCTATCTGCTCGAACCGTTCCTGGGCTGCAACGACCTGACGATCGCGAAGAACGGCGACATCTGGTTCACCGATCAGGGTCAGTCGGGCTGGCAGAACCCCAACGGCCGCCTGTTCCGCGTCCGCGCCGGGACCGGGCGGCTGGAATTGATGCTGGACGGCATTCCCAGCCCCAACGGCCTCGTGCTCAACAAGGCGGGGACCGCGCTTTACCTTGCCGTGACGCGCGCCAATGCGGTGTGGCGTTGTCCTCTCGTCAATGCCACGGGTAATGAAGGAGGCGAGGTGATCTCCAAGGTCGGGACCTATATCCAGCTTTCCGGCGGCTCCGGTCCGGACGGGCTGACCATCGACGAGAACGACAACCTCGTCGTCTGCCATGTCGGCTTCGGCGCGGTGTGGCTGTTCTCCGACCGGGGCGAGCCGATGCTGCGGATCGATGTTCCGGAAGGGCGCTACACCACCAACGCGGCCTACGGCGGGCCTGGGAACAGGTGGCTGTTCTTCACGGAATCGAGCACCGGAACGGTCTACAAGGTCGAGATGCCGGTAGCCGGGCGGGAGATCTACGAGGCAACGATTTAAAGATCCTCCCCGAGCTTGCTCGGGGAGGGGGACCGCCGCCGCAGGCGGTGGTGGAGGGGGAGAGTTCGAACATTCCCCCTCCGTCAGCCCTGACGGGCTGCCACCTCCCCGAGACAAGCTCGGGGACAAATTAGGCGGCTGTCAGGCCTGCCGCCGCAATCCCCGCGAAGGCCGCTTCCTCATCCTTGTCCGAGAGGTCGCCGCTCACGCCGACCGCGCCGAGCAGCGCGCCCGCCTCGTCACGCACCAGCACGCCGCCTGCCGCCGGGATCAGCTTGCCGTGCCACGCGGCCGACAGCGCCGCCATGAATTGCGGGCGTTCCGCCGCCATGTCGCCGAGCTTGCGGCTGGACACGCCCATCGCCAGCGCGCCCGCTGCCTTGCCTGCGGCAATGTCGGGGCGGCCGTAGCCCGAGCCGTCCTCGCGCTCCATCGCGACGAGGTGGCCGCCGGCGTCGAGCACCACGACGGTCAGCGGATTGAGCCCCATTTCGCGCCCCTTGGCACGAGTGGCGGCGATAAGGCTGCGGGACTGGTCGAGGGTAATCATGCGCACAGGTTCTCCTGAATCGGTGGGCGAACCTTGGGGAAGGCGGCCCCTGCCTGCCCGTCCTGCGCGGCTTTTACAAGCGCCCGCTCACTCCGCTGCGAGCGGCATCGCCCCGCCGTCGCCGATCAGGTGCCCGTAGCGCAGCAGGCTGGTGCGGGTGCGGCGGATGTGCATGACGAGGGCGGCCTGCGCGGTCTCGACCTCGCGCTTGGCGATGGCGTCGTAGAGCAGCTGGTGCTCCAGATCGTGCGTGCGTCCACCCGGGCTTTTCGCTCCCGGCGTGGCGCTCGCCGCTGCCCCTGACATCGCCAGCTTCATGTAGGCGCGGCGATAGCTTTGCGTCGTGTCCCAGACGCGCTCGACGATCTGCGCGAGCAATGGCGTCGAGTGGCGGCGATAGGTGATCCAGTGGAATTCGCGGCCGAGCGCGATCGCTTCGTCGATGTCGGCGGTCTGCTCGTTGCGCTCCATGACGGCGCGCAGGTCGGCGAGGTCGGCTTCGGTCAGGTGCGGGACGCTGTCGGCAAGGAGCAGCGGCTCTATCCTTTCGCGGATTTCGTAAGATACCTCGAGGTCGCGGCGCGTCAGGCTGGTGACCCGCGCGCCCGCATTCGCGCGCATGGTGACCAGCCCGCGCGCCTCGAGGATGCGCAAGGCATCGCGCACCGGAATGCGGCTGGTGGCCAGTTCGTCTGCCAGTTCGTCCTGCTTGATCCGTGCACCGGGAGGCAGTGCTCCCGATAGGATACGTTCGGCTAGAATATCGGCGACGCGCTGGCTGGCGACGCCCTGGGGAACGGTAAGGTCTCTGGTCATGGCGTCGCTTCGCGTTTTGGATACGATCAGCGGCATAGACCGTTACGAAGGGGGCGCAAAGAGGTACGTGACGGCGCTCAAGAGAGATGAAGTCGCGAAGGGAGGACGGCGTAGACGTCGCCGCGTCGTCCTCCCTGCGCCGTCCTCCCTGTCTTTCGGGATCAGAACATGGTTCGCAGGCCGAACACCACGTTGCGCCCGCGTAGCGGGGAGGCGTCCTTGATGAAGGATGCGTGGTTGAAGGCGAGGGCATTCGTCAGGTTGGTGCCGCGCACATAGAGTTCGGCCGACTGCTCGCCGAGAGCCAGCTTGTAGGAGACTGTGGCGTTGACCATGTCGTAACCCGGCGTGCGCGTCTCGTAGGAGGAGATGCGGCTCTGCTCGAAGACGCGAAAGTATTCTGCGTTCACGGCGAAGCCCGCCACCGCGACGTCGCCGCGCGCGCCGAGACGTCCCGCCGGGATGCGGGGCAGGTTACCGCCTTCATCCTTGAACTTCGCGCGCACGTAATCGCCGAAAACGGCAAGCCCGATGGTCGGCGAGAACTGATGGTGGACCTCGCCGTCGATGCCGGTGAAGGTGGCGTCGTGCGCGGTGTACCTGATGAGGCGGAAGTCCTCGAAGCGGTCCAGCGTCTCGGCGTAGATGTAGCCGTCGAAGTCCTGGTGATAGGCGCCCAGCGTGAAGTGCGTGTCGCCCAGCGACTTGCGCAGGGTCACGTCGATGGAGTGTGCCGTTTCCTTGCCCAGCGTCGCGTCGCCCAGTTCATAGGTATTGGTCGCAAGGTGCACGCCGCGCGCGAACAGTTCCTGTGCCATCGGCGCACGTTGCGACCGGGCGAGCGAGAGCGCGACCGAATAACCGTTGCCGGCTTCCCAGATTGCCGCGCCGGAGAGCGAGAACGGATTGTGCTCGGCGCGGCGGTTCAGCGTCGTCTCGATCCTCTGCCACTCCTGCCGCACGGCGCCTTCGAAGCGGACGGGACCGAACTGGAGCGTTTCGAAGAGGAACAGGCCGGTGTTCGTCGTCTTGCTCTCGGGCAGATAGGCCTCGGTGCCGATGGCGCTGAAGTCGCTCCGGGCGTGCTGGACGCCGAAAGTGCCGCGAAGTCCCGCCAGCGGCTTGTGCGTCAGTTCAAGGCGGACATCGTGCGCCTTGTTGCGGAAAGTCGTCGCGACCTCGTCATGTTCCAGTTCCTCGTGGCGGTACGTGGTCATGCCCGCGCGGAAGCGCACCCGCTCGAAACCGGGAAGCGGCTCTTCGTAGTCGCTGCGGATGTCGATTCGCTCGCTGCGCAGGCGCACGTAGGGCACTTCGTCATGGCCCTCTTCGTCGTGGTCGTGGTCGTGATCGTGGCCATCATCGTGATCGGCGTGGTCATCGTGGCCGCCGCAGTGGAGGCTGGCGCCGTGCGGGTGGCAGTCCTCGTAGTCGTGGCTGTGGCCGGGCAGTCCGTATTCGCTGGCCTGCCGGGTATAGGCTGCGCCGATATATCCCCGCTCGCCGACCCAGGCGCCGCCGACGGACCACGTCGAGGTGTCGTTGTAGGAGCCGTCGACGCGACGGTCGCCGAAGCGCGAGGGAACGCGATAGTCGTCGCTGGAACGGGCGACGCCTTCCACGCGAACGGCGAAGTTGCCGATGGCGCCGGTCATGCCGCCCACCAGTGACTGTTCGTTGTCCGCCGTGCCGAGACGCGCTTCCGCGACCGCTGCGACGCCATTGGCCGGCAGGGCCGTGGGAATCCTGCTGTCGAGCACGTTAACCGCGCCGCCGATCGCACCGCCGCCGTAAAGCAGCGTCGCCGGTCCGCGCAGAACCTCGATTCCGCGCATCAGCAGCGGCTCGGCCACGACCGCATGATCCGGAGAGACCTGCGAGGCGTCCTGGATCTGCGAGGCGTCGGACAGGACCTGCACGCGCGGCGCGGTCTGGCCGCGGATGACCGGGCGGCTCGCACCGCCGCCGAAGTTGTCGAAGTTGACGCCGGGCTGCCCGGCCAGCGTCTCTCCCAGCGTCGCCTGACGGCGGTGGACAAGCTCGTCTCCGCCCAGCGTCAGGACCGGCGTGACGGTCTCGTCCGCGCGCTGCTGCAGCGCCGTCGCCGTGACCACGATGTCATCGGCGCGGTGCGCCTTCGTCGATTGCGCGAGGGCTGCCGGAGCGACGATGCAAGCGGTCGCGACCGAGGCCAGAAGTATTCCGTGTTTCATGCCGAATTGTCCCCTCTAGGCTTGAGGGGTGGCCGTTAGATCATAATGAGATGATATAACATTATATTTATATTTCAAAAAGTTTCCGGCGGCATCGGCGAGGGCAGGGCCGGGAAGGGCAGATCCAGAACCAGCAGCAGGCGCGATATGCCCGTTCCGGCGATCGGCGGCGAGCGATGGAGGATCGCCGGTTCTTCGGCCCAGATACGGCCCTTGAACAGTCCGAGGTTCCCTGCACGCAATCGCCTGACGGATGCGTCCTGTCCACAGGCCACTTCGATCCACTCCGTGCCGGGTTCGGTAAGGGGTATGATCATCCGCGCCCGGACGTTGTCCATGTGGAACTTGCGGCAGGCATCGGTCTCGACGATCTCCAGCCGTATGCGGACTGCGTCGCTTTGCATGATGCGGGCGAACAGGCGTGCCTGGGTGCTGATCTCTTCTGCAAGCGTGGCGGCGCGCCCATCGTCCGGGTAGCCCGCATCCCGCAGCGCGGCGGGGATGGACACAGTCAGGTCTACGACCGGAAAAGTCTCCTGCAGATCGTCGATTTCGTCGAGGTCGAGCGCATCGAGCCAGTCGAGCGACGCCGGCCGCGCGCGCTGCCACAAGGCGAGGTGGACGGCCTCGTCGTGGATGCAGTCCAGCACCAGCGGGATTTCGGCCGCGATCCATGCCGCTCGTGGGTGCGACAAAGAACCGCAGGGCATTGCGCTTTCGTCGGCGCCGGGCGAGACAGGAATGTTCATGGCTGGGATGTGCGTGACCCCTGGTCTCTCGGTTCAGGCCGGCGGTCGTTCCCGATGCCTGACCGGTTTTCCGGGGCGACGTGGCCGTCGCCCCGGAAGGTGATCCGTCGGAAGCCGGTTTTTAGAAGCTGACCCGCGCGCTGACGCGGATGTCCCGCCCGGCGAGCATCGAATAGTCCTTGAGGAACGACGATGCCCGGCGTGCCACGACGTCGAAGATGTTGTTCGCCGACAAGGCGAAGCTGAGTGGACGTTCGTTGCCCCAGGGACGGATGTTCACTTCGGCGTTGACCATAGTGTAGCCCGGCGTGCTCGTCTCGAATTCGGACGTGCGGTCCTGCTTGGTGACGCGCTCTACTTCGCCGCGGATGTCGAACTTGGGCGCCTGATAGCTCAGCCCGCCCAGAACGCGCAGCGGCGGTATGCGCGGCGCGGGGCCGACGCCGCTGATCTGGGCGTGGACATAGTCGCCCAGCGCATCGGCCACCACCTTGCCGTCGCCGAACCGGGCGAGGGTGAATGACCCCTGCGCCTCGAAGCCGTAGTAACGCGCGTCGGTCTGGCGGAACTGGTAGACGGGAAGGCCATCCTCTTCCGCGCCGGTCAGGTCCTCGTAAATGAAATTCGAGAACCAGGTGTGATAGGCCGATGCCTCGAAGGTGTAGTTCTCGCCGCTGCCGCGCAGGATCGCCTCGATGCTGTTGGCCTTCTCCAGTTTGAAGTCGGGGTTGCCGACCTCGTAGGCCTGTGTGCCTGCGTGCGGGCCATTGGCGAAGATTTCCTCCGCCGCCGGTGCGCGTTCCGTGTGCGAAAGGTTGAGGCCGACGCGCCAGTTGTCGCTGAGGCCGTAGGATGCGCCCAGCGAGCCGGAGAACGCATCGTAGCTGCGGCTGCCGTCGAAGAACTGTTCCTGATCGCTCAGGGGGCTCGCGGACAGATAGGTGTGCTCGTAGCGGCCACCGGCCTCGAACTTGAGCGCGCCGTAGTCAAGCTGCTGGAGCGTGAAGAGGCCGATCTGGGTGGTGGTGTTCTTGGGCAGGAAGGCTTCGTCGCCGATGACGTTGAAGTCACGGTTGTAGAACTGCAGGCCGGTGACGCCGTGCCAGGCGCCGTGCTTCGCCTGCGTGAATTCGAGGCGGCCTTCCATGCCCTTGTTGTAGAACGCGGTGCCGACCGAACCGTCTTCCTCCAGTTCGGCGTGCGTGTAATCGGCATAACCGAGGCGCAGCGATACCTTGTCCAGCACATTGCCGTCGCCGTCGAGTTCGGCGCGCATGTCGATGCGGTCCTGCTTCAGGCTGAGGCGGGGCGCCTCCTGTTCGTCGCCCGGCTGGGTGGCGAAGCGGATCGGTACGCCGTAAAGGCTGTCGTAGTGGCTGTACGACACGCCGATGTTGCCGCCGGTGCCGATGTAGGCAAGGCCGGCCCCGGCTGTCCAGGTCTTCGACGCCGAATTCGGCAGCTTGCCGTTCACGGCAGCGTTGGCGGCGTAGTCGATCGTTTCCTCGCCATCTGCCGGCTCTTCGGCAGGCAGCAGGCTCGTTGCGCGGGCCTGTTCGCGCAGTGCCGGGGTGAGGGCGTGGCCGCCGATCCGCACGTTGTCGCTCTTCAGGTAGCTGCCGTCGGCATGGGCGACCCAGCCGCCGTCGGGGCCGTTGCTCAGGGGTACGTCCACCGAGGCCGAGCCCGAGCGCTCATTGGAGGCAGATCCATAAGTGCCCATGGCATCGACATGGACCGCCTCGTCCGGGACCGAAGTGGGAATCCGCTTGTCGATCACGTTCACGACGCCGCCGATCGCCGATGAACCGTACAGCAGCGACTGCGGCCCACGCAGCACCTCGATGCGCTCTGCCAGCAGCGGATTGACGACGGCGGCGTGATCGACGGACGTGTTGGAGACGTCGATCGAACCGAGGCCGTTGGTCAGCACGCGCACGCGCTCGCCCTGAAGACCGCGCAGCACCGGACGCGAGGCGCTGGGGCCGAAGGACGTGGCCGAGACACCGGGTTGATGCTCCAGGGTCTCGCCGATCGAGGGACGCATCGCCTGCGCCAGATCTTTGCCCTGCACTACCGCGACGCTCGACAACATGTCCTGGCGGCGGGTGGACAGCACGCCGGTCACGACGATCTCCGACCCTGCCGACTGATGATAGGTGTCGGTGCCCGAACTGGCGGTCTGCGTAGGCGCCGGTTGCGTCTGGGCGATGGCAGGGGAGGCGAGAACAGCCAATGCGCAGCCGGAAAGAAGCTGGAGTTTCATTCGGTTGGGTTCCTGAAAGGACATGATGTAACGTATCTCTGCTCGTCAACGGGCGACCCGAAGGACGATGACGCACCGCACCTAATGGATTTCAGGAGATGTTACAACATCATTTCCGGAAGATTGCCGATCGGTGTTCTTGCCGGGAGCCCGAGCCCGGATTCCGACCCTAGAACGCGGCCATCGAAAGTGAGGCTCGAACCAGGTCGGGCACCGAGCGCAGGGCCATCTTGCGCATCAGGCTGGAGCGGTGGAGCTTGACGGTGATCTCGCTGATCTCCAGTTCCCAGGCGATCTGCTTGTTCATCAACCCCCGTACGACGCCCTCCATAACCTGCCGCTCGCGTGGGGTGAGGGTGCCGAAACGTTGCGAAATGGCCTGGTTTCGCCGAGCGACCGAGCGCCGCTCGGTGTCGATTTCCAGCGCGTGCTCGACGGCGCCCAGCAGGTCGTGCTCGTCATAGGGGCGGGGCAGAAAGTCCACCGCCCCCGCTTTGATCGCGCGTACCGAGAGCGGCACGTCGGCATCGTCGGTCAGGAAAATGACGGGAATGGGCTCGCCGCGGCCCTTGAGGCGCTCAATCAGTTCGAGGCCGTCGATGGTGGGCATGCGTACCTCCGCGACGATGCAGCACGGCGCTTCGGGCAGCGCCGCGTCGAGCAAGGCTCCAGCCCAGGCGAAAGTCTCGACGACATGGCCCTCCGCGTCCAGCAGGGCGTGCAGCCTCGACCGGGCCTCGCCGTCGGCATCGACGATCAAAACCTTGCCGGGGCGGGCGTGGTCGTCGGCGGGATTGCGCGTCGGCTGGTTGGTGGGATGGATCATTGCTCAACTCCTTCTGGCGGAGCGGGAATGATGCAAAGTGCACACAACCGGCAATCCCCTCTTTCGGGGGGCTTTCCCCCGAGCGCCCTGCCGGATTACACGCATCACATGGACAACAGCGATTTTCAGGCCACTATCCGCATCGCCGTGGTCGATGACCACCCGCTGCTGCGTGATGGGATCGTCGCCGTCTTCGCGACCCAGCCCGATCTGGAACTGATCGCGGTGGGCGAGGATGGCGAGGCGGCGGTGCGCATCTATCGCGAGGCGCGCCCCGATATCCTGCTGCTCGACCTGCAGATGCCCAATGTCGACGGGGTGGAGGCGATGACGCGCATCCTCGCCGAATTTCCCGAGGCGCGCATCCTGGTGCTCACGACCTATTCGGGCGATGGCCGCGCGACGCAGGCGATCAAGGCGGGGGCCTCGGGATACCTGCTCAAGAACAGCCTGCGGACCGAACTGCTCGATGCGATCCGCTCGGTCCATCGGGGCGGCACGCACTTCGACAGGCAGGTGTTCGGCGCCGCCGACCGCGAGGCCAAGCGCCTGACCGCGCGCGAGAGCGACGTGCTGGAACTGGCGGCGGCGGGCAATTCCAACAAGCAGATCGCGGCGCGGCTGTCACTGTCCGAGGACACGGTGAAAGGCTATATGAAGGCGATCTTCGCGCGGCTCGGCGCGATGGACCGCACGCATGCCGTGGCGATCGCCGTGCGCAACGGGCTGATCGAGCTTTAGATTCTCCCCCTCGTCATTGCGAGCGAAGCGAAGCAATCCAGGGCGGTTTACCTGGCCCTGGATTGCTTCGCTTCGCTCGCAATGACGAAAGAGGTGCGGGTAAAGCCATCAGCGATACGCGATCTTCGCGGGCAGGCTCAGCCGGATCGAGGTGCCCTGCCCCGCCGCATTGGCGATCGCGAAGGCGCCGCCCAGCCGCTCGATCCGCTCGCGCATGCCGGTGAGGCCGAAGTGTCCCTCTCGCCCGCCGGCTGCGCGCACGTCTTCGGGCAGGCCGACGCCGTCGTCCACCACCCGCAGCGAAAGCCGGTCGCGGCCGTGGTGTATCTCCACCCGCACCATGCCTGCCCGGGCATGCTTTACCGCATTGGCCAGCGCCTCGCCCACCGCGAGTTCCAGTTCCTCGGCGACCGGAGCGCCGACCAGCCGTTCGGGGCCGTCGACCTTGACCTCCCACGGCAGGGTATCGCCCACCACGCGTGCGGCGCAGGCGCGCAGGGTTTCGGCGATGCACTTGGGCTCGGCATCCTCGCGCAGGCCCCGCACGCGCTCGCGGCCGTGGAGCAGGACGTCGTCGGCACGCTCCAGCGCTTCCTCGATGGCGGCGTGGGCAGGGGTGCCCGGCGTGGTCAGGTGCAGCACCGTCTGGAAGCGCAGCATCAGGCCCTGGAAGCCCTGCAGCAGCGTATCGTGCAAGTCCTGTGCGATGCGCTCGCGTTCGGCCACGCGTTCCTCGATGCGGTCGCGCAGGGACTGCATGGCGGCGCGCATGCGCCAGCGAAACAGCGCGTAGCCACCCAGCACCGCCGCCGCCAGCACCGCGAGGCGGAACCACGCGGTCTGCCAGAAATGCGGGGCGATGACGAAAGTGGCGGTCGCTTCCCGCTTCGCCCACGGCCCGTCGCCGGTGGCGGCGGTGACGTGGAAGCGGTACGTACCGGGGCCGAGCCCCGCGTAATCGACGCGGCGGCGCCCCTGCGCCTCCACCCAGTTCTCGTCCATCCCGTCGAGCCGGTAGCGATAGCGGTTGTTCTCCGCATCGGCGAGGCCGAGGCCGACGTAGGACAGGCTGACGCGCGTGGTGCCCGCAGGCAGGCGCGTGTTCGCGAGCGGATAGGCGTGGCCGTCCACTTCCAGCCCGGTGACCGCGATCGGCATGTCGGTCCGGCGCGGAGCGATACGCGAGGGATCGACCTGCACCACTCCGGTGCTGGTGACGAACCACAGCCGTCCTTGTGCATCGACGGCGGCGTCGTTGGCGGAGTAGGATTCGGTGCGCGCGCGGATCACGCCGCTCTGGCCGAAGCGGGCGAGCGGGATCGGCGTGCCGGGCTTCGCGAAAGCCGCATCGAGGTCCGCCTCGGCCACGCGGATGATGCCGCCTGACGAGATCAGCCAGTAATGCCCGGCGACGCGCACGATGCCCATCACCCCTGCCAGCCACGGATACGTCCGCGCGCTCAGTTGCTGCGCGCGGCGGCCGTCGTAGCGGGCGAGGCCCGCCTCGCCGCCGATCCATGTCTCGCCGTCCATCTGCTTGAGCATGCGCACGAAGCCGACGCCGCCCTTGCTGCCTGCGCCGTCGCCTTCGGGCCAGATGGGCGTAGTCTTGCCGTCATGGACGCGGGCAAGCAGGCGCAGCGGCTGGTTGACGATGAAGGTATTGGGCCCCGGCGCGATGAAGGTCGTAGCGGGCGGCAGGCGCTCGTCCTTGGTCCAGCGGGTGCCGTCGAGCCGGAACATGCCGGAGGCCGATACCGATTCCCACAGCCGTCCCTGCGGATCGGAGGCGCAGGCCTGGGCGAACTGGCGCTCATGCTCCAGCGGACCGACGATCCGCGTCACGGCGGCGCCGCGCACGAGATATTCGTTCTTGTACGTGAGCACATAGGCGCCGACGCCCGAAACCGAGCAGACCTCGGAAACCAGCCCCGACCGCAGGATCAGCTGCGCCTTGCCATCGACGATGCGGTAGAGGCCCTCGTCCCCGCCGATGTAGAGAGAGCCGTCCGGGCCGGTGGCGATGCCGGTGCGCACTCCCTTGATGGCGGCGTAGCGCACCACCGGCGTACGCACGAAGCGGTGAAGGCCGTCCGGCGCGCCGCCCCAGATGGTGCCCTCGCCGTCGCGCATCAGGGTGAACATGCCGACGGGATAGGTGTGCGCCTGTTCCATGCTCAGCGCGCCGCGCGGCACGGTCGCGAGGCCCGAAGCATTGCCGGCGATCCACAGCAGGTCATCGTCGTCGAACAGCATCTCGCGCCAGCCGTCGCCGCCGTTCAGCGGCTCGCCGAAACCGACGCCGGTTTCCGCAAAACCCTTCGCGATCAGGCGCTGGAGGCCGTCGCTCGAATAGAACCACATCGCGCCGGTGCGGTCCTCGCGGAAGGCAGGGCCGAGGTTCATGAGCGCGGGCACCGTTTCCAGCTTGCGGCTGCCGGGGGCCAGACGGCGCAAGTCGGGATTGGAGGCGATCCAGATGGCGCCGTTGCTCTGGCGGTACATGCGCAGCAGCGGGCCGTCGACGTCGATCACGTCCCAGCGGCCGTTCACCCAATGGCGCAGCTGCGAGCCGAAGCCGCTCCAGGTGGAAACCCAGATCGAGCCGTCAGGCGCGGCGATGATGTCGGTGATGCGCCCGCGCGGCTTTTCCGGGTTGGCGCCGCGCAAGTGCCCATCCCTGAGCCGGGCGATGCCGCCGAAGGCATAGCCCACCCATAGGCTGCCGTCCGGCCCTGCAGCCAGCGCGGTGACCTGCCGGGCGCGGAAGTTGTCGAAGTCCTCGGGCTCGACGCGCAGGAAGTTCAATCCGTCGAAGCGGTAGAGCCCGTCGCCCGAGCCGAGCCACAGGAACCCGTCGCGGGTGCGGGCGATGGCGCGGATATCGGGCGGGGCGCCGTCCGCCAGCGACCAGTAGCGGCTGGCGTAGCCGGGGATCTCGGTCGCGGGCGAGGCCAGCAGCGCGGGCGCGCAGAGGCTCGCGCCGATGAGGGCAGCGATGGCGCGGAAAAGCGGGCGGGCGACACGGACGGGACGCATCGCCCGCGCATTGCATGCGCCCGCGCGGGCGACAAGGTAACCTTTCGTTTGTCTTCCCAAGGTTCGTCATTGCGAGCGTAGCGAAGCAATCCAGGGCAGTCTTGAACCGCCCTGGATTGCTTCGCTGCGCTCGCAATGACGAGGTGTTGTCAGGGCCGGTGCGGCGTGGTGGCGGCGGGGTCGCGAAGGAACACCAGCGTGCCGCCCAGTACGATGGCTCCGGCCAGCGTGAGCGGCAAAGCCAGCCCGCCGTGCATAAGCAGCAGCGCGCCGACCGCCGCGCCCGCGAAGATCGAGAGCACCGCGCCGAAGCGGCGGGCGAAGTTGGGGGTGCGCCCGCCGACCTGATCGGCCGCGATGCCGGTGATGGTCAGGGTCAGCACGGTGGTCGTCAGGTCCGGCACCTTGAGCTGGCGCACGGTGGCGTTGCGCAGGCCCATCGCGAAGCCGGTCAGGGCGATCACCGCCATCACGCCCGCTTTGGGTGCCTGCGCGGCAACGTCGATGTCGAGCGCGATCAGCGCCGCGATCCACAGCAGCGCGGCCTCGGCGACGGCGGCCCACATCAGCCAGCGGCCGAGCGCTCGCTCGACATGCGCGCGGGCGAGGTGCCCGGCGCCCCAGGCCCCCGCCATGAACGCGAGAAGCGCGAGCACCGAGGGGATCACCTTGAACCCCGGCGTCCCCGCAGCGGCAAAGCCGAGGAACACCACATTGCCGGTCATGTTGGCGGTGAAGACCTTGCCCAGCCCCAGCACCGAGGCTGCGTCGACAAGGCCGGTCGTGGCCGAGAGCAGCAAGAGCAGGCATGGGAGCAGGGTGGACTTGGGGGGAACGGAAGCGGGGGGCGGGGTAGACATGATGCGATCTCCTGAGTGATGCGAAAGGGTCTACCGGGTGAAGACCTGTCGGTTTATCCGAATAAATTGGTTCGTTACGTTCGATGATCTGGAAAAGATCTCAGAACCGGAAATTGCTTTCGAGGCCCAGCATGTGGATGGTCTTGGTGGTGCCGGTGTCGCGGATGAAGGCCCCCGGCGCGAAGGCGGAGACCGACATCGACAGCTCCAGTTCCGCCGTCGCCTGCCAGGCCAGCGTGGCTTCTACTTCCTTGCCGATGAATCGGGCGCGACTGTCTCCGGCGGCGCGCACGAGGTTGCCGGGAATGTCGTAGATCCCGTCTTGCCGCGACTGGCGCCAGTAGGCCGCCGCCGCCACGCCCGCCGAGACCGTGGGCGCCAGTTGCAGCCCGATCGCCGGATGCAGGTTCATGATGTTGTACGGGCCGACCGGCGAGAGTTCGCCGAAGTACTTGCCCTTTGGAAACAGCGCGTTGAATGTGCCGAGCCGGGTGTCGGCGGGGTCATGGTCGCCGCTCACCACGTTGGCGCGCAAGGTCAGGTCGGGCGAGAGCGGCAGGTCGGGGAAAGCGCGGCCGAACTCGGTGCCCACCGTCCAGGCGGAAATCGAACCGCCTCCTGAACCCTTGGCAAAACGGCCGAACTGATAGGCGCCCTCAACGTTCCAGTGCCAGTCGCCGCGCTTCGCGTGCCAGCGTGCGCCGAGGGTGTGGCGCGTCTCGCCGCCTTGCCGCTCTCCCCAGCGCGCGGCGTCGTTGCGGTAGCCGAGATAATAGAGGTCCAGTTCGGGCATGGCTGCATAGGCGCCCCACAGTGCCTTCCGCGAGGAAGTGCGGTCGTCGAAGCTACCCTTGCCGGGCTGGACCGGGCGCACCGCCAGCAGGCTGACTTTCGCCGTTCCCACCGTCACGTTGGCGCGGAGCCCGTCGAAGGCCAGCGGCACGTTGGGGCCGTAGCGCGTGCCGACCAGCCGCTCGGTGCCGAGCGAGAGCATCTGCCGCCCGGCGCGCAGGGTGACGGGGCCGAGGTCGGCCTCGACGAAGCCCTGCAGCAGGTCGACGCCGGTCCCGTCCACCGGCCCGGGCGAGGGCGCGACACTGACCGAGGTGGCGAGGATCGGCTGGGCGAAGGCGCGCAGCTTGCCGACGTGGAGGTCCGCGTAAGGCAGCGCGCGCAGCCAGACATAGCTGTCGTTCGGCGCGTCGGCGCTGCCCCACAGGTTGTTTTCGTAGTTCTCGCTGCGGGCGCGCAGTTCGATGCCGGTGGAGAGCCAGATGTCGTCAGCCAGAGGGATGTACTTGAAAGGGCCGGTCCAGTGGTGATCGCGCTTTTCGGCGCTTTCGAGGTCGGACCAGTCCTCGTCGTAGCGGGTGATCGTGAGGGTCGGGGCCTCCCATGCCTCCTTCGGCGCGGCGAGGGCGGCATGGGGCAGCAGCGCGCCCACCGCCGTTGCCGCAAGCGAAGCGAGGCTGCAAAGCCTAGGCATCGCCCTGCCCCCTGCGCGCCAGCACCGCGACCAGCACGAAGCCGCCGACGAGGCCCATGTGCTCGAAGAAGGCGTTCATCGCGCCGAAGCGCTCCGGTCCTTCGGGCATGGTCCAGAAGGCGTTCGCCACCAGCGCGGCGAAGAACGTGAACACGCCGAGCATCCCCGCGCCCAGCCAGACCAGACGGCCCAAGAGGATCAGCAGCGGGCCGACCAGTTCGACCGCGATGGTCAGCGCCGCCCACAGCGCGGGCGGGGTCAGGCCGAAGTGGGCCTGCTCCGCCAGCGCCGAGGGCCAGTCGCCCAGCTTGGTCACGCCGCCTACGAGGTAGGCGCTCACCAGCGCGAGGCGGGCGAGGAAGGCGGTGGGAGTGAAGTCCAGCACTGCCCCGACGAATGAAGGCGTGCGGTTCATCGGGGGCAGGCTGGCCATGGCTCAGGCTCCCTGATGGATCTCGGCGACGTAGCCGCCGGGGAAGCGCACGATGGCGGTCTGGCGCTTGCCGACCTCGAAGGGCGCGACGAGGGTTTCGACGCCTGCCGCCGTGGCCTTCGCCAGCGTGGCGGAAAGGTCGCTCACCGCGTAGCCGGTCATGTCGCGGCCATAGGGCCAGGGCAGCTGCCCGTCCGAGACGAAGACCACCATCCTGCCGTAGCCGCTCTCGATCGAGACGCGGCGCACGGTCTTGCCGGGCTCGCCGATCTCGGCGCCGGAGGCGGCCTTGTCGTCGGCGATGATCTTGCCTTTGGCGTAGCCGGTCCAACTCTTGACGAAGGCGTCGGCGGCGTCGGGCGTCAGGTAGACGCGGTTTTCGGGCACGGTGGTCAGCGGCGCGTAGTTCGGCTTGGCGGTGTGCCAGTAGATCTGCATGTTCACGCCGCCCGGCCACTGGACCACGGAATCGCGGCCGATGGGATCGGGGAAGGTGGCGATGCGGCGTACCGCGCCGTGCTTCACGGCCGAGGCCACCGCCGCGTCGATGTCGGTGACGAGGTAGCCGGTCCGCTCGTCGCCGAAGGGATAGGGGATCGGCGTTTTGAAGCCGAACACCGAGACGGTGCCCGAAGGCGTCAGCACCAGCTGCGATTTGGTGAGGCTCTTGGTGGGCGTCACCTGGAATTCGCCCTGCTTGCTGGTGGTGCCGCCGAAAGTGGCGACGAAGCTGGAAACGAAGGTGTCGAACTGCTCCTGCGGCACGTAGACGTGGGTGGTGTCGTACTGCGGGCCGACCGAATAGTCGGCGGTCTCGGCAGCATGGGCCGGGGCCGCAGTGAGGACGGCGGCGGCGATCAGGAAGGTGAAGCGCTTCATCGGGGATGCTCCTTTTTCGATACGAGTTTCCCCACCCCGCTCGTCCTGAGCTTGTCGAAGGACGCGGGCGCTGCGCTGTGGTCCTTCGACAAGCTCAGGACGAGCGGAGGTGGGTGTATTCGTCATCGCGAGGCCCGAAGGGCCGTGGCGATCCAGAGGTCGGGGCGCTGCTCTGGATTGCTTCGCCACGCTCGCAATGACGGGGGGTAGGTATATTCGCAGCGTTACGTCATACCGCCCAGCAGCCGCAGCCGAGCGATCCCCAGAACGTCTGGACATCGGCGGCGGGGACGTTGGCCCCGAGCGCAGCCGCATGGTCGTGGCCGTGGACGCCGCAGGAACTGGCGCAGCCGCAGGCCGAGGCCAGCTTCTGCTTCGCTTCGGGCGTCTGGTAATAGCCGCCGAAGGTGGCGACCGGCGACCAGTCCGGCATCGGACGCGGCAGCTGCGGCGCGAGCGGGGCGAAGTCGCCGTCGCCGTGAACCACCTTGCCGCCCAGCATCGTCAGGATCGAGCGGATGTGGACGATCTGGTTGTCCGGCACGGCGAAGTAGTCGTCCGAGAGCAGTGCGAGGTCGGCCAGCTGGCCTGCCTTGATCTGGCCCTTCTTGCCCACTTCGGTGGAGAACCAGGTGTTCTCGTGCGTCCACATGCGCAGCGCCTTCTCGCGGCTGACGCGGTTGTCGCCGCGATAGAGCGAAAGGCCGCCCACGGTGCGCCCCGTCACTAGCCACGAGAGCGAAACCCACGGGTTGTAGCTGGCGACGCGGGTGGCGTCGGTGCCTGCGCCCACCGGGATGCCGGCGGCGATCATGCGGGCGATCGGCGGGGTGCGCTCGGCCGCCTTGGCGCCGTAGCGTTCGACGAAGTATTCGCCCTGATAGGCCATGCGGTGCTGGACGGCGATGCCGCCGCCGAGCGCCGCGATGCGGTCGATATTGCGGTCGCTGATGGTTTCGGCGTGGTCGAAGAACCAGTTGATGCCCTGCAGCGGGATATCGGCGTTGACCTTCTCGTAGACGTCGAGCGCGCGGCCGATCGTCTCGTCATAGGTCGCGTGGAGGCGCCAAGGCCAGCGGTTTTCCGCCAGCAGGCGGATGACGGGTTCGAGGTCGCCCTCCATGCTCGGCGCCATGTCCGGGCGGGGCTGGCGGAAGTCCTCGAAGTCGGCGGCGGAATAGACGAGCATCTCGCCCGCGCCGTTGTGGCGATAGGTGTCGTCGCCCTGGCCCGGCGTGACCTGCTTGGCCCACCCGGCGAAGTCGGCGAGTTCCTCCTTCGGCTTCTGGGTGAACAGGTTGTAGCTGATGCGGACGGTCAGTTGGTCGTCCTGATGCAGCTTCTCGATGATGTCGTAGTCGTCGGGATAGTTCTGGAAGCCGCCGCCCGCGTCGATCACGCCGGTGACGCCCAGCGCGTTGACCTCGCGCATGAAGTGGCGGGTGGAATTGAGCTGGTATTCGGGCGGCAGCTTGGGGCCCTTGGCCAGCGTCGAATAGAGGATCGTCGCATTGGGCTGGGCCAGCAGCAGGCCGGTGGGATTACCCTGGCTGTCGCGCATGATCTCGCCGCCCGGCGGGTTCGGCGTGTCCTTGGTGTAGCCCACCACGCGAAGGGCAGCGGCGTTGAGCAGCGCGCGGTCGTAGAGGTGGAGGATGAACACCGGCGTGTCAGGGGCGACGGCGTTGAGTTCCTGGATCGTGGGCAGGCGCTTTTCGGCGAACTGGTGCTCGGTGAAGCCGCCGACCACGCGCACCCACTGCGGGGCGGGGGTGTTGTCGACTTGCTTCTTGAGCATCGCCATCGCTTCGGACAGGCTAGTCACGCCGTCCCAGCGCAGCTCCATGTTGAAGTTGAGGCCGCCGCGGATGATGTGCATGTGGCTGTCGATCAGGCCGGGGATCAGGCGGTGGCCCTTCGCGTCGATCACCGTGGCTTTGGGCGCGGCGGCGCGCACTTCGGCCTCGCTGCCGACCGCGAGGAACTTGCCGTCGCGGATAGCCACCGCTTGCGCCTGCGGGTTCTCACGGTCGAGGGTTGTCACCTTGGCGTTGATGATGATCGTGTCGGTCATGCTCGTATCCTTGGTTCGACCCGCTCGGGCCGCGAGAGTTTGAGGCAGGAGCGACGCGGCGGCGGCTCCCAGAAACGTGTGGCGACGCGAGATCATGCGTCGTGCTTATCGGCGTCGCCCGGCAGGCGGCCGAGGACGTGATCGCGGCACTCGGTCATGACGAACTGCGCGACGTTGTTTTTCGTCACGAACCGGCTCGCCAGCGGCACGATCTGCTCGCCGAGCAGGATTCCCAGCAGGCCGACCAGCGCGATCATCGGCGGCGCGGGCGAACGGACGCCGAGGAGACTGTAGACGACACCCACCAGCAACCCGGCGGCGATGGAGAGAAGGTAGGCTTTCATCGGGAGTCTCCTTTTCCCCACAGTTCGTCATTGCGAGGGCCGAAGGCCCGCGGCAATCCAGCGCTGCGTGGGTCGCCCTGGGTTGCTTCGCTTCGCTCACAATGACGAACGGGGAGATATCAGCCCTGCACGAAGGCGAGCAGATCGGGGTTGATGGTCTCGGCGTTCACCGTGAGCATGCCGTGCGAGAAGCCCTCGTAGATCTTGAGCGTCGCGTTCGGCAGGATCTCGGCCTGCAGCACACCAGCGTTTTTGTAGGGCACGACTTGGTCGTCATCACCGTGCAGGACGAAGGTGGGGACGGTGATCGCCTTCAGGTCTTCGGTCTGGTCGGTTTCGGAGAAGGCCTTGATGCCGTCGTAATGGGCCTTGGCGCTGCCCATCATGCCCTGGCGGCACCAGTTGTCGATGACGGCTGGCTTCACTTCGGCGCCTTCGCGGTTGAAGCCGTAGAAGGGACCGGCTGCGACATCGCGGAAGAACTGCGCGCGATTGGCGGCAAGACCGGCGCGCAGGCCGTCGAACACCTCGATTGGCAACCCGCCCGGGTAGGCTTCGGTCTTGAGCATGATCGGCGGCACGGCGCTGACCAGCACGGCCTTGGCGACGCGGCCCTGCGGGATGCCGTAGCGCGCGACGTAGGCGGCCACTTCGCCGCCGCCGGTCGAGTGACCGATGTGGACGGCGTTCCGAAGGTCGAGGTGTTCCATCACCGCGGCGGCGTCGGCGGCGTAGTGGTCCATGTCGTGCCCCTCGCTGACCTGTGCGGAGCGGCCATGGCCACGGCGGTCATGGGCGACGACGCGGAAGCCCTTGGACAGGAAGTACAGCATCTGCGCATCCCAGTCGTCCGACGAGAGCGGCCAGCCGTGGTGGAAGACGATAGGCTGCGCGTCCTTCGCGCCCCAGTCCTTGTAGAAGATCTCGACGCCGTCAGTGGTGGTTACGTAGGCCATGATGCTGATCCTTCGGGTGAGAATTGGGCTTTGTACTGCGGGGGCTTCGACAAGCTCAGCCTGAGCGGGAACAGGACTGTACTATGAAACCGCTCAGGCTGAGCTTGTCCAAGCCCCCTCCTGAAGAGGGGGTGGAACCGGCGGCCCGATGAGGGTCGGGGGGTGATAAGCCGCCGGTTCCGAGCTTAAATTCAGTGACCGCCTTCGGACGCGCCGAACATGGACTTGGCGTACTTGATGCCCAGGCCGTAAGCGCCGCCCCAGACCTTGGCGATGCCGGTGGTGCTGTCGTACGTCTCGGTACGCGCCCAGTCGCGCTGCAGTTCGAGCAGATACTGCAGCGAGGTCATCGGCACGGCGCCAAGCTGGATCATGCGCTGCACGGCGCGCTCATGCGCTTCTTCCGAGATGTCGCCGCAGGCGTCGGTGATGACGTAGGCTTCGAAGCCCTGCTCGATCGCCGATGCCACCGGGCCGACGATGCACACCGAGGTCCAGAGCCCCGCGAAGACGATGCGCTGCTTGCCGATGCGGTTGATCTCGCAGATCACCGCTTCGTCTTCCCAGGTGTTCATGCTGGTGCGGTCGAGCAGTTCCTGGCCGGGGAAGGCGTCGGTGATCTCGTCGAACATCGGGCCGGAGAAGCTCTTCTCGGCGACGGTGGTGAGGATGGTGGGAACGTTGAACGACTTGGCCCCGCGCGAGATCAGCGCCGCGTTGTTGCGCAGCAGTTCGGGCGCGATCGACTTGGTCGCGAAGCTCATCTGCGACTGGAAATCGATCAGGACGAGCGCGTGATTGTCGGGCGAGATCAGCGACTTTCCGGGGGTGGCTGTGGCGGTGATCGTCATTGGTAAGTCCTCCTGTTGCTGGGCGTCCTTGCCCGTCGAGATGCATTCTGAAGCCAAGCCATGTTTTCAGAAAGGCGTATAAAATCGATCCAAGTTTTCGATAGAATTGAAAAGTGGAAATGGATCAGGTCGGTTATGGCCGGCTTGGGAAAGGCTTATGGGCGGAACCGCCGCGGGTCGAAATCAACCCTTCGTATTACACCCTATCGAGGGGATAGCTTCGGTTCGGCGGTCGGTCGCTGCGACGCCTGATTACAATTTCTCACGATTTGCGGATGGGCTGCGTGCGATCGTCGTCGTAGCCGGATGGCATGACATTCGCGTCTCCCATCCCGCTCCGTCACCGCGCATTCGGCGCCCTCCTGACCTCCGCCGCGATCATGGCGCCGCAGGGAGCCGAGGCGCAGCAGCAGGCTGCTCAGACGGGCGGGGGAGCGCCGGCTCAGGTGAGTTCCGGCGACGGGGATGACATCGTCGTTACCGGCCAAGCCCTGCCGGGCGCTGTGATCGGCGACATTCCGCCGGAGAACAAGCTGGGCCAGGCCGAGATCGCCTCCTACGGGGTCGATTCCATCGCCGAACTGCTCGACGAACTGGCCGACCAGACCACCAGCATCGCCGGGCGCGATGCCTCGAGCGGGCCGGTGGTGCTGGTCAACGGCAAGCGCGTTTCGGGCGTCAACGAAGTCGGTGACCTGCCGGTGGAATCCGTGCTGCGCGTGGATATCCTGCCCGAGGAAGTCGCGATCAAATACGGCTACGACGCGCAGTCCAAGGTCGTGAACATCATCCTCAAGCGGCGCTTCCAGTCCAAGGTCGTGAACCTGGGCGGCGGCATGTCGGGCGAGGGCGGCGGCGGGCAGGGCACGGGGGCCTTCACCTATACCAAGATCCGTGACAACGACCGCCTCAACATCACCGGCAAGGCCACCAGCCAGGCCGCGATCCGCGAAAGCGACCGCGACATCACCGCCGATCCGGACAGCACTGTCACCCCCGTCGATTCCATTCCGGGCGAGAGCGACTACCGCACTGTCCAGGCATCCACCCGCAGCTATGCGCTGGGCGCCAGCCTTGCACACCAGTTGAGTTCGAACGCGACCGCCTCGTTCAACGTCAAGGGCACGTACCAGACCAGCCGCTCGCTCGACGGGCTGGCGACCGGGGAGCTGACGGTCCCGGCGGACAGCCCCTATGCGGACGGCACCGAGAACACGTTCACCCGCTATCTGTCGCAGGACCCGCTGCGCAAGGCGGTGAATAGCGGCGGTGTCTCGGCGGGCGGCACGGTCAACGTCGATCTTTCGACCCGCTGGAAGCTCTCGGTGATCGGCAGCTACGCGCATTCGGAATCGGAGACGCGGGCCGACAACGGCTATGACGTGACGAGCCTGCAGGACGCGCTCGATGCGGGAAGCGCGGGCGTCGATCCCTATGGCACGCTTTCGCCCGCGCTGCTGGGGAACATGATCGCCAATCGCGCGAAGTCGAACTCCGACACCGGCAGCGCCAGCATGCTCGTCTCGGGCAAGGTGCTGCCGCTGCCTGCGGGCGATCTCGGCGTCAGCCTGAAACTGGGCGGCGACTTCACCGCGCAGTCCTCCACCAGCGTGCGGGACGGCATGGCGAGCAGCGGCGATGCCGACCGCACCAACGGCAGCGCGCGCCTGAGCGTCGACATTCCGCTCACCAGCCGCAGCAGGGGCGTGCTCGGCGCGATCGGGACGCTCAGCGTCAACCTCAATGCGGGGGTGACGCAAGTGTCCGACTACGGCAGCCTTGCGACTTTCGGCTATGGCCTCAACTGGCGCCCGCGTGACGGGATCACGGTGATCGCGGCGATGAACCAGGACCGCAGCGCGCCCACCGTCGCCAATCTTGGCGATCCGACGGTGACCACCAGCAACCAGCGCATCTACGACTACGTGACCGGCCAGACCGTGCTGGTGACCGCGATCACCGGCGGCAACCCGAACCTCAAGGCCGACGACCGTCGCAGTTTCAAGCTGGGGCTCAACGCGCAAGTGATGAGCACGCCCAAGCTCAATTTCAGCGCCACTTACGTCAACAGCCGCAACCGCAACGCGGTGCTATCGCTGGGCGGCGTGACGCAGGCGGTCGAGGACGCCTATCCCGATCGCTTCATCCGCGACGAGGACGGCAATCTGCTCTCGGTCGATGCGCGGCCGGTCAACGTCTACCGCCAGCGCAGCGAGCAGGTGCGCTGGGGCTTCAACCTTTCGGCGCAGCTGCGCAAGCCTACGCGTCCGCCGCGCCCGCCTGCGGGTACGTGGGGCAGGCGAGGGCCGGGCGGCCGGGCCGAAACCGGCGGAGAGACACCGCCCGCACCGCCCGCCGGCGAGGAGCGTCCGGCCGATGGGCACAGCCCCGAAGACGGCACCGGCAACGAAATCACCGTCAACGGCGATCGGGAGCGCGGCGCCGAGATTCCGGGCTTCGGCCGACCGCCGGGCGATCGGGGCTTCGACGAGGGCAGGGGACCGCCCGATGGCATGGGGCCGCCGCCTGACGGCATGGGGCCTCCCCCGGGAGAAGGTCCCGGCGGCGGTCCGGGCGGCTTCGGAGGTGGTCCGCGCGGTCCCGGCGGCAGGGGCTTCGGCGGAGGCGGCGACAACGGCGTGCGTCTGCTCGCCTCGCTCTACCACACCTGGGTGCTGCGTCAGGACGTCCAGCTGGCCGAGGGCGGGCCGACGATCGACCTGCTTGACGGCGGCACGATCACCGGCTCGTCCACGCCGCGTCACAAGGTGCAGGGCAGCCTCGGCCTGATCGACAACGGCCTCGGCCTGCGTCTGGAGGGCAACTGGCAGAGTTCGGCGGACGTCACCGGCAGCACCTCGGCCTCGGGCAACCTGCATTTCGCCTCGCTGGCGACGGTGGACCTGCGTGTGTTCGCCAATCTCCAGAACCGCTTCCGGGGTAAGGACTGGGCACGGGGCACGCGGGTGAGCCTGTCGGTGGAGAACCTCTTCAACCAGCGCCAGAAGGTCACCGACGACACCGGCGCGACGCCTTACGCCTACCAGCGCGATTATCTCGATCCGATGGGCCGGACGGTCCTGTTGTCGCTGCGGCGCATCTTCTGAGAGATGGGCTTGACAGATATTCTCAATCAAATAACTTGAGAATATCTCAGATCGTCATCTCGTCGCAGTCGCGCGGCTGGATTTCGATCGAAAATATGCGAAAGGAGGCTCGGATGACCACATCCCGCAACGATTTCCATGTTTTCCGTCGCGGTCTCGAATGGGCCGTCAGCCTGCACGGGGTCGCTCTCGACGTCTTCGCCAGCCAGAAGGCCGCGCTCAACCGCGCGATCGACGCCGCGCACCAGATCGGCATGCAGGGCAGCGAGGCGCAGGTCCTTCTGATCGAAAACAATAGTTCGCCCCGGCCGCAGTGGGTCTTCGGCCATCATCCCTATCCGCCGACGGCCTGATCCATAAGGCCCGCCGCGCCTGAACTAGCCGACACCAGATAGGCGTGGCAGGCTCGGGGCAGTTCCCGGCGCAGACTGGCGAAGGCGTCTTCGGAGCCTTCCGCCTCCATCACCACGCGCACCGAACCGCCCAGCAGCGCGGCGAGCATGAATGCGGCTGCGCCCGGGTCCGCGAACATCGCGCCGGGAGCGGCGGCCAGCAGGTCCTCGATCATCCCCGTCATGCATGTCGCGGCTCTTTTCATGTGCTGCGACATGTCGAACTCGGCCGCTATGCCGTAGATGGCGCGGGATGCGACCCGGTCCGCCATCTTGGCATCGAGCCAGGCGATGGCGAGGCCGTTGGCGATCGTCTCCAGGTCGCTTCCGGCAAGGCGCTCGGCCGCGTCCCGCATCGCGCTCTCGATCATCGCGAACTGGCGCTCGACGAGGGCGAACAGCAGCGCCTGCTTATGCGGGTAATACTGGTACATCGTGCCCACCGACACCCCGGCGCGCTCGGCGACCCGCGTGGTCGTCAGCCGCCCGACTCCGTCCGCCAGCAAAACCTGAATGGTGGCGACGTGGATCGCCTCGATCGTCACGGCAGAGCGCGCCTGTTGCGGGGTTTTCCGGGGCTTGAGAAGGTCGGGTGCGGGACGGTTCATATGCGAATTCCGAAACTGAAGGATCGTTCATATCTTGGGGTCTCCCAACCGTCCCCGCAAGGAGCTTCATGATGAACCGAGTTCTCGTTACCGGCAGTTCGACCGGGTTCGGCCGCGACATTGCCGAGTATTTCCACGCAGAGGGCTGGCATGTCGCCGCGACCATGCGCAATCCCGCCGCCAGCACCCTGCCGGTGTCCGAGAGGATGCAGGTGCTGGCGCTCGACGTCACCGATCCGGCCAGCATCGCCGATGCCGTCGCGCAGGCCGGGCCGATCGACGTGCTCGTCAACAACGCGGGCATAGGCTGGCTCAATGCGCTCGAGGGCACGTCGCTGGATACGGTGCGCGGCATCTTCGAGACCAACCTGTTCGGCGCGATCGCGATGATGCAGGCGGTCCTGCCCGGCATGCGCGAGCGGCGCTCCGGCATGATCGTCAACGTCAGTTCCAGTTCGCTCTACAAACCTCTGCCGCTGCTTTCGGTCTACCGCGCGAGCAAGGCGGCGATGAATGCGCTGACGGAATCGGTCGCGCTCGAACTGGCGCAGTTCGGGATCAAGGCCCGGACCGTCATGCCCGGCATGGCCCCCTCGACCGCCTTCGCGGCGACGGCGCAGGAGCAGATCGCCGCAGCGGGCGGCTTTCCCGAGGCTTACGCGCCATTCGCGGGCGAGACGCTGGCGATGATGCAGAGCGCGGGGCAAGGCCCGGTCACCACGGCGCGGGACGTGGCGGAGGCGGTCTACCGCGCCGCGACCGATGCGGATTGCCCTTTGGTGCTGCCGGCGGGCGCCGATGCCTTGGCTTGGGCGAACGGGGAATAGGCGAATCGGGCGGGAGCGGGCATTCTCCAAGTTGCTTCACCCAGATTTGAAGCAGATTTGAAAATGCCGTTTTCCTAGGCATTCGGTGCCTTGCCAGTCGGCCCCGGTTGGCGTACCGGGGCGCCATCAGCCACTAGGCCGGTCAACGATACCTGTCATGGTGGCTCCCGCCCACTCCATGACGTAGGGATCACGATGAGCCTATACCTAGATTACCTCGCCGAAATCGAAAGCAGGAAAAATCAGGGGCTCGCGCCCAAGCCGATCGACGACGGCGCGCTCATCGCGGAAATCATCACCCTCATCGAGGATACCGGCAGCGAATACCGCGCCGACGCTCTCAAGTTCTTCATCTACAACACGCTTCCCGGCACCACCAGCGCGGCCGGCGTGAAGGCGGCGTTCCTCAAGAAGATCATCCTCGGCGAAGCCACCGTCGCCGAAATCACCCCGGCCTTCGCGCTCGAACTGCTCTCGCACATGAAGGGCGGTCCTTCGATCTCGGTGCTGCTCGACATCGCGCTCGGCGATGACGCGGCCATCGCCGCCGAGGCGGGCGAAGTGCTCAAGACCCAGGTGTTCCTCTACGACGCGGACATGTTCCGCCTGCGCGACGCGCTTCTGGCGGGCAACGCCGTGGCGAAGGGCGTGCTGGAAAGCTACGCCAAGGCCGAATTCTTCACCAAGCTGCCCGACGTCGAGGACGAGATCGAAGTCGTCACCTTCATCGCCGGTGAAGGCGACATCTCGACCGACCTGCTCTCGCCGGGCAACCAGGCGCACTCGCGTTCGGACCGCGAACTGCACGGCCAGTGCATGATCTCGCCCGAAGGCCAGCAGGCGATCGTGGCGCTCAAGACCGCGCACCCGGGCAAGCGCGTGATGATGATCGCCGAGAAGGGCACGATGGGCGTCGGCTCCTCGCGCATGTCGGGCGTCAACAACGTGGCGCTGTGGACCGGCAAGCAGTCCAGCCCCTACGTTCCCTTCGTGAACTACGCCCCCGTTGTCGCGGGCACCAACGGCATCTCGCCGATCTTCGCGACCACCGTGGACGTGACCGGCGGTATCGGCATCAACCTCAAGAACTGGGTCAAGCAGATCGGCGAGGACGGCAAGCCGATCCTCAACAACGACGGCAACCCGGTGCTTGAAGAGAAGTTCTCGGTCGAGACCGGCACGATCCTCAAGATCGACGTCAAGAACAAGAAGCTGACCGACGAAGCCGGCAACGAACTGGTCGACGTCGCCGCCGCCTTCACCCCGCAGAAGATGGAGTTCATGAAGGCGGGCAGCTCCTACGCCATCGTCTTCGGCAAGAAGCTCCAGACCTTCGCGGCCGAGACGCTGGGCGTCGAGGCACCCACCGTGTTCGCGCCGAACAAGGAACTCACCGTCGAGGGCCAGGGCCTGACCGCCGTTGAGAAGATCTTCAACCGCAACGCCGTGGGTGTGACCCCGGGCAAGGTGCTGCACGCCGGTTCGGACGTGCGCGTCAAGGTGAACATCGTCGGTTCGCAGGACACCACCGGCCTGATGACCGCGCAGGAACTGGAAGCGATGGCGGCCACCGTCATCTCGCCGCTGGTCGACGGTGCCTACCAGTCGGGCTGCCACACCGCTTCGGTGTGGGACAAGAAGGCCCAGGTGAACATCCCGAAGCTCATGTCCTTCATGAACAACTTCGGCCTGATCACCGCGCGCGATCCCAAGGGCGTGTATCACGCGATGACCGACGTGATCCACAAGGTGCTCAACGACATCACCGTGGACGACTGGGCGATCATCATCGGCGGCGACAGCCACACCCGCATGTCGAAGGGCGTCGCCTTCGGTGCGGACTCGGGCACCGTCGCGCTGGCGCTGGCCACCGGTGAGGCGACCATGCCGATCCCGCAGTCGGTCAAGGTGACCTTCAAGGGCAAGATGCAGCCCCACATGGACTTCCGCGACGTCGTCCATGCTACCCAGCAGCAGATGCTGGCACAGTGCGCGGGCGAGAACGTGTTCCAGGGCCGCATCATCGAAGTCCACATCGGCACGCTGCTGGCCGACCAGGCCTTCACCTTCACCGACTGGACCGCAGAGATGAAGGCCAAGGCCTCGATCTGCATCTCGGACGACGAGACCCTGATCGGCTCGCTGGAAATCGCCAAGTCGCGCATCCAGATCATGATCGACAAGGGCATGGAGAACGCGGCAGGCACCCTTGCGGGCCTGATCGCCAAGGCCGACGCCCGCATCGCGGAGATCCGCTCGGGCGAGAAGCCGGCGCTGTCGCCGGACGCTTCGGCCAAGTATTTCGCCGAGGTGGTCGTGGACCTCGACATCATCGATGAACCGATGATCGCCGACCCGGACGTCAACAACCCGGACGTCTCCAAGCGCTACACCCACGACACGATCCGCCCGGTCTCGTACTACGGCGGCACCAAGAAGGTGGACCTCGGCTTCGTCGGCTCGTGCATGGTGCACAAGGGCGACATGAAGATCATCGCCCAGATGCTCAAGAACATCGAGAAGACCGAGGGCAAGGTCGAATTCAAGGCGCCGCTCGTCGTCGCCCCGCCGACCTACAACATCGTCGACGAACTCAAGGCCGAGGGCGACTGGGAAATCCTCCAGAAGTACTCGGGCTTCGAATTCGACGACATCAACCCGAAGACCGCCAACCGCACCGAGTACGAGAACATCCTTTATCTCGAGCGTCCGGGCTGCAACCTGTGCATGGGCAACCAGGAGAAGGCCGCGAAGGGCGACACCGTCCTCGCCACTTCGACCCGCCTGTTCCAGGGCCGCGTCGTCGAGGACACCGCAGAGAAGAAGGGCGAATCGCTGCTCGCCTCGACCCCGGTGGTCGTGCTCTCGACCATCCTCGGCCGTACGCCGAGCGCGGACGAGTACAAGGCGGCCGTCGAAGGCATCGACCTGACCAAGTTCGCGCCGCAGCAGGCCGCAACCGCCGCCTGACCGGAACGGACCGGTTGAGAAAATGGCGGCGTATGCACTCTGCATGCGCCGCCATTTTCATTTTGAGGCGAACTTTCTCGAGCGATCGTCTCAGGCAGCGTCGACGAGGACGATTTCGCTGTCTTCGATGGCGGTGACACGAATTACGTCGATGTCACGGATTGCAGCGCCGTCGCGGGCATTGACGCGCACGTCCTCGATCTCCACCGCGCCGGTCGCAGGGACCAGATAGGCCTTGCGGTTGGCGCCGATCGGGTACTCGGCCGTCTCGCCAGCTTGCAGCGTCGCGGCGACGATACGTGCATCGGTGCGTATCGGCAGGGCGTCGCCGTCACCTTCGTAGCCCGAGGCCAGCGTCTCGAAGTGCCCGGCACGCTCACCCTTTGGGAAGGGTCTTGCGCCCCAGCTTGGGGCTTCGCCGTTGCGAGTGGGCAGGATCCAAATCTGGAAGATCTTCGTCGTCACGTCCTCGAGGTTGTATTCGGAGTGACGCACGCCGGTGCCCGCACTCATGACCTGGACGTCGCCCGCTTCGGTGCGACCCTTGTTGCCCAGGCTGTCCTCGTGAGTGATCGCGCCTTCGCGAACATAGGTGATGATTTCCATGTCGCGATGGGGGTGGGGCGGGAAGCCGGTCTTCGGCGCGATGGCGTCGTCGTTCCACACGCGCAGGTTCCCCCAGTGCATGCGGGCCGGATCGTGGTAGTCGGCGAAAGAAAAGTGATGCTTGGCGTCGAGCCAGCCATGATTGGCGCCGCCGAGGCTGTCGAAGGGACGCAGTTCGATCATCTTGGGTCTCCGGTAAAGCGGCGGTGAGTGAGAGGGGCCGCTTCGTTGAGCCTTTTGTATGGGTTGCGATCTTTTCCGTTCAGATAGATAAAACCCATCGTTCTTTTCGAGGAAATGGAAAAGTGAGTAATCCAGGCACGCCGACGCTCGATCAGTTGACGATCTTCCTGACCGTCGTGGAAGTCGGCAGTTTCGCGGGGGCGGGACGCAAGCTCAATCGCGCGGTCTCGGTTATCAGCTACGGGATCGCCAATCTGGAGGTGCAGCTTGGCGTCATGCTGTTCGAGCGCGAGGGCACCCGGCGGCCGCAACTGACCGAACAGGGCCGTGCGGTGCTGGCCGAAGCAAAGGCGATTTCGCAGGGTGTGGACGGGCTGCGCGCCAAGGTAAAGGGCATGCTCGACGGGCTCGAGGCGGAGGTGAACCTGGCGGTCGATGTCATGCTGCCTGCCGAGCGGGTCGGTCAGGTGTTGCGCGATTTCGCCGCGACCTTCCCCACGGTGCAGCTTCGTCTCCATGTCGAGGCGCTCGGCGCGGTTACCGCCCTGGTGTTGGACAAGGAGGCCGTGGTCGGGCTGTCCGGGCCATTGTCCGCCGGGGTCGAAGGCATCGACAGCCGCTCGGCAGGGTCTGTGCCGATGGTGCCTGTGGCGGCTCCCGACCATCCACTCGGTCGCATGATGGCAATCGCGCCGGGAGCAGGCCGGGACTATACGCAGCTGGTGCTGACGGACCGCTCCCGTTTCACCGAGGGCAGCGATTATTCGGTATTCAGTCCCAAGACCTGGCGCCTGGCCGACCTAGGCGCAAAGCACGCCCTGTTGCGGCAGGGAATAGGCTGGGGGAACATGCCGCTGCCGATGATCGAGGCCGATCTCGTAGCCGGGACGCTCGTGCGGCTGGCTATGCCGGACCATGTCGGAGGCACGTACCGCTTCTCGGGGATATGGCGGCGTGATACGCCACCAGGGCCAGCGGCGAGCTGGCTTCTGGACAGCTTCGTCACTCTTGGCCGGGATGACCGTGAAATGGAGGGATTGGGCGACCTCTGACGGACGCCTTCGTCAAGCCGGGTATTATGCGCTGCATACGCGAGTATTTCTCAGGCCGCGATCGCCTTGCGGCCGATCGCAATGGTCAGTGCGCCGAGCAGTATGCCGGCGGCGAGATGGCCGGCGAAGTCCATCGCCGACATCGCAATCGGGTGGCAGAACGCCAGCAGTCCGAACGACAAAAATGCCGCTCCCGCCCCGGCGAACGTCAGGGAACGGACCGGATGGAGCGACCGCGTGCGGCGCAGCGCGAGCACGGTGACCGCGATCATGGGGGCTCCGGCGACCAGCACGAAGGTGAAGCAGTAGCTGCCGTGGCCCAGCTGCCCGACGGGATGGCGGGCTATGCCGATGCTATAGACTGCCAGTCCCAACCACATAGCGAGGCAGGCCACGAACCAGCCGCTTACCCGCGCGACCCGGCCCGGCACGCTGACCGACAGGGCGGCCATGAGCGCGGCGATCCCCAGGCCAAGCGAAAGCAGGATGTTCGCGGCCGCGACCCCGGCAAGGGGGCCGGTCCAGTCGGTGCTGGCGCGATGGAGCAGTTGCGTCATGAGCCAGCCGACGCCCAGCGCAACCGGGGTCCAGCCGAGTGCCCGGCGCCAGGCCGGAGCCACGCGCCGTACCGGCGCTGCCTCGTCGCAAAGCGTGTCGATAAGGGTGTCATGGTCAACCATGTGTCTGCTTTCCATGTTCGCGCAGTCTGGTGATCGCGCGGTGCAGCAAGGACTTTACGGCGGAGACGGAGAGCCGGCTTTCCTGCGCGGCGGCATCGAGCGTCATCTCCTGCAGCTTCACCAGCTCGATCATCTGGCGCTGGCGATCGGGCAGGATGTTGAGCATCCCCGCGAGTTCCCGTTCGGCGCCGATGGCGTCGAAAGCCGCCGCAGCGCCGGGATCGACGGTGCCGGAAAGGGTTTCGTCCCGGTTGATCTCCCTTCCGCGCGACCTACCCTGCCGCCGCAGCGCATCCACCGCCCTTGCCGAGACGATGGCCGAGACCCACGGCAGCAGCGGCAGCGCCGGATCATAGGTATGGCGCAGGCGATGCAGCGTCATCAGCACGTCCTGCACGACGTCCTCGGCCAGCGCGTCGTCGAAGATGCGGCGGCGCACCCTGGCCCGAACGACCGGCACCAGCGCGCGCAGGACCAGCCGGTAGGCGCGCTGGTCGCCGTCCTGCGCCCGCCGCATGAGGGCGGGCCATGCATCCTGCGGCGCGGCATTCTCCGGCGCCACCTTCTCCGACGACAGTGTATCGTTCACTCAGGGGCCACGCGGCTTCCGGGATGAACGGGCGGGATCGTATGCATCGTCTCGTCAAACCTTCTTGCCGGACGCGGCCTGCAGTGCATCGAGCGTGGTCTTCGTGTCCAGCACTTGCGGCAATATCACCGGATCGCCGCCCTTGGCCGGATAGACGAGGTAGAGCGGCAGCCCGGAGCGGCCCAGTTCCATCATAGCCTGTTCGATCCGCGCATCATAGTTGGTGGAATCCGCCACCATGTAGGTGGTGCCGGTGCGCGAGATGCCGTCCTTGAAAGCGGCGGTGGAAAGCACTGCCTTTTCGTTGACCTTGCAGGTCAGGCACCATTCGGCCGAGAAATCGACGAAGACGGCGTGACCGGCCGCCCGCGCCTTCGCGACCGCTTCAGGCGACCAGGGCACCGGCGCGATGTCGGTCCGTATGCTGCCAGCGGATGCCTGCATCTGCGCGGCCGGGGGAGAGGCCCGCAGCGCATTGCCCGGCAGGGCGCAGAGCGCCGCGATCGCCGCCGCGCCTGCGATCGTGAGCCCTTGCAGGACAGGGGCGGGGCGACCGGCCATCGCGCGCCTTTGCGCCATGCCGTAGATCCAGCATGTGAAGGCCAGCAGCAGGGCGCAACCCAGCATCAGGGCCAGGCCCGCACTTCCGGTCTGCTGTGCCAGCACCCATAGCAGCCATGCGGCGGCGGCCAGCATCGGAAAGGCCAGCGCATGCTTGAGCGTCGTCATCCATGCTCCGGGTCGCGGGAGGCGCCTCGCCAGCGCCGGGCTGAAGGACAGCGCCGTGAAGGGCGCGGCCACGCCCAGGCCCAGCGCCGCAAAGATGGCTAGCGCGGCCAGCGGCGGCTGGACGAGCGCGAAGCCGATGGCCCCTGCCATGAACGGTCCGGCGCAGGGCGTCGCCACCACCACGGCCAGCGCGCCGGTGAGCGCCGCACCCAGCATCCCGTCCTTCCCGTCGAGCGTCTGGCCCATGCGCTGCAGGCCCAGGCCGAACTCGAAGAGACCGGCAAGGTTGAGCGCCGAACCCAGCAACACCAGCACCAGCACGGCGACCACGAGCGGGGACTGGAGCTGGAAGCCCCAGCCCACCGCCTGCCCGCCGGCACGCAGGGCGATCAGCGTGCCGGCGAGGGCCAGCATCGCCAGCAGGGTTCCACCGAGGAACGCCAGCCCCTCATGCCGCATCCGCTGCGGATCGCCGCCCTGGCGGGCCAGCCCGAACGCTTTCAGCGAGATGATCGGAAAGACGCAGGGCATCAGGTTGAGGATCAGCCCGCCGAGGAAGGCGGACAACAGGGCAACAAGCATGACGGGGCCTCTTGGCGACGGGAAGGATCGATCGTGGGGAAAAGGTCAGCCGTGCTTGGCTTTCCATGCGCGCACTGCCGCCATCGTCTTCTCGATGTGGGCCTGCGGGTTCATGTCGGTGTAGCTGAGCAGGATCGTCCCGTTGGGGGCGATCACGAACGAGGTACGGTTGGAAATCGTCTGCTTGCCGCCCTGCATCGTCGCGTCGAACTTGGCGGCGACCTTGGCGTTCGGGTCGGCGGCGACGGCGAACTGGTTGCGGCATTCCGACTTCGAGAATTCGGCGACACGTTCGACATTGCCCGCGGTCACACCGATCACGCTGGCGCCCAGCTTCTTGAAATCGCCGGTGGCTTCGGCGAAGAGGTGCGCCTCGACCGTGCAGCCGGACGTGAAGGCGGCGGGGAAGAAGTAAAGCACGACCGGCCCCTTCTTCAGCGCCTTGGCCAGCGAGAGATCGAAGGGCTTGCCCCCCAGCGCGGCGTTCAGGGTGAAGTCGGGGGCTTTCGCGCCTTGCGGCAGGGCGGCGAAGCTCTGGCTCGGCACGGCGGCCATGAATAGACCAACGGCCAGCGACAAGGCGAAATTCTTCCGGATTTTCATCGGCTCTGCTCCAACGGGGGGCTCCAACGGGTTCAAGGCGAAAGCGCTCTGATCGAGCGCTTTCCCATCGCTGTTCGCTGGTGGGTGGCAAAAAGTTGCGGTCCGGAAATTTGCTCGCCGCTTTTTTTAACGGCGCGGCTCTGCTGCGTATTCATTCTCCGACCGGCGCCGCTCGTCCCGGATCAAATGCGGGCGAGCGCAATTCGTCGCAATATTCGTTTAGTCATGCATCCGCTGACGGTACTGGTCGTTAGAGCGGCATGGCCTCCATGACCGACCGTTCGCCCCCGGTGGCCTCAGCTTCATGCCAGGCAGCCCGGTTCGCTATGGTCCGCGGTCTTACCGAGGCGCTTGTCGCGCCGCTGTCCGATGCCGACGCCACCATTCAGTCCATGCCGGACGCTTCTCCGGCGAAGTGGCATCTGGCGCATACGACGTGGTTCTTCGAAACTTTCGTGCTGCGCGACCACCTGCCCGGCTACAGGCTTTTCGACGACGCCTGGCCTTTCCTGTTCAATTCCTATTACGAGGCGGAAGGGCCGCGCCACGCGCGCCCGCAGCGCGGGATGCTCTCGCGACCCGCGCTGGACGAGGTGCTGGCCTACCGCGCTCATGTCGATGCGCATGTGGAACTGCTTTTGCATCGCGCCGATCTTGCCGAACTGATCGCATTGGGGCTCAACCACGAGCAACAGCATCAGGAACTGCTGCTCACCGACCTGAAGCATGCGCTTTCGCTGAACCCCCTGGCTCCCGCCTATGCCTATCCGCGCGCGCCGGAGAGCGGGACGGCGTCCGCCGTGCCGATGGACTGGCACCGGCACGAAGGCGGCCTTCATCGGATCGGCCATGGCGGCGGGGAAGCTGGCTTCGCGTTCGACAACGAAGGCCCGGCGCATGAGGTGCTGCTCGAACCTTTCGCTCTTGCCCGTCGTCTCGTGACGAACCGCGAATGGGCGGAGTTCGTTGCCGACGGCGGCTATCGCAACCCGGCGCTGTGGCTGTCGGACGGGTGGGCCTGGATCAATGCAGAGGGGCTGACGGCGCCGCTCTACTGGCGCGAGGACATGGCCTTCACGCTGTCCGGTCTCCAGCCGATCCTGCCCGATGCGCCGGTTGCGCATGTCTCGTTCTATGAGGCCGACGCCTTCGCCACCTGGGCGGGGCACCGCCTGCCGACCGAATTCGAATGGGAAGTCGCGGCGGCGGGGCATGATCCGTCGGTTGGCGTCCAACTCGACGCGGGGGCCGGAGCGTTCGGAATCCACCCCCAAGGTTCGCCTGGGCTGTTCGGGGACTGCTGGCAATGGACCCGCTCCGCTTACCTGCCGTATCCGCGTTTCCGCCCTGCGGCGGGCGCGGTGGGTGAGTACAACGGCAAGTTCATGTCCGGGCAGTGCGTGCTCAAGGGCGCCAGCTGCGCAACGCCGCGCGGGCACTCGCGCGCCACGTACCGCAATTTCTTTCCCCCCGACAAGCGCTGGCAGTTCACCGGCGTGCGCCTCGCTAAGGACTTGTAGACCATGGCCACCGCCGTCCGCGAACTGATCGATACCTCCCGCGATGCCCTGCGCGCGCAGTTCCGCCGCGACGTGCTGACCGGCCTCTCGCAGCCGCGCAAGGCGATCCCGGCGCGCTGGTTCTACGACCATCGCGGCAGCCAGTTGTTCGAGGAGATCACGCGGCTGCCCGAATACTATCCTACCCGCGTCGAGACCGGCATCCTCATGGCCCACGCCACGCGGATCGGGCGCATGGTCGGATCGCGGCATCACGTCGTCGTGGAGTTCGGCGCGGGCAGCGCGACCAAGACGCCGTTGCTGCTCGATGCGATCTGGACCGCCGCTTACGTGCCGATCGACATTTCGGGTACATTCCTTTCCGAATCCTGCGAGGCGCTGGCGGCGCGCTATCCCGACCTGCCGATCCACCCGGTCGAGGCGGACTTCAGCGTGCCCACCGCGCTGCCCGCCGAAGTGGCCGATCATCGGCGCCTGGGCTTCTTTCCCGGCTCCACGATCGGCAACATGGAGCCGATGGCGGCCGCCGACTTGCTGCGTTCGATGCGCGAGACGCTGGGCGCGGGCAGCCTGTTGTTGATCGGCTTCGATCGCATCAAGGCGGAGGCGGAACTCGTCCGCGCCTACGACGATGCGCAAGGCGTGACGGCGGCGTTCAACCTCAATCTGGCGGAGCGCATCAACCAGGAGCTTGGCGGCACGATTCCGCGTGACGGGGTTGCGCACCGGGCGGTCTGGAACGACGATCGCGCCCGGATCGAGATGCACATCGCGGCGACGCGCGACATCGATTTCGAGGTCTGCGGTCGCTCTTTCACGATGGCGGCGGGCGAGACGATCCACACCGAAAACAGCCACAAGTACGATCCGCGCAGCGCCGACACGCTGCTGCTGGCGGGGGGCTGGGAGCCGCTGCAGGGCTTCGGCGATGCGGATGACAAGTTCATGGTCATCCTCGCCCGCGCGATCGGCGATGACCTCACCGCCTGACGGTGGAAACGGGCTGAGCGCGTTGCCAGTTTAAGGCGAAGTCACGGTCCGAGCTGCCGCAACGGGGGGGCGGGGCGGTCTCGCGTGCCTGGGCCGGCATCCCAGTTGGCCGATGTCGGTGCACGGTGCTAGGGGCGCAGGAGCAGCACGGGCTTCCAGCCCGGGCAACCAGCACAGGAACCCAATTCGATGATTCAGGCCGGCCCGACGTTCAAGGACAATCTGCAGCAGTTTCCGCCGATCGCGGGGGTGGATCGCATCGATCTCGTCGGGATTGACGGCGCGGTGGTCGCCAGCATCGAGAATCAGCCGGGCAAGCAGGGTTCGCTCGCGGTCTACCAGTACCTCAAGCAGTCGTTCGGCACGCTCGACGCCCGCGCGGCGGAGCATGGCCTCGACGTATTCGCCGAGCACACTGCCGATGCCCGCAACCGCCCCGGCGCGCATCCCAACATCGACCGTCTTCTGGAAGTCGCGGCGGGCGGCGGCACGCTTGCCATCGAAGTTATACCCCAGCCGCTCGGTTGAGGGCGCAGTGCGCACTGGCTGCTTGATTGCGGCGCGCGCACACAAGTTTTCGGCGAACGGTGCAACGCCCGGCTACGACCAGGGTGCGGCAGGTCAGATGACCCGCCGTACTACTGGAAGGAGCATTCGTGGCCTGCAAGCGTGACCGAGTTGGCTGGAAGGGATACCTCCCGGCGATCACGACCCCGTTCGACGACCAGCGCAACCTCGACTTCGATGCTCTCGGCACTCTGCTCGAATGGCTTCATGGGGAAGGCATGCACGGGCTGGTCGTCGCGGGGACGACCGGCGAGTGGTTCAGCCTAGACGCCGGCGAACGCCATGCGCTGTTCGCGGCGGCGGGCGCGCAGATGGGCAAGCGGCTGCCGCTGATCGCGGGGTGCAGCGCCTATACGCCTGCGGAAGTGCTGGCGCACATCGAGCAGGCCCATGCCGCCGGCTTCTCCGGCGCGCTGGTGACGCCGCCGCCTTATGCGCGGCCCGGCGACGAGGACATCCTTGCTTTCTACACGACGATCGCGCGGCACAGTCGCCTGCCGATCTGCGTCTACAACTGGCCGCCGGGCACCGAGATCGACTTGTCCCTGCCGCTGCTGGAGCGCATCGCCGCTCTCGACGCGGTGGTAGCGATCAAGCATTCGACGGGTGACATGGCGCATTTCATGGCGACCTTTTTCGCGCTTCACGCCGAGGTCCGCGTGTTCGGCCTGCCGCTGGACGAAGTGGGCCTCACGATGGTGCGGTTGCACGATGCGGACGGAACGATGGGCGCGGGCGGTGTGCTGGGCCACAACCAGCCGGATTTCTACAACCTGGCATGGCAGGGCGACTTCGACCGGGCGCTTGCCTGCGGGGCGAAGGATCGCGTCATCATGCGCGAATGGTTCACACCTTCGCTGGTCGGGCGCTTCGGTTCCGCCGCCGCCATCCTCAAGGCGGCGCTCAATGCGCGCGGCGTCCCCGGCGGGCGGGTGCGTTCGCCGTTCCAGGACGTGAGCGCCGCGGACGCCGGGCGCATCGCGGCTACGCTTGCCGGGCTCGGCTGCCTGGGTGACACGCCAGGCGTGCAGCGGGCGATGGAGGGCGTGGGCTGATATTTCGCGGCGATCGCGGGCGCTAATTTGCGTCAGCGACAATGAAACCGGGATGGCGATCGCATTGATCGCACCAGGCTGAAATGGAAGCATCAGGACCGGCCGCAAGGCCCGCAGAGAAGACAAGAGCACCGCGCCGGAACGAGCGCGGCACGAATGCAGGCAACCAGGAGGAAGTCAGTTGGCGCGTTATCGCATTTTCGCGGTGGCGCCCGGCCTTTCAGCGCATGAGGGTTTGATCCATGAAGACACGATACATGACTGCCATTTCGACCAAGGCGCTGGTTTGTGCCGGACTGGTCTCCGGGGCGTTCGCCACCTTCTCCGCGCCCGCCATGGCCCAGACCGCCGACGAGCCGAGCGCGCCGAACGAGATCACCGTCACCGCCCGCAAGCGCAACGAGACCGCGCAAACCGTCGCCGACCCGATCAGCGTCGTGACGGCCGCGAAGATCGGTAATGCCGACTTGCGCACGCTGCAGGACGCGGTGCGCCTGACCCCGAACCTCGTCGTGCTCGACGGCCTCTATCCGGGCTACAAGACCGTGTCGTTCCGTGGTTTCACCACGCTCGGCCGTGACGGCGAGTTTCCCTTCGCCACCGTCGTCGACGGTGTCGTCCAGCCGGGCCAGATGTTCTTCCAGCAGGACCTCGTCAACGTCCAGCAGATCGAAATCCTGCGCGGTCCGCAGGGCACGCTCTACGGCGGCGGCGCGATCGCGGGCGCCATCAACATCGTGACGCGCAAGCCGACCAACGAATACACCGGAAACGCCTCGTTCCAGTATTTCAACGGTGACGAAAAGCGCGGTCTGGTCGGACTGTCCGGTCCGATCTTCAAGGATAAGCTGTACTTCTCGGTCGGCGCATCGGCTTACGATACCGATGGCCTCATCAAGAATCTGGCGAATCCGAAGAACGTCGATTTCGGCAAGGGCCTGACCACGCGCGCGCAACTGCTGTTCACGCCGACCGAAGACCTGACTTTCGCCCTTAGCGCCACGACGACCGATAGCAAGACCGGCGGCCTTTGGCTGGCCCCGGTGCCGGATGTGGACTTCAAGGATACCATCCCCGATCCGAGCGAGAACCAGGCGGGCATCGTGAAGACCAAGCTGCGCGGCTATTCGCTGAAAAGCGACTGGGCACTTGGCGGGGCGACGCTCACCTCCGTTACCGCCTATTCGCGCGGGCGCGACTACACCACGGCGGATGGCGATTTCACGGCGGTCGATGCCTATACGCAGACCGTGCACTTCGTCGATACGACCTGGTCGCAGGAACTGCGCCTGACTTCGACCGGCGAAGGGCCGTTCAAGTGGAACGTCGGCGGCTATTACCAGGACGAAAAGCGCGATTATCAGAGCAGCTACGGTCCTGTCGGCGGCACGCCGGGCCTGAACGACAGCCTGAGGCACTATGAGACGTTCGCATTGTTCGGCCAGGCGTCCTACGAACTGACCGACCGCCTCGAACTGACCGGCGGCTTGCGCTACGACTGGGAAAACCAGTCCTACTTCGATCGCCTGAGCGGCCAGATCCTCAAGCAGAAGTTCAGCGAGCCGCAGGGCAAGGCATCTGTCTCCTACAAATGGAGCCCGGACCTGTTCACTTATGCGACCTACTCGCGCGGTTATCGCAAGGGCGGGTTCAACCCCAGCAGCAGCGCCGAAACGCTGTTGTATTACGCCCCCGAAACGGCCGACAACTTCGAAGCCGGGTTCAAGAGCAACTTTGGCGGCAGCCTGATGACCTTGAACGGCGCCTTGTTCTACACCGACTTCAAGGGGCAGCAGTTCTCCACCTCGCGCGTGCTGGAGGGTGACGGTATCTACACTGCCATCTCCAACATCGGAAAGACGCAAGTGATGGGTGCAGAAGCCGAGCTGTCGATCCGGCCGACGCGCGGGCTCAGCATCAACGGCTCGGTCGGTTATTCGGATGTGAAGATCAAGAACTTCGTGCCCGAGGATCAGGACGCTTATCACAACAACGTAATCCCGCAGATCTACCGCTTCACGGCGCAGCTCGGCATCGACTACGAAGCCGATCTGACCGACGATTTGAAGCTTGTCGCGCATGGTGACATGTCGCATCGCGGCAACGTCTACTGGGACGTCCAGAACTCGCTGGAGACCGGGCCGAAGACGTTCTTCAACGCCAAGGTTACGCTGCAGAAGGGCATGTGGTCGCTCTCCGCGATCGGCCGCAATCTCAGCAACGAGAGAACGCCGATGGCGGTCGGACCCCACGCACTGGGGACCTCGACGCTTGCCAGCTACAACAGCCCGCGCCAGTACGGCGTCGAGGTCGGCGTGAAGTTCTGATCGGACAGGGCCGGTGGGGGGTGCCCCCACCGGCCCGGTTCGTGTGAACGACAGGATAGATTACAGGCAACAGGGCAAGGCATTGCACCGCAGGGACATTCTCAAGTGGATCGCCGCCGCCGCGTTCAGCACGCCGGCGATAGCACAGGGCATGGCGGATCATGCAGGTCATATGATGGGCGGTGGCGATGCGGCTCCGTCGGTGCCGCTGCCTCCGCCTTACACCCCATTTGCCCCTGAACACCACGCCGCGCTGGAGCGGCTGGTGGACCTCGTCATTCCTGCCGACGATACGCCCGGCGCGAAAGATGCGGGCGTCACCGGGTTCATCGAGATGATGTACCAGCACTGGATGAACGACGAGGAGCGCCGCCGCTGCGACGCCGAACTCGATCTCGTGCTGGCCGCCTTCGCTGCCGGGGGCGATCCGGTGGTCACGCTCTACGACGGCACGCGCTTCAAGGCGCCGACGCTGCGCAAGCTGACCGTCTACGGCTATTACACCAGCGAGATCGGCGCGAGCCAGGAGCTTGATCTCAACCTCGTGCCCGGCTCCTACGACGCCTGCGCGGCACTGGGCGCCGACGATAAGGCGCCCTCTCTCTACGTCTGGGGAATTTCGATGAGCCTTGCCAGCGGAGCAGGCGCCTGATGGATGCTGACGTCATCATCGTCGGCTCGGGCATTTCGGGCGGCTGGGCCGCGAAGGAACTGACTGAGCGCGGCTTCTCTGTGCTGTTGCTGGAGCGTGGCCGCGACGTCGATCCTGCCAGCGACTACGTCACCGAGCACCTCGCCCCTTACGAGCTGCCCTATCGCGGCTTCGGCGACCGCCACCGCTATCAGCGCGACTACAAGGTCCAGTCGCTCATGGCGGGACTTTCGGACGCCAACGAACACTGGTTCGTCAATGATGCCGAAAACCCCTACGAGACCGCACCCGAGGCGGACTTCGCGTGGATACGCGGCTATCACCTCGGGGGGCGCTCCATCACCTGGGGGCGCGCTTCCTTTCGGCTGAGCCCGCTCAACTTCTCCGAAGCGGGCAGGGACGGCCACGGCATTCCCTGGCCGATCGGTTATGACGACCTTGCGCCGTGGTATTCGCACGTCGAGCGCTTCATCGGCGTCAACGGCGATGCGGACGGCATTCCCTCTCTGCCCGACGGCGAGTTCATGCCCCCGCACGGCATGAACTGCGTGGAGGAGCACGTGAAGGGTGCGGTTGCCGCGAAGTTCGGCGGGCGCCCGATCATCAACGAACGCAGCGCCGTGCTGACCCAGCCGATCGGCGACCGCCAGCCGTGCCACTACTGCGGCCCGTGCATCCGGGGCTGCTCCACCGGTTCCTACTTCAGCAGCGAAAGTTCGACGCTTCCGGCCGCGAAGGCGACCGGGCGGCTCAAGGTGATGACTGACGTGGTGGTGGACTCGCTCATCCACGATCCGGCGACGAACCGCGTCACCGGCGTGCGGATCATCGACGCGAAAAGCCGCACGCGCAGCACCGTTTCGGCGCGGGTGGTGTTCCTCAATGCCTCGACGCTGGGGTCGACGCAGATCCTGCTCAATTCCCTCGATACGCAGACCGGACGCAGCTTCGCGAACCGTTCCGACGCACTCGGCCGCTACCTGATGGATCACGTCATGGGACCATTCGGTCTGGCGACGATCCCCGGCTTCACCGACCGCATGCCGATGGGCAACCGGCCGAGCGGCATCTATATCCCGCGCTTTCAGAACCTCGACGGCAGCGACCGGCAGTTCCGGCGCGGCTACGGCTACCAGGGCAGCGCCTCGCGCCAGATGTGGACGCGGGGAGGAGAGGGCGACGACATCGGCCTGTCGCTCAAGCACCGTCTGCGCCAGCCGGGGCCGTGGCAGATGTTCATCGGCGGCATGGGCGAATGCATGCCTTATGCCGACAACCGCGCTACGCTCTCCAGCCAGACCGACAACTGGGGCCGTCCGCAGCTGCACGTCGAATTCCACTGGCACGAGAACGAACTGGCGATGGCCAGGGACATGGCCGCAGAGGCGAAAGCCATGCTGGAGGCCGCCGGGGCTACCGACATCATGGTCGGCGATACCCTCGGGTCGGGTGGCCTCGCCATTCACGAGATGGGCACCGCGCGAATGGGCGACGATCCGGCGCAGGCGGTTCTCAACGCGCGCAACCAGTGCCATGACGCGGCGAACGTGTTCGTGACGGACGGCGCCTGCATGACCGCTTCGGCCGCGCAGAACCCGTCGCTGACCTACATGGCGCTGACAGCGCGCGCTGCCGCCTTCGCGGCCGACCAGATGAAGCAAGGAGTGCTGTGATGACCGACTTCGCCCTTTCCCGCCGTGGCCTGCTGGGCGGTACGGCCCTGTTGGCGACTGGGCTGGCGGCAGGCTCCATGCTGGGCGGCGCCGGCGCCTTTGCCCGCCCGCCGAAGCGGCCGCTGGGCATCCAGCTCTACACCCTGATGACGCTGCTGGATGCCGACTTCGAGGGCACCGTGGCGAAGGTCGCGAAGATGGGATACCGCGAGGTCGAGACGCTCGGCAGCTTCGGCCGCGACCCGGCTTTCGTCCGCGATGTCTTCGATCGCAACGGCCTCGTTTCGCCCTCTCAGCACATCATGCCGCCGGGCTTGTACGAAGTGTTCGACGATGGCGTGGCGGGCCGCATCGACCGCGCCACCTTCGAGCGCAAGTTCATCGAGGCGTTCGACTTCGATCACGTCGAGGGCCTGATCGACGCCTGCGCCAAGCAGGCCCGGCCGCTCGGCCAGAAGTACATCGTGTGGCAGATCAGCTGGCCCTCGCAGCTGCAGTCGCTGGAGCAGATCAAGCAACTCATCGCCGCGCTGAACCGCGCCGCGCAGGCTGCTCACGATCGCGGGTTCCAGCTGGCGTACCACAATCATGATCAGGAATTCAAAAAGGTCGGCCCCGACGTCCCCTACGACCTGATCATCGAAGGCACCGACCCCGACAAACTGAAGTTCGAACTCGACCTTGCGTGGGCGACCAAGGCGGGCGTCGATCCCGTGGCCTACTTCAAGCGCCATCCCGGCCGGTTCCGGATGGTCCACATGAAGGACGTCGCCGCTGATGGCAGCGTGCGCGATCCGGGCACGGGTCTGGTGGACTTTCGCCGCATCATCCCGGCGGCGGAGAAGGCGGGGATCGAGCACTTCTTCGTGGAATACGACGTGCCCACCGACCCGTTGCGCACTGCGGCGGATGCCCAGAAGTACCTCGCGCCGCTGATGTGACCTGCCAGCGGGATAATGAAATAAGAAAAGGCCCGGTCGCATGAAGCGGCCGGGCCTTTTTTGATGCCGATCAGCTGGCTTCGGGCCGTCCGATGACCTCGAAGCGGGCGATCTTGCCGTCGCGGAACCGGGCATGGGCCATGCAGACTTCGGAACCGGACTTGCCTTTGGCGGTGAAGGTGCAGCGATATTGCACGAAGCCCTGTGTCTCGTCGGCGAGCGTCGCGATCACAGGGGTGACCAGTTCGACCGCATCGCAACGCTCGCGAATTCGGGCGAAGTGGGCGCAGATGGCTTCGGGGCCGGTGCCGCGCACGCCGCCGTCGACGATGAACTGGGCATCGTCGGTGTAGTGCGCCGCAAAGGCGTCGGGCGTGAAGGCGTGTTCGCGGAAGGCCCTGTTCCACCAGTCGAACATGCGGGTGATGGGGCTGAGGGTGTCGGTCATGAAAGCTCCGTTCAGGTAAGGGCTGCGGCGGGGCGCGAGCCGGGCACCCGGTCGGCCACGAAGAGAAACACCATCGCCGCCAGCAGGGCATCGACGGTGGGGGCATGGGTGATCTCGAACAGGCCGAGGCCGACGTTCGCGCGCGGCAGCGCCGCCACGCCGACTGCTATGCCGAACACCCATGCCATCAGCGGCGCGGCGCGGAACGCCGGGATCGGTGCATTGGCGTCGGTGTAGCGGCTGCGCTTCATCAGGAAGTCGGCGACATAGGCGCCCGACATCGGCGCGATCAGCAGGCCCATGAAAGTCAGCCAGACGATGAAGTGGCCAAGGATGTCGGCCGCGGCGAGGCAGGTGCCCAGCACGCCCGCGACGACCGCCAGTTGCCAGCGCTCAACCTTCGGGAACAGCGCCGAAAGCGCCAGCGCCGAGGCGTAGAGGTTCTTGTCGTTGCTGGTCCAGGTGGCGAGGATGATGATCAGCGTGCCCGGCAGCGCGATGCCCGCCGCCAGCATCGTCGCGACGAGATCGGCGTTGCCGTAGAGCGTACCGAGCGCGGCGGCGAGGATCAGCAGCAGCGGAAAGGCGATGGCGTAGTTGATCGTCATCGCCGTCGCATTGTCCCCCGCGGTCTTCAGGAAGCGGCTCAGGTCGGGGTTGATCGAGCAGCCGAACACTTCGGCGCCGACGACCACCGAGACGATCATTCCAAGCCCCATCGGCTCTGTGATCGGGCGAGCAGCGAAAAGTCCCGCCATGCCGTGCCGGTCCAGCCCGATCGCCAGCGGTACCAGCGTCGCCATCAGCAGCAGCGGCACGCTGACCACGGCGACCTTGCCCATCGCCTTGACCCCGATCACCGCCGTCGAGGCGATCAGCGCGCCGACGAGGACGACGCCGATCCGCTCGTCCAGTTCATAGGCCAGCTGGGTGCGCAGGATCGCCGCGAGGCTCTTGACGAGGATTTGCGTCTGCAGACCGAACCAGCAGAACGAGGTCAGCACCATCATGCCCACGATCGCCATCGACCCGCGCCGCCCGAAAGTGCGCTGGATGATCATTGCGGTGGGCAGGCGGGCGACGAGACCGACATAGCCGGTCAGCACGCCCCACAGGCCCAGCAGCGCGCTGCCCAGGATCACGCCGATGGCGACGGTGGTGAAGTTCGCATGCTGGCCCAGCTGTCCACCGAACGCGAAGAACGGGACGGAGATCGAGACGCCGATCAGCACCATCGTCAGGAACGGCCAGCGGCGCAGTTCCCCCTCTTGGGGCGGGCGTTCGGGATTGCGTTCGACGATCCCGGCGATCTTGCGCAGCAGCTTCATTATCGAAAATGTCTCCAGTGCCCGCCGCCACGGGGAGGCGCGGCGGAAGGGCGGGTATGGCTCAATGGTGTCAGACGTATCGGGCAGGGCAAAGGGGAGAGGGCGGGTCTTGCGCGTGATGCAATGACTTCGCGAAGACTTGTGCCGTTTGCGCAATATCATCGGCGGCGAGTTCAGGGATTCACATCCGGGAAAGCAGTGCATGAAGAGATTTCGCGTCGCCGTCGATATCGGCGGGACATTCGTGGATTCGATCCTGTTCGATTCCGAAACGGGAACGACAAGGCTCGCCAAGGCATCGACCACCCCTGACGAACCGGTGCGCGGCGTTCTGGCCGCGCTCGACCGCCTCGGCGTGTCACTGAACGACACCGAACTGTTCGTCCACGGCACCACTCTGGGCCTCAACGCGGTAATCGAACGGCGCGGGGTCGAGACCGGCATCATCACCAATGCGGGCTTCCGCGACGTGTTCGAGATCGGCCGCGCCGACGTTCCAGCCGCCTCGATGTACGACTACCGTTACCAGCGCGAGGCGAGCATCGTGAAGCGCCGCCACCGCTTCGGCGTCGGCGGCCGCATTGATGCGCACGGCAACGAGGTGGAACCGCTCGACGAAGCCGCCGTGCTGGACGCTGCGGGCAAGCTGGCCGAGGCGGGCATCCGCTCGGTCGCGATCTGCTTCCTGCACAGCTACCGCAACCCGGTGCATGAGGCGCGCGCCGCCGAAGTCATCCGCGCGGCCTATCCGCAGCTGGCGGTCTCCGCTTCCAGCGCGATCACCCGCGAATACCGCGAGTACGAACGCACCGCGACCGCCGTGGTCGATGCCTACATCAACCCGATCTTCAACGATTACGTCGGCCGTCTTGAGAACGGGCTGGTCGAGAACGGGTTCGGCGGCAAGCTGCTCATCATGCGCTCCGCAGGCGGGGCGATGACCGCGCAGACCGCGCGGCAGGCGCCGATCTATACCGTGCTGTCCGGCCCTGCCGGTGGCCTCATCGGCGCGGGCCAGCTGGCCAAGGCGATCGGCCGCGACCGCGTGCTGACGCTGGACTACGGCGGCACCAGCCTTGACGCTGCAGTGATCGAGGACGGCGAGCCGCTGGTCATGCACGAGGCGCCGCTCGCGGACCTTCCGGCACTGATCCCGATCTTCGACATCCGCTGCATCGGCGCGGGCGGCGGCTCGATCGCCTGGGTGCAGGAAGGGCTACTGCAAGTCGGCCCGCAGAGCGCCGGTTCGCAGCCCGGCCCGATCGCCTACGGTCGCGGCGGCAATGAGCCGACCACAACCGACGCGGCGCTGATTTTGGGCTTCCTCGACCCCTCTACCTTCCTGGGCGGCACCGTCGACCTCGACGTTCCCGCCGCGAGGCAGGGCATGCAGAACCGCGTTGCCGGGCCGCTCGGCATCGATATCGACCGCGCGGCGGCGGGCATCTTCGACGTTCTCGTCGCCCGCACCGCCGGTGCCATCCGCGAGATCACCGTCGAGCGCGGCCGCGATCCGCGCGACTTCTCGATGCTCGCCTTCGGCGGCGCCGGTCCGCTGATTGCCCCGCTGATCGCCCGCGAGGTGATGAACGCCGAACTGATCGTGCCGCAGAACCCGGCCGTGTTCTCGGCCTGGGGCATGCTGATGTCGGATATCGTCACCGACGTCGCGCTGACCCAGCTGCGCCTGCTCGAACCCGAGGCGCAGGGCCCGGTGGAAGAGGCGTTCGCGACGCTCATCGAGGACGCGCGCGCGCAGCTTGAAGGGCAGAGCGGCACCCAGACCGAGCGCCGCTTCCTGCGCCTCGTCGAATGCCGCTATGCCGGGCAGGAACACGCGCTGGAGATCGAACTGCCCGAGGGTGAGGATCTCGCCTCGCTGCGCGCCCGCTTCGACGACCTCCACCGCGAGCGCTACGGCCACGCCATCGCCGCGCCGGTTCAGATCGTCACGCTGCGCGTGCGCGCCAGCGCGGTCATGCCCAAGCCCACCCTGCCGATCGTGCCCGAGGCCACCGGCCCGGCATCGGACGCGCAGATCGGTTCGCGTGAGGCGTTCTGCTTCGCCCTGCGCGAACGCACGCCGTTTGCGGTCTACGATCGCAAGCTGCTGGGCGCGGGCCACACCTTCGACGGTCCCGCAATCGTCGAGGAAGGCACCACCACCACCGTCATCCATTCCGACCAGACCGTCGCCGTCGATCCGCACGGCCACCTCATCGTCCGCAGGAAGTCCGCATGAGCACCGAAACGAAGCTTGATGGCGCGACCGTAGAGGTCATCCGCAGCTACCTCGTCTCCGCCGCCGAGGAGATGCGCCGCACGTTGATCCGCACCGCGTTCAACCCGGTGATCTACGAGGTGCTGGACTTCGGTATCTCGATCTACGACGCCGATCTGGAACTGATTTCGGACGCGCCGGGCCTCGCATTCTTCCTGGGCGCCAACGACTACGCAATCCGCAAGGGCGTGGAGTTCGCGGGCGCAGAGACGATGCGCCCCGGCGACATCTTCATCATGAACTACCCGTACTGGAATTCGGCGCATGCGCTGGATGCTACGTTGTTCGCGCCGGTCTTCGCCGACGGCGAGGACAGGCCCTTCGCCTATACCTGCATCCGCGCGCACTGGATGGACCTTGGCGCCAAGGATCCGGGCTACGTGCTCGATTCCACCGACATGCACCAGGAAGGCCTGATCTTCCCCGGCACCCGCATCTACAAGGATGGCGCGCCGGTGAAGGACATCATCGACATCATCAAGTTCAATTCGCGCATGCCCGGGCCGGTGATGGGCGATCTCGACGCGCAGGTGGCGGCCACCCGCACCGGCGTCGAGCGCCTGAACGCGATCCTCGGCAAGTTCGGTCGCGAGGCCTTCGACGAGGCGGTGGAGCGGATCAAGGTGGCAAGCGAGGCGCTGGTGCGCCGCGCGCTGGCCGACCTGCCGCGCGGCACCTGGGAAGCGGGCGATGTGGTCGATGACGACGGCATCAGCGATGATCCGGTGCCGATCCACGTCAAGGTCACCATCGACGACGAGGGCCTGACCTGCGACTTCTCGGGCTCCTCCCCGGCGGTGCTGGGTCCGATCAACATCCCGATCGGCCTGACCGAGACGATCTGCAAGTTTGTGCTGAAATCGCTGACTTCGGCGTCGCAGCGCAACAACGCGGGTTCGTTCCGCGCGCTCAAGGTGATCGCGCCTGAAGGCAACCTGTTCCACGCGGTGTACCCCGCCGCCACCTTCACCCAGTGGCCCGCGCACCTTGCGCTGGAGCTGGTCTACAAGGCGCTGGCGCAGGGCATGCCCGAACGCATCGCGGCCTGTTCGGGCGGCGATACGCTGGGCTTCATGATGATCGGCACCGATCCGGTCACCAAGTCGATGTACGCGGTGTCGAACAACGAGCCGGTGGGCTGGGGCGGCAGTGCCGAGTTCGACGGCATCAACGCCACCAACCACATCTCGGGCAGCCTCGTGCGCAACACGCCGATCGAGGTCATCGAGATGAAGACCGGCATGATGATGGAGCAGTTCGAGATCAAGCCCGATTCGGGCGGCGCCGGCAAGCGCCGCGGAGGCATGGGCACCGAGCGCCTGATCCGCTTCACGCAGGACGGCGAGTTCCTGTCTATCACCAAGCGTTCGAAGGAAAAGCCGTGGGCGCTGGGCGGCGGCGCGCAGCCCGAGACGAACGAGCTGATCGTGCGGGCGGGCACCGATGCCGAAAAGCGCGTGGGCACCTACCGCATGCCGGTGGCGATCGGCGATCGCGCCATCGCGCGCGGTGCGGGCGGCGCGGGCTACGGCCTTGCGGCGGAGCGCGATCCGGCGGCGGTGCTGGACGACGTGCTTGACGGCTACGTCTCGGTCGAGGCGGCGCGGGAACTGTACAAGGTGGCGATCGTCGGCAGTGCCGTCGATGTGGCTGCGACCGAGGCTCTGCGCGGGGGCTGAGGGTTCGGACGACGCAAAGCAAAAGGCCCGCAGGATTGCTCCGGCGGGCCTTTTTTGTGTTTCGGCAGAGGGTTACTTCGGCAGCGACGCCAGATACGCCACCAGCGCGGCGCGCTGAGCCGGATCCTTGACCCCGGCAAAGCCCATGCGATTGCCGGGCACCATGCCAGAGGGCTTCGCCAGGAAAGCATCGAGCGTCTTGGCATTCCAGGTCACGCCGGCCTTGGCCATCGCCGGCGAGTAGCGGAAACCGGGGATGCTGCCCGCCTTTCGGCCCGAAACGCCTGCGAGGTTAGGGCCCAGCTTGTTGGCGCCGCCCGTATTGGTCGTATGGCACATCGCGCAGCTGCGTGCGAAGACCTGCGCGCCGGCGGGGGGCGGGGCGGCGAAGGCGGGGGCGGCGGCGAGCGCACCGGCGGCGGCCAGTGCCGCTGCGGCGAGGGGGAAAGTCTTCACTGTTGTTTCCTCACGGTTTTTCCGGGTCATGGTCCGGGGGAGGCGGTCACGCGGGGCAGCGTGCCACGGGGTAGAGCATGTGGCGTTCGTCGCGGTAGGGCGAACGCAGGTAGAACCACTTCAGCCGCGCCATCGGGTCGGCGGCGAAGGCGTTGTCCGAGGCCAGTTTCGCGTGGAATTCCGCGCTCAGCTCTGCGTCGGTCGCCAGCATCTCGTCGGCCATTGGCGCGATGACGTAGGCTTCGAGGTATTCGACGGGGTCGAGCATGCCCGCGACGTAGCCTTGCGCGAACAGGGAATCGGCGCAGACCGGCTCAAGCATGTGAATCGCCAAAGCTCCAAGCCTTTGATCCGTAGTCACAAAAGCCGATCCCGGGGCGAATTTCTCGACGCGCCGCTCGACGCCTGCGACGCTGGCCTTCAGGACGATCCGGCGTTCGGAGACACCGCCCGCCACCTCCAGATCCGCGAGGCGCAGCATGTCCACTTCCGCCTCGGTCCATGCCTCGGCGATCTCCATCGCGATGCCGTGGGCGCGCAGGCGGTCGAGCACGTCGAACTCGCTGGCGGGCACCCAGTAGCCGCGCGGACGGGCGATCGTCTGGCCCGGAATCGAGCCCAGAACGGGGGTTTCGAGCGCGGGAAGCGGTGTGCCGAGCCAGCGTACTTCGCGCGCACCGCTTGCCGGGGAATCGTAGAATTCCGAGGCGATCGGGTGGAACATCGTGGTCCGCACCGGCTCGGGCGCCATGTCCCAGGTGAGGACCGGCTCCGCCACGCGGCGTTCCCGGTCGGCGCGGGAGGCGGCGCGCAGCGGCACCGAGCGGCACCTAGCGGCACCTAACGATGCCTCAAGCAGCGCATACGTGCCCAGAACGCGCTGGCGCACGGGCTTTAGCGAGTGGTTCTCCACCAGCACCGTGGCGATGTGGCGAATGTCGCCGTAGCCATGCGAAAAACGCGGGGGGAACGCGGGCAGCATCAGCCCGAGTTCGGGCCGGCGATCGTCGGCGGCAAGGATGAGCGGACCGGGCAGGTGCCCCAGGGCGCGCATGTGCGCATCGACCAGCGGGCGGTAGCTGTCCTCCAGCCAGGCGCTCAGTTCGGGCGAGGCGGAGTAGCGGGCTTCCTGGAAACCGTAAGTGATGTCGTACTGGTAATCGAGGCCGTCGGTGACGTGCAGGTCGATGAACAGGTCGGGATCGATGCAGCCCAGCAGCTTGATGATCGCGCGGATCTCGGGCGAGTGCGCTTTCACGAAATCGCGGTTGAGGTTCAGCCCCTGCGCCGAGGCGCGCCAGCCCTGTTCCTCGGGCCCGCGCTGGTTGGGGCGCGCGTAGACCGAGCGGCGCTCGTGCCCGTCGGGGTTGAGCACCGGCACGAAGTACCAGTCGCAGCCGTCCAGCAGGTCCGCCTTGCCGCCCACCGCGATGTCGCGCAGCAGCATGAGGCCGGCGTCCTTGCCGTCGATCTCTCCGGGGTGGATGCCGCATTCGGTGAAGACGCGGACCGGGCCTTCTCCGTCCGGAGCCGCAGCGGCGCGGTCGAGATCGGTGCTGACGATGACCAGCGTGAGCGGCCGCCCTTCGGCGGAAGTGCCGTATTCGTAGAGCCGGATCAGCGGCGAGGCCTCCGCCAGCCGGACGAGGAACGCGCGGGTCTCCTCGTACGTCGGCGTGGTCTGGAGATCGTCGATCTCGGCCGGAGTCACCCAGGGGTCGGACGGCTGGCGGATCAACGCTTCGCTCGGCCCGGTCCAGGGCTGCACGGGGGGGAGGGGGGCGCGGCGCTCCGGCGGCCAGTAGGCGGGCTTCATCGTCTTCCTTTCACAGGTCGGCAACACGCTACCGCCCGTTCGTTGCGTGCGCGGGCACAAGACGTTGCGTGGGGGTTCGGTTGAGCGGGGCCGGCCCATGCCCCCACCCGGCCTCCCAACGATAGTACCCTGTGGGAGGCCGGGTGGGGGCGTGGGCCGGCCCCGCGAAATTCGCCGCAGGCGAATTTCCTGACAACTTCAATGCGTCCAGCTGCGCATCTTCGCTTCGAGAACCGTCAGCAGCTTGGCCGGCGCGCCTTCCAGCTGGCGGCCGAGGCGGGTGATGAGGTGGACGGATACCGGCTCCGCCTCGGTCTCGGCGAAAGGGATGGCGATCAGGCGGCGTGCGGCGATCTCGCCGAAGGCGGCGATCTGCGGCAGCACCGTCGCAAAGCGGCCCTCGCAGGCGAGGTCGCGCATCATCACGATCGACGAGGTCGTCTGCGCCGGTTCGAGATAGGCCCCTGCGGCGGCCTCCATGTGGCTGAGGATCTGGCGGATGCGAAAGCCCTTGGGCGGCAGGCACAAGTCATGCTGCGACAGGTCGGCGATCGACACCTGGTTCTTGCGCGTGAGCGGGTGCGAGGGATGGACCAGGATCATCAGCGGCTGCGCCACCGACAGGCGCACGCGCACCTTGGGCTCCGGTTCGATCTGCAGGACGAGGCCGACATGCACCTCGTCCTCCTCCACCATTCGCACGATCTCGCTGGTGGAGCCGACGTGGGTGTCGATGTGCAGGCCGGGGTTCTTCTTGTGGAAGGCGTCGATGGTTTGGAAGAAGGCGCTGGTCAGGAACCCTTCGCCCACCGCCAGCCGGATCGAGCCCTTGCGCACCCCGCGCAAGTCCTGGATGCGCGACCGCAGCGCGTCCAGCTCGGCGATGTGGGTGCGGTGGAAGTCGTAAGTGAGCTGTCCCGCCTCGGTCAGCTTCACCGAGCGGCGGCCCTTCTCGATCAGGTTGACGCCGAGATAGCCTTCGAGCTGCACGATCTGGCGGCTGATCGAGGAGACCGCCACCCCCAGCTTCTCGCTGGCGAGGCGCATCGAGCCCTGGCTCGCCGCCTCGTAGAAATAGCGCATCGCCACGTCCATCAACATCTTCGTGCAGACCCTTCCACCACCCTCGGGCAACAGGAAGGAGGATAACCGAGGGCTGCCGTCTGGCACCTGCGGGAAATGGACAGGATCGTGCAGATTCGGCCAGTAGGCCCTGCGCTTTGGCGCTGTCCGGCGTATGACAGCGCATTCGCGGGGCTTGCGCGGGAAGCGCCAAAGACGTTAGCCTTTCGCACATGCGAAAGCCTGTGTGCTCCCTCTCATGGCCCGAAACCTCCGGAACGTCAGTCCTCGGAACGGCCCGGCCGTCGTCGGGCGGGACGGCATGACCGCATCGGGGCGCGTCAGCCCTCTAACGCCGCCGGATGACGTATCCGCGACAGCGCGTGTCGAAAATCGGCCTCCCTCCCCGGAGCTTTCTCCTCTCCCGGTCCCGCCGACGCCTTTTACCGTGGAAGTACGTCTGGGGCGGCTGGCCAAGCTGATCGAACCCGCTGGGACGGAGCGGGTGCTGCAGGTCTACGGCCCCACCGGCCTCGGCAAGACGACCCTGATCGCCAACTACGCGCTGGCTCGCGGGGCGGTGCAGCGGCAGTTCCGCTGGCTGGGCCTGCATCCGGCGCATCTGCGGGACGAGGACGCCTTTCGGCAGACGCTGGCGGAGGCGCTCGGTCATCCGGGCGAGACGGCGTTCGATCGCATTCGGGCCGTCCTTCGCGGGCGCGGCGATCAGGTGCTGGTGGTCGATGCCGGTGCGCTGGAGCCGGGGCCGCTTGGCAAAGTGCTGGGAGAACTGGTGCACTGGACCGGGACCGAACTGCAGGTCTGGTTGATCTCGCGCCGGCCCAATGCGGCGATGCTGGCCGAACTGCGCTCGCCGCATCTCGTGCGCACGCTCGATCCCGGGGCGCTGCTGTTCGATGCGGATGAGGTGTTGGGCCAGGGCATCGCGCAAGGGTGGCCGCTGGCCGAGGCGGTCGTCGCAGCGTTGTCACCGGGGGAAGCGGACGCCGACCGGCTGCTCGATCATGCCGGCGGCTTGCTGGAAGCGGCGATCCGGGAAGGCATCTGGCAGGGCCTTTCGGCCACGACCCGCGATTTGCTGGCGCAGACTGCAATGCTCGAGAGGGTGGACGCGCGGCTGCTGCCGCACATCGCCGCGCCGTTGCCGGCCTATCCGGTCCTCGACGAGATCGCCACGCTGGCACCGCTCGGGCAGGTCAGGCGCGGAGCGGGCGGCGGTTTCTCGCTCCATCCGCTGCTGCGCGCCTTCGCCTTGCGCCAGCTGGAGCGCGGTGAGCCTGCCCGCAGGGACCGGGCATACCGGCAGGCGCTGCTCCATCATGCCGAGCGCCGCGCGCCGGAAGCGGCGATCGCGCTGGTGCAGGATACCGGAGACCACGGCCTTGCGCGCATGGCCTTCGAGACTTTCACCAGCACCGAACTGCTGCGCGCCTCGGGCTACAACCGCCTGCGCTCGGCGATGGCGCAGCTGAGCCCCGAAGCCGCCGAGCAATCGGGGCAGATCCGCATCACGCAGGCAGTCGTGGCGATGAAGGAAGGGCGCTTTCCCGAAGCGCGGCGACTGCTCGAATCCGCGCGCGAGATGTTGAGCGAGGACATGGCCTACCAGTCGCCGTCGCTCTCGCGCGTCTATACCGATTTCGTCATCGCCCAGCACGTTCTGGCGTTCCACGCCCATACCGAGCTGACCGAGGCGCAGCTTTCGGAAGGATATTTCTGGTCGACCTACACCAACGACCTGACCAACGCGGCTTTCGTCTACGCCTTGCGCAGCCTGCACTACCTGCGCCGGGGGGAGATCGCGCTGGCCCAGGACCAGATCGAGATTTCCCGCGCCAAGTATGAACGGGCGACGAGCTATTACGGCCTGGGCTCCGCGCTGCTGGTGGACGGCATGATCGCGCTGGCGGGCGGGCGGCTGGAGCGGGCGGCGGCGCTGGCGACCGAGGCGCAGGTGCTGATCACGCGCGCCATGCCGGACGATGCGGGCCTGATGGCCGTGGCCGAATGCGTCCTGTGCGAAGTGGAGTTCGAGCATGGCCACGCCGATGGTCTGTTCGACCGGGTCGATGCCGCGTTGCGCGATCTTGAGGCTTGCGACGGCTGGCCCGATGCCTTCGTCATCGGCTACCGCGTCGGCACACGGGCCGCTCTGGCGGCAGGGGAGGAGGACCGCGCGCTGGGCTTGCTCGACCGGGCGATCCGGTTGATGCGCGGGCGCGGCCTCAGCGACATCGAGCGGTATTGCCGCATCCTGCGCGCGGGCATCGTCGCGGACGACGCGGGCGGTGCGCAAGGCTGGCGCTCGCGTGATGTAGCCGCCAACCTCGTCACGCCGAACTGGATCGCCTGGCGCGAGAGCGACGAGACGGCCCTCCTGGACGGGCGCGAGGCGCTGGAAGCCGGGGACAATGCCCGTCTTGGCGGCATCGTTGCCCGGTTGCAGGAGCAGGCGGGCGCATCCGGGCGGCGGATCACGGCGATCCGCGTGCTGCTGCTTTCGGCGGTGGGCGCATTCGGCGACGATCACGTGGCAGAGGCGGTGCAGAGCCTTCGAAAGGCGGTCGCTCTGGCCGAGGCCGAGGAGATCGTGCAGCCCTTTGCCGAGCACGGCCCGGTCCTGCTGATGGTGCTGGAGGCGATGAAGGCGGCGCCGGCCTATCGCTCGGCGGGGCGCGGCACGCGGGGGTTCTGCGCCGCCCTCGGGCGTGCGATCGCGGCCCGCACGCAGGACGCGGACGGCGGGGTGGCCTTCGTCCCGCGCGAATTGCAGGTGCTCCATTGCCTGACGCAGCGCCAGTCCACCAAGGCGATCGCGCGCGAGCTGGGGCTGTCGGCCAGCGCGGTCAAGTTCCACCTTGCCAATATCTACCGCAAACTGGGCGTCAACAAGCGCTCCGAAGCGGTCGTCGAAGCCCAGCGTCGCGGCGTCGCGACCTGAGAGCCGCCGTCGATGGGTGCGGGTCTGGATGAGGGTATTCGTGTAAACGATTACTGGCATAACTCCGTGCTATTACGCGAAATTATCGGGCAACAGGCGGATACAGCGTTGCGCTCATCGCAACGAACCTCACGGATTGGCTGCATTGAAGGGCAACCGCGCTCGTGTGACGTTTCTGTCATCCGGCGATGCGGGGACACTTGCTGTCGCGCCGGTTAAAGCACAATCGGGTTGAAAGGGGTTCCATGAAGATCGAGACGAGCACTGCGCTGAAGCTTTTCGTAACCGGCATGATGGCCGGCACCGCGCTCTGCGCCGTGCCTGCACTCGCGCAGGACGCAGCGACGGCCGCTGAGGGCACCGGCGGCGACATCGTCGTCACCGCGTCCAAGCGTACGTCCTCGACCGTTCAGGATACCCCGATCGCCGTGCAGGCTCTGGGCGGCGACGCGCTGAAGGACAAGGGTGCGGTCGATTTCGCGGACTTCTACCACGCGATTCCGGCCCTGTCGGTTCAGGACGAAGGCCCCGGCGACAAGCGCTACGTCATTCGCGGTGTCAACTCCGCCGGTGCCAGCACCGTGGGCATGTACCTCGACGAGACCGTCATCACCGGCGAGAACGCGCAGGACGGCGGCGGCCAGGCTCCCGACATCAAGCTGTTCGACATTGACCGCGTGGAAGTGCTGAAAGGCCCGCAGGGCACCACCTTCGGCGCCAGCTCGATGGCGGGCACGATCCGCTACATCACCAAGAAGGCCGATCCCGACGGCGGCGTGAACGGCTACGTCCAGTCGGCCCTGCGCGCCACCAAGGGCGCATCGCTGGGCATGCAGACCGACGGCGCCGTCAACCTGCCGGTCATCCCCGGCGTGCTCGCCGTGCGCGCCTCGGGCTTCTATGCCGACCTGCCGGGCTGGATCGACAACCGCTTCGAGAAGGGCGCCAACGCCGAAAAGAGCAAGGCCGGCCGCCTGACCGCCCGCCTGCAGGCAACGCCCGACCTGACCGTAGACCTCACCGCGATGTACCAGGATGTCCATCAGGACGCGAAGAACTTCTACAACAAGCTGGATTACGACGGCAACGCGCTGCCCTCGAACTATCAGGCCGACGAAGTGCGCGCGCCCTACAGCGACAAGAGCGAAATCTACAACGCGACCGTCAACTACAAGCAGCCCTTCGGCACGTTCACCGGCACCGTCTCGCGCTTCGTGCGTGACACCAGCTTCGTGCGCGACGCCTCGCTGGCGGCGCAGGCGTTCCTTGGCCTGCCGCACGACACCACCGGCCGCAGCGCTCTGAAGCAGGACAAGCACCGCCGGGTGGACAGCGGCGAACTGCGCTTCGCCTCGGACTTCGACGGCCCGTTCCAGATCCTCGTCGGCGGCTTCTTCCAGAACGAGAACCGCTTCTTCAACAGCTCGTGGCCCAAGGCCGACGTGAACGGCAACCTGCCCGCCGATGCCGACATGCTGCTCGACCGCACCGTCGACACCCGCATCAAGGAACGCGCGCTGTTCGGCGAACTCAGCTACGAGATCGTGCCGGACCTGACCTTCACCGCAGGCGGCCGCCTGTTCGACTTCAAGCTTGAGCAGCAGTCGGTCGCCAACGTCGCGTTCGGCGGCGGCACCGGCGCGGGCGCTGGTCCCAAGCTGCACACCAAGGACAACGGCCTGATCGGCCGCTTCAACCTGGCGTACAAGCTGAGCGATCAGGTCAACACTTACGTTCAGGTTGCGCAGGGCTACCGCTCGGGCGGCACCAACGACCAGACCGCCGCCGCCATCGCCAACGTCGTCATCCCCGACGGTTACGGCTCGGACTCGCTGTGGTCCTACGAATGGGGCGTGAAGACCACGCTGATGGATCGCAAGCTGTTCCTGAACGGCGCGGTCTATTACATCGACTGGTCGGATATCCAGGTTTCGCAGCAGGCTACCGACGGCACCGTGTCGTTCGGCTACACCGGCAATGGCGGCAAGGCCGAGGTCAAGGGCATCGAAATGACGCTCGATGCGCGTCCGGTCCCGGGCCTGCAGATCAACCTGTCGGGCAACTACAACACCGCCAAGCTGGCGCAGGACAACCCCGTCGCGGGCACCGGCAACAAGGGCGACCGCATCCCCTACGTGCCGGAATTCACCGGCGCGGGCAGCGTCAACTACACGACTTTCGTGGACGCACTGGGCGTGGACGCTTCCTTCGGTGCCGACGTGAGCTATCAGGGTTCGATGGCGACCAAGTTCAACCCGACCATCGACAACTACCAGCCGCTCGACTCCTACTGGCTGGTCGGCATGCATGCCGGCATCAGCAAGGGTCCGTGGCAGGTGAACCTCAACGTTACCAACCTGTTCAACGACCAGACCACGATCAACTACAACGAGATCGTCCCGGGCGTGTACCCGCTGGGCTACTACATGAACCGTCCGCGCACCGTCAGCCTGTCGGGAATGGTGAAGTTCTGATCATGACTGCTGCTTCCAAGTTCGTCCTCGGGTCGCACCAGGTGGCAAACGTATCCCGGAGAGCCTTGCTCTCCGGGATCGCGTTTTGCGCCGTGGCGACTGCTCCCGCCCTTGCAGCTCCGGCCGACAAGCCGTGGCTGGACGCCGCCCGCACGCCCGAACAGCGGGCGGAGCTGGTGGTCGCGGCGATGACGGACGACGAGAAGCTGAAGCTCCTTCAGGGCGATACCGAGCTTGATGCCAACGGCACCGGCGTCAACGCCTGCGTCGGCCACATCAGCGGCATCGCCCGCCTCGGCCTGCCGCGCCTGTGCATGGGCGACGGCCCGGCGGGCGTCGGCAACGGCATGAAGGGCGTGACGCAGTTCCCGGCCCCCGTCATGGGCGCGGCGACCTTCGACCGCGACCTGATGACCGCCTACGGTAAGGCGCTGGGCGCCGAGCACGCGGGCAAGGGGCGCAACGTGGTGCTCGCCCCCACCATCAACATCATCCGCACCCCCAAGTGGGGCCGCCTTGCCGAGACGCTGAGCGAGGATCCCTATCTGACCGCGCAGCTGGGCACCGCGATCACCGGCGGCATCCAGTCGCTCGGCCTGATTGCCACGCCCAAGCACTTCGCGGCCAACAATCAGGAGTGGCTGCGTCTGGGCGATGGCCCCGCCTACGAGGCGGTGGATGCCATCGTGCCCGAGCGCGCTCTGCGAGAGATCTACTATCCCGGCTTCGAGGCGGTGGTGAAGCAGGGCAAGGCCGGCTCGATCATGTGCGCGTACAACCGCGTCAACGGCCAGTACGCCTGCGAGAACCCCGGCACGCTGGGCAATCTCAAGCGCTGGGGCTTCGACGGGTTCGTCGTGGCGGACTGGTACTTCGCCCATCGCTCCACCGCGCCCTCGGTGAAGGCGGGGCTCGACATCTCGATGCCGGGCGGCGTCAGCCCCTTCGGCTTCGCCGAGTTCTACGGCGTCAAGGAACTCAAGGCCGCACGCGCGAGCGGCGCCATCACGCAGGCCGACATCGACGGCATGGTGAAGCGCATCGTCACCCCGATGTTCCGCCTCGGCCTCGTCGATCATCCGATCGCTGCCGCCGACGCCAATGCCAACGTGCGCGATCCGGCGCATCTCGCGCTGTCGGAGAAGATCGCCGAGGAAGGCACCGTGTTGCTGCGCAACGAGCGCGGCGTACTGCCCCTGAAGGCCAAGACCATCGCCGTGATCGGCGACGATGCGGGCGCGAACGTCCAGACGTCCGAACGCTACGGCGGCTTCGTGAAGACCGAGGACGTCGGCACGCTCAAGGCCCCGGTCGATGCGATCAAGGCGGCGCTCGGCGACAAGGCGAGCGTGACATATGCGCGCGGCACCCTTGGCATCGCGCCGCTGCCCGCCATGCCGGCCTCGGCTTTCGAGGGCCTGACGGCGCGCTACTACGCCTCGCCCGACTGGAAGGGCGAACCGCTCGTCACCCGCAAGGAACAGGCGATCGACTACGCCGAGGCCGGTCCCAAGGCGGGCGTGCAGGGCTTGCCCTCGCTGTGGTCGGCGCGCTGGACGGCGGGCTTCGTACCGCCCAAGACCGGCACTTATCGCTTCTCGCTCAACGGCGGCGGCGAGATCGCGCTGCTGATCGACGGCAAGCGCGTGGCCTACGTGCCCAAGCAGAGCTTCCGCCTCGCCACGCACGGCACCGTCTGGCTGGAAGCGGGCAAGCGCGTGGCGCTGCAGCTCGACTATTCCAACGCACCGACGCTCTCGGCCAACGAGCTGCGCCTTGGCTGGCAGGCGCCGGATTCGACGTTGATCGACGAGGCGGTCGCCGCCGCGAAGAAGGCCGAAGTGGTGGTGGTCTTCGTCGCCGATCACGTTTCCGAAGGCGCGGATCGCACCGACCTCAAGCTCCCCGGCGATCAGGACGCGCTGGTCGAGGCGGTCGCGGCGGCCAACCCCAACACCGTCGTCGTGCTCCATACCGTCGGCCCGGTGCTGATGCCTTGGCGCGACAAGGTCGCGGGCATCCTCGCCGCCTGGTATCCGGGAGAGCAGGCGGCGGACTCCATCGCCGCGCTGCTGACCGGCAAGGCCAACCCCTCGGGTAAGTTGCCGGTGACGTTCCCGGCGGACGAGGTCAATGGCCCCGCCGACCAGCCCGCCCGCTACCCCGGCATCGGCACCACCGCGCGCTATGACGAAGGCATTCTCGTCGGCTACCGCTGGTACGACGCCAAGGGCATCGCGCCGCTCTATCCCTTCGGCCACGGTCTGTCCTACACCCGCTTCGCCTACAGCGGGCTGAAGCTGGCGAAATCGGGCGATGGTTGGTCGGTGCGTGCCACCGTGCGCAACACCGGCAAGGTCGCTGGCGACGAAGTGGCGCAGCTTTACGTCTCGATGCCCGCCGCCGCCAACGAACCGCCGCGGCAGTTAAAGGGCTTCGCGCGCGTCTCGCTGCAGCCGGGCAAGTCGGCCACGGTCGAATTCCCGCTGGACCGCCGCGCGCTGTCCTACTGGGACGAGACCGCGCACGACTGGCAACTGGCCAAGGGCAGCTACCGCGTCCAGATCGGTTCCAGCTCGCGCGACCTGCCGCTGGGCAAGGACTTCGATCCGGCGCGGTGACCTGCTAGGGACTGGCTTCGTCATTGCGAGCGAAGCGAAGCAATCCATAGCGGTGTAATGCTGCCCTGGATTGCCGCGCCCCTTCGGGGCTCGCAATGACGAGCGGTGTGCGAGTCCCAAAGGAGTTCGATTTGTCCGAAGCCGGAATGCGATATCTGCTGGAAGCGCTCAGCGCCGGATCGATGCGCGCGGCGGGGGATCGGCTCAATGTCGCGCCGTCCTCGATCAGCCGCCAGATCGCGCAGCTGGAAAGCCAGTACGGCCTCGCCCTGATCGAGAAGGGGCGGCGCGGCGTGCGCCTGACCCATGCGGGCGAGATCGTCATCGCCCACTACCGCAACCAGCTGGCCGACCGCGAGGCCCTGCGCGCCAAACTGGAGGAACTGCGCTCGGTTCGCACCGGGCAGGTGACGGCGGCGATCGGCGACGGCTTCGCGGGGCAGAGCTTCACCTCGATCGTCAGCCAGTTCTCGCAGGCGAACCCGCTGATCCGGCTGGAGATCCTCACCGGCTCGACCACCGAGATCCTGCGCATGATCGCGGATGACGAGGCGCATTTCGGCCTCGTCTTCTCGACGCCCAACGACATGAAGATCCACGTCCGCTCAGTGATCGCGCAGCCGCTCATGGCGATCATGCTGCCGGATAACCCGCTGGCCGCGCAGCCGAGCGTCACCATTGCCCAACTGGCGCAAGTGCCGCTGGTGCTGCCGCCCGCCCACTTCCGCATCCGCCAGATTCTGAGCGCGGCGGAGGCCAATTCGAAGACCTATTTCCAGCCCGCGATCACCTCGAACTCGATCCACGTCATGCAGGACATGGTGCGCGCGGGGATCGCCGTCGCCATCCTGCCGCAGATTTCGGTTTGGTCCGAACTGACCGAAGGCGCGATGGTCAGCGTGCCCATTGCCGACGACAGCATCGAGGAAACCACCACCAGCCTCGTCCTGCGCTCTGGCCGCCAGCTGGAAGGCGCGCCGCTGCGCCTGCTCAAGCGCATCGAGGCGCAGCTGCGGCAGTGGAACCGGCCCGTCGTCCGGGAGCGCTGATGTCAGGATACCTTCGGGTCGTCATTGCGAGCGCAGCGAAGCAATCCAGGGCAGTATGAGGCCGCCCTGGATTGCTTCGCTGCGCTCGCAATGACGAAATGGGCGAAAGACAGTCATGCGGGATGACGTTTCGTTTTTCGCAACATTTCGAGCATTGATTCGTCATTGAATGCAACGTTGACGGCGTCCACGCTGCTCATTGCAACATCCGAGAGCACTGATGACTGACCCGACCGACAACTCCGAAGACACCGGCCTGTCGCGCGCCGACCTGCTCCTGCTGCTGCCCTTTGTGTGGCAACTGGGCTTCGCGCCATGGGCCAACGGCGTCGAGTGGGCGCCGCTCGGCCTGCCGTTCGGGATGGTCTGGCAGATGGCGGGCATCCTCTTCGCCACCGTTGTTCTGGGTCTGCGCTTCATGCTGGACATGCGCAACAAGGAGGGCGGAGCATGATCCTCTCGCTCATCCTGCTGATCGTGTGCGGCACCGTCGCCGGGTCGATGCTCTATGGTCGCCGCAAGCAGAAGCGCGCGCAGACCATGGAGGAATGGGCGCTCGGCGGCCGCAAGCTGGGCACGCTGGTGTTCTGGTTCCTCAACGCCGGTGAGATCTACACGACGTTCGCCGTGCTCGGCATCTCGGGCTTTGCCTGGGCTTACGGCGCGCCTGCCTATCTGGCGTTTTGCTCGGTCTCGCTGTCGGCGGCGCTGGGCTATTGGCTGACGCCGATGATCCATGCCTATGGGCGGCGCCACGGCCTTGTCACGCAGGCGGACTTCTTCGCGCACCGCTATCAGGCGCGCTGGCTGGGCGTCTGCGTGGCGGCGGCGGGGCTGATCGCGCTGGTGGTCTACGTGCAGATCCAGGTCACCGCGCTGACTCTGGTGGTGCGCCTCGCCGCAGGGCCGTGGGTGAGCCAGGGCGCGGCGGCGGGCTTTTCGGTCGTGCTGATGCTGCTCTTCGTGTTCCTCGCGGGCCTGCGCTCCGCCGCCTTCGCCGCGGGCGTGAAGGACGTGCTGATGCTGATCGTGGTGATCGTGCTGGCCTGGACCGTCGCGAGCGTGGTGGGCGAGGCCTCGGTGCTCGACGTCTTCCGCACCGTCGGCGAGCGTTTCCCCGACGCCACCCGCTTCCCCGGCCTCAAGCCCGAACTCGGCCTCGACGTGACCTGGCTGGTGACCTCGGCGATCAATGTTGCGCTGGGGACGTACATCTTCCCGCACATGTTCCAGCTGTGCTACTCGGCCGACAGCGGCACGACGATCCGGCGCAATGCGGTGTTCCAGCCGATCTACTCGCTCTCCTATTTCTTCATCATCCTGCTCGGCTTCGCGGCGCTGCTCGCCGGGACCAAGGCCCCCGGCGGCGACCCCAATGCGCTGCTGCTGGCCTTCGTGGAGCAGCGCTATCCGGCCTGGATGCTCGGCGTGCTGGCGGGGACGGCCTCGCTGCTGGCGCTGGTGCCGGGATCGGTGCTGCTGCTGACCTGCGGGTCGATCTTCGGCCGCAACATCGTGCGCCCGCTGGTTCCGACCATAGACGACCGCACCGAACTGCTGGTCTCGCGCCTCGCCATGGTCGTGTTCGCCGCGATCGCGCTTTACCTGACCTTGGGTGCGAGCGGCTCGCTGGTCGAGATCGGCCTGTCCGCCTATGCTGCAATCGGGATGCTGGCGCCGGGCGTCTACTGCGCTTTCCTGCTGCGCCGCACGAGCGCCGCCGCCGTGCTGTGCGGATTGCTGACGGGCTATGCGGTGCTCTGGGTGCCCGCGCTGTCGAGCCTTGCCGCCGGGTGGTTCCCGCACTGGGAGATCGGCCTCGTCGCGCTGGTCGCCAATGCCGCGGTCACCGTGGGCCTGTCCCTGGCCAGCCCGCGCAAGGTGCTCGTCGCCCAACCCGCCTGATGGCAGGCGACTGAGGCGAAAGACAACGCCGCGTCCGGTTTCGACCGGGCGCGGCGTCTTCGTGTCCGGGCCATGTCCGACGTTGCGGCCAGCGCAACGTTTTCGCCCGATGCGCGCCATTGTTGGAAAACAACCCCGCTGGCATCGATCGTCTGAAGGCAGAGAGCGGGACAAAGATCGCGCCGCTGCAGCAGGAATTTCCGCAGGTCAGGAACAAGGACGAAGCAATGACGGTCAGCAAGCGGTCACGGGTGAACTGGCAGGGCTATATCCCCGCGATCACGACCCCCTTCATCGACGAGGACACGCTCGACGAAAAGGGCCTCGGCCTGCTGCTCGAATGGCTCGTCGATCAGGGCATGCATGGCCTCGTGCTGGCCGGCACCACCGGTGAATGGACCAGCATGCGCCCCGACGAGCGCAAGCGTCTGTTCGAACTCGCGGGTGCCCAGATGGCGAAGAAGGTGCCGCTCATCGCGGGCTGCTCCAGCTTCACCGCGCGCGAGACGATTGCTTATGCACAGGCCGCCGCAGAGGCCGGTTTCGAGGGCGTGCTGATCACCCCGCCGCCTTACGTGCGTCCGCTGCCGAACGAGATCGTGGCGTTCTACGAGGAAGTCGGCGCCGCCATCGACCTGCCGATCTGCGTCTACAACTGGCCCCCGGGCACCGGCATCGACATGCCGCTGGAGACGCTGCGCCGCCTTGCCGACATCGACGCGATCGTCGCCATCAAGCAGTCCACCCCGCGCTTCACGCACTTCATGGACACCGTCTTCGCGCTGGGCGAGCAGGTCCGCGTGTTCGGCTATCCGATGGACGAACTGGGCCTGACGATGCTGCGTGTCCACGGCGGCGACGGCACGATGGGCGCAGGCGGCGTGCTCGGCCGCAACCAGACCGGCTTCTACGACAAGCTGTGGGCCGGTGATATCGAGGGTGCCCGCGAATGCGGGCGCAAGGACCGGGTGCTGATGGAGGAATGGTACACGCCGGACCTCGTCGGCAGGTTCGGTTCCGGCCCGGCGATCCTCAAGGCCGCGCTCGATGCCATGGGCCTGCCCGGCGGTCCGGTGCGCAAGCCGCTGATCGACGTCACCGGCAAGGACCGCGAAAGCATTGCCGAGACGCTGCGAAAGCTCGATATGATCTGACCATGAGCATGCCGGCGACGACCCACTGCGATATCCTGATCGTCGGCGGCGGACTCGTCGGCTGCGCTACGGCCTGGCACCTTTCCCGCTTGGGATTCAAGGTGTTGTTGGCCGAGCGGGGGTACCTCAATTCGGGTGCCTCCGGCCAGAACGCGGGCTCGCTGCACTTCCAGATCGAGCGCCGCTTCCTCGAACAGGGGGAGAAAGCGGCGGCCGACGGCGCGCGCATCGTCTCGCTCAACCGCCTCGCGATCGAGGAGTGGAAGGGCATCGAGGAGATGCTCGGCCGCCCCCTCGACGTCGCCATGCACGGCGGGCTGATGGTGGCCGAGACCGAGGCGGAGATGGACCTCCTTGCCTTCAAGGTGGCCCGTGAGAACGAACTGGGGCTGCCCACAAGGGTACTCAACGGCACTCAACTGTACCACAAGGCGCCATCACTGTCCCCCAACCTCGCCGGAGCGGCCTGGCTGAAGGACGAAGGCCATGCCAATCCGCGTATCCTCGTCGATGCCTTCGCCGATGGCGCGCGCGGGCAGGGGGCGGTGGTGCAGACGGGCACCGCACTCGCCGGACTCTCGATGCAGCGCGACCGGACCTATCGCGCCACGCTGCAAGGACTTGACGGCGAGGTCACGGTGAACACGCCGCGCGTGCTGTTGGCGGCGGGGCATTGGGTGCCGCGCCTTGCCGGGCTGCTCGGGCTCAACGTGCCGCTCTATCCCGCGCCGCTGATGATGAGCGTGACCGATCGGACCGCGCCGGTGCTGCCTTACCTCATCCAGCACGTCGGGCGGCGGCTGTCGATGAAGCAGACCGAGGACGGCAACCTGCTGATCGGCGGCGGCTGGCCCTCGCGCCTTGCGAAGCGCGCCGACGGCACCCCCGATCTCGACCGTCCCGCGATCGTCGAGCCTGCCAACTTGCGCGCCAATCTGGAAGTCGCCGCGCGGGTCATGCCGGGGCTGGCCGAGCGCTCGCTGCTGCGGACATGGACCGGCACCACCTGCATTTCCGCCGATCAGCTTCCGATCGTCGGTGAGGTCGCCGCCGCGCCGGGACTGTTCGTGGCGGCGGGGGGATCGCTGTTCACGCTTGGCCCGGTGCTGGCGCGGCTGCTCGCGCGCACGATCGCAGAAGGCGCCGCGCCGGAGGAACTGACGATGTTCACGCCGCGCCGCTTCGCGCACCTCGATGCCTTCGCGGTGTTGCCGTGAAGCGCGTCGAACAGGGCGTCACCCGGCCCGCGCCGGTCGCGGTGGAACTCGACGGTGCGCAAGTCATGGCGCACCCCGGCGAGACGGTGGCGGTTGCCGTGCTATCCGCCACGCCGCGCTTTCGCGACGACCGTTCGGGACAGGCGCGGGGGATGTTCTGCAACATGGGCACCTGCAGCGAATGCACCGTCTGGGTCGCGCGCGGGGATGCGCCATGGCGCCGCCTGCGCGGCTGCCTCGTGCCCGTGGAGCCGGGCCTGCGCATCCGCACCGAAAGGCCCGAGGCATGAGCCTTTACGACATCGCCATCGTCGGCGGTGGCCCGGCGGGCCTGGCTGCTGCGGAGCGCACGCTGGCGGCGGGCCTCTCGACATGCGTGATCGACGAGCAGCAGCGCCCCGGCGGCCAGATCCTGCGCCAGCCTCCCGCGACGTTCTCCGTCCCCGGATGGCTCGGCGGCGCGCCTTATCGCAAGGGCCGCGCACTGCTCGACCGGGTGAGCGGCGACGCGCGGCTGCAGTGGCTGGGTGGCCGCTCGGTGCTGGGCGTCATGCCTGATGGCGAGGGTTTCGCGCTGACCCTCTCGGGCACGGCGGGCGGTATCGAACAGGTGCGGGCGCGGCGGGTGCTGGTGGCTGGGGGCTGCTACGACATGCCGGTGGCGCTGCCGGGCTGGACGCTGCCCGGCGTCATGAGCGCGGGCGCGGTGCAGACGCTCATCAAGGCGCAGCAGGTGCTGCCCGGCCAGCGCGTGGTCCTGTTCGGCACCCATCCGCTGATGATCGTCCTCGCGCAGCAGATCGTCGAGGCGGGCGGCGAAGTCGCTGCCGTCTGTTTCGCGCAGCCCTTTGCGGCGATGGCGCGCACGGCGCTGGCGAACCTCCCGCGCGCGCTGCGGACGCCCGGCCCGTTGCTAGCCGCTGCCGCCGGGATCATGGCGCTGCGCCGGGCCGGGGTTCCTGTTCGCCACGGCGCGCAGGCGTTACGCTGCGAAGGCACCGACGCGGTGGAGCGCATCGTGCTCAGCGACGGCGAGGACATCGCCTGCGACGTCGCCGCGATGTGCTATGGCTTCCTGCCGCAAGCCGACCTGATCCGCCAGATCGGCGCCGAGGTACGCTGGTCCGACCCCGCCGGAGGCTGGGAGGCGGTGCACGACGAAGCCATGCGCGCGACCGTGCCGGGCCTCTACGTCGCGGGCGAGACCACCGGCGTCGCGGGCAGCGATGCGGCGATGGCCGAGGGCGCGTTGGCGGGGCTGGCCATCGCGCAGGACGCGGGCGCGCTGTCGGACGGGGAAGCGGCTGCGGCTATACGCAAGCCTCGGGCTGAACGGCAGGCGATGCAGGGCTTCATCGATCTTCTGCGGGCTGTCGCCGATCCCCGCCCGTGGCTGCCGCAGCCGGAACCGGAAACCCTGCTCTGCCGGTGCGAGGACATTTCCGCCGGGACTGTCGATCGCGCGATTGCCGATGCCTTGGAAGTCGGTCCCTCGTTCGGGGCGAGCGCGATCAAGCTGCGCTGCCGGGCGGGAATGGGGCTGTGTCAGGGCCGGACCTGCGAGCACGCGCTGGTGCGCCGCATCGCCTCGGCGCGGGGCTGCGCGGAAGCCGAGGTCACCGGCTTCCGCCCGCGCTTTCCCGCGCGTGCGATGTCGGTGGCGGACTTACTGGATACCCAAGAATAACCCCCTCCTCCCGCTCAGCCTGAGCTTGTCGAAGGCCCTGCGGCTGGCGCCTGGAGCCTGGAGCGCGACTTCCGCCGATCCATCGTCATTCCCGCGAAAGCGGGAACCCATCTCCTGACGCCGCCTGTTGCACGGGCATCAGATGGGTCCCCGCCTTCGCGGGGATGACGACCGATTTTCGAGCAACACTGTCACGCTTTAATTCCCGGGCCTTCGACAGGCTCAGGCTGAGCGGGGTATGGGGAAGCGGCGGGCCTTTACGTTGCGTCCATCGCAACATCTTCGCTCAGTCCACGCCATTGCCGGAACACTCGTGCGGCGTAGGCTGGCCGCTTCCCAGCCGGAGATTCCCATGACCGACGCCGCGTCCGACCGCCCCATCTTCATCGAGGCCGACCACGTATCCTGGACCGTGGCCGCTGCCGACGCCGTCGCGCAGTGGTACAAGGACGTCTTCGGCGCCACCGAACTGTTCCGCATGGGCCCGCTCGACGCCGCGCAGATCCCGGTGGGCGAGGACGGCCGCGACTGGATGGAAAGCCACGTCAATGTGCCGGGCGCCTGTCTGACGCTCATCATGCTCAAGCTGACGGCGAACCTCAACTTCCAGCTCGTCCAGTACGACAAGCCCGCCGATCGCTCCGCGACCCTGCCGCGCAACTGCGACGCGGGCGGCCACCACCTCGGCATCAAGGTGGACGATGTGGAGAAGGCCAAGGCTTACCTCGCCGCCCACGGCTGCACGCCGATGGAGACCATCGACATCACCGAGGGGCCGCTGGCGGGCAAGAAGAACCTCTATATCCTCGACCCCTGGGGCCACCAGCTCGAGATCGTCGACTGACCTTTCCTGACAGGAGCTTGCCATGACCAGCACCCGCATCAATCCCGAGACGCTCTATCCCAGCGTCCAGTACGGTTTCTCGCACGCCACGCTCGACGAGGCGACCGGCACCCTGCACCTCTCGGGCCAGGTGGCCTGGGACAAGGACTACAACGTGGTCGGCGGATCGGACGTGGGCCTTCAGGCGCGTCAGGTGCTGGCGAACATCAAGGACGTGCTGGCTTCGCAGGGCGTCGGCCCTGAAGCGGTGCTGCGCCTGCGTACCTTCATCGTGAACTACGACGTCTCGATGCTGGCCGCGATCGGGCCGGAACTGGGCGCGTTCTACGGTGATGTGGTGCCCGCCTCGAACACCGTGGTCGGTGTCTCGGCGCTGGCGATGCCCGAGTTCCTGATCGAGATAGAGGCCATCGCTACGGTGAAGTAAGGCGCACTCGTCGTCCCGGAGCAAATCCGGGACGACGATCATCACGGCACGTTGTCGCGCAGCCGCATCCAGCCCGGCGCCTCGACACAGACCCCCGCGCCGACGGCGAGATTGTCCGCCGCGAGCCACTGGACCGTCTCGTCCTGAGGCTTGCCTTCGGAGACCACGCGGATGCCGATGCGCGCCAGCGTGATGGCGTTGGCATTGGCGTGCAGGAACCGCCCGAGCCAGCCCCAGATACGGATGCCCTCGTGGAAGCGGCGGTCGTTGCCGGGGGCGAAGTCGATTTCGTTCTCGTTCACCCGCACCTGCGCGGCATTGCCCACGTAGATGCCGTGACCGCCCCACAAGTACTCGACCGGCAGGCGCAGCGCCATGCGGTTGGCGATGACGGCGACGCTGGCGAAGTCCCGGTGGTCCCCGGGGCCGTCGCCCTCGCGGGCCAGCGCGACATGGACGCCTTCGAGGAAGGCGGCGATGTCGTTGCGGGCGATGCGGGTTGTCCGGCCTTGACCACCGGCGACGACGATCGCCTGTCCGCCGACCACGCCAAGACCTTTGCGCAGCCGCTCGAACCACGCCGCGACGGCGGAGAACTTGGCGCGCAGGTCGGGATCGGTGACGAAGCGGCGGGTCAGGTCAGCGATAGCGTCCCAGGTGCGCTCCTCGGTTTCGGCCGTGATCTCCTGCGCGAATTCGCGGGCGATGCGGATCCAGGTTTCCTGATCGATCTCGGATTCGAAGGCGATGCGCCATTGCCCGGCGGGAATGGTGATCAGGCCCTTGCCATCCGTGGCAGCGGGTTTCGGGGCCTCGGCCACGGTCATCTCGCCGCCGCGGATGAGGTCGCCGAGCAGTTCGGGCGATAGCTGGATGCCGGTCTGTCGCCCCATGACCTTGCGCACCCGGTCGGCAGGCGCGCGGAAGGCGGACGTGGCGGACGTGTCCGCCAGAGCCTTGTCGGTCAGGCGGCGCATATAGGCCTGCACCGCGTCGGTGCTGGCGGTGTCGGCGGCGGCGGGCGGTTCGGCGGCGACCAGCTTGCGCCATTCGGGGGCCTCGACCATCGAGGCCATGCTCACCGCGTATGGTCCGACGAGGACTGCATTGCCCGGCACCGGCGTGCGCGTCTCGGCCGGGGTGAAGTCGCGGGCAAGGTGCCTTGCCAGCATCCCGTGGCGACGCGGATCGGCGGCGAGTTCCTCCAGCGTGAACCGCTCCGGCAGGGGCGAGACGCGCAGGCGGTTGCCCTCGATAACGGAGTCGATGGCGTCGGTGACCAGCACGCCGTCCTGCCCGAAGCCGCAAGTGAAGGCGCAATCGACGATCCGCACGAAGCTGACCGAAACGGGCTTGCCGTCGCGCTGCGTGCCGGACACGGTCACGCATGTCCGCTCGTTTCCGCGCGCGGTGCCGCACGTGACGGTCAGGTCCTCGAGCGTCACGGTATCGACCCCGATGGCGGTGATCGCTCCCCGGCGGCGGGGCTTGTGGTCGAGGAGATCGGCGGTCGCGGCGACGGTCAGCTCGCGCATCGAGAGGCTGGCGCAGTCGATGAACTCCAGCACGCTCTCCCCCTCGCTGCACAGCACCTGGCTGGCCGCTCCGCCGCCGTGGATGACGACGTGGCCGAGGCCGGTCAGGATCACCGGCTCCCCGGTCTCGAACCGGCCCTGCCGGAAGCAGATCGTCACGTCCTCGCCTTTGGGCAGTTCGCTCAGCGTCTTCACCCAGTCGGTGCCGGGCGAGAGCGTGACTTCCACGCAGCCGCCGCCGACGCGATTGGCCAGTTCCTCGATCGCGCGCTGGACGGTGACGATCCCGGCGAGGCTGGGCGTGGCCGCCGGGTCGTAGGACACGCGCGCGGCGGTGGAGAGGCTGGCCCCGAAGGTGACGGCAAGGCCCACCCGCGCATCGGTGGAATCGATGAGTTCGGCGCGGACCTGCTGGGTCGCGGTAGCGGCGTCGAGTGCCCAGGCGACGGTCGCCTCGCCTTTGTCGTCGGTGAGGGCGATGACGCTGGAGAAGCCGCTCGCGGGCGGAATGACGTTGAGCCCCCCGCTGCCCGTCAGCACCTTGAAGCGTACGCGGGCATTCTGGACCGGCGTGGTCCCGCGAAACACGCCGACGCGCAGCAGGTCGGCGAGGGGACACAGGCGCGTCGGCTGGGTCGGATCGGGCATTGCCTCCTGCCCGTCGCCGCCGAGTAGCGCCAACTGGCGCATCCGGGTAAGCGGCGGGAACAGAGGGCGGCAGTCGCCCACGATAGTCCACGCGCCGCCGGTGCAGTCGAGCACGGCGAGGCGGGCATAGGCATGTTCGATGCCTTGCGGTGACTGCTGTGCGGGGGCGCCGCCGCTCTCGGGCCAGTCGATCCCGCTGCCGCTGCGGGCAGGGATCACCCACCAGTCGCCCGAGCGGTAGGCGCCTCCGGCGAGGAAGGCGACCTCCAGCCCGCTTTCCAGCGGCAGGAAACCGTCGTTGGTGCCGGGCACGGTGATGGCAACGGCACCGGGCGAATCCCACGCGCGGACCTTGGGATTGCGACCGAAGGAGCTGATCGCGATCGGCCCGTCGGCAGTCGGCGCGTCGAGCCGGACGCGGTTGCCGGTCAGGCTGACGATGCGCACCAGCGTTCCGGGGCGGCCGGCAAGTTCGGCGTCGTCGTCGGTCAGCTCGATCCACTGGCCGGGGCTCAGGCCGCTTACCGCGTCGCGGCCGGTCTCGGCGAGGGTCAGGGTGTCGCCATTGCTTTCCAGCCAGCGCGTGGCGAAGGCGGCATTGTCGCGCGACCACTTGAAGGTCGCCCCTCCGCCTGCCGTACCCGGCTTGTGAATCTCGACGCGGTAGAGGTGGTTTTCGAGCCGCTGATAGCCTGCGGTCTCGGGAAAGGCGCAAGGGTTGGCCTCGGTGTCGGCGGGCTTGCCGCGCGCGGCGATCGTGCCGTTCGGGCGCTGGATGAAGGAGGTCCACCCCGGCACCGCCGCGTCGCAGGTCACCGCGCCGTCGCCCGCATCGCCTGCCCGAAGGAAACCGACCTGCTCGACCACCTGCAGCCGCGTCGTGGTATCCACGCCCAGCGCTTCCTCGACGAGTTCATCGTCCTCGATCGCGGTGACGTGGCGGTGCCAGACGTCGACGAAGGCGATGTAGCGCCCGTCCGCCGGGCTGGCCGAGCGGCTGCCGTCCGCCGCGACGAAGACCAGCGCTCCGGCAGGCAGGAAGGGCTGCGCGTCGTGAAGGAACTTGCTGAGGTTCACGCAGCGCACGCCGTCGACGTAGAGCGTGCCCGCGCCGACCCCCAGCTTGCCTGCCGCCTCGACGGTGATCGCAAACCCGGCATCGCCCTGCGGCGCGCCGGATGGGCCGATCAGGTCTGCGGCGGTGCGCCTGTCGCGGTGGAGCTGGATCGCGCTGGCCTCGTTACTGTCGGCGTCGAGCGCGACGCGGCCCTGTTGCAGCAGGACGGCCTCGTACTGGCGGTCGGGATCGAACCGCAGCCGGGAAAAATCGCCTTTCATTCGTCCTTCTCCTGCATGATCAGCTGGCCGGCAGCAGTCCGGCTTCGAGGCCGAGGCCCAGATATTCGTCGAGCGCGATGGCAAGGTTGGCGCGGCGCTGCGGCTCCTCGAGGAAGCGCCAGACGCCCATCGGACCGCCGTTCGCCGCGCCTTGCGTCAGCGCGGGATCGCTGCCCCACGAGAGGCGCGCGAAACCTGCAGCGCCCGGCTCCAGCGTTTCGAAGGCGAGGCCCAGACGCGCGGCGATGGCGGCCTGATCTGCGGCCGCGCCGGCTTCGCGGATGGCGAGGTCGGGCTGGCAGCGGAACTGGCGCGGGCCGGTGGAGCCGGGAGGCACCAGCGAGTAGCGCAGGCATCCCACCTGCCGCCGCGTCGCCGCGAGCGTGCGGGCGAAGATGCAGTCGCTGGCGGTGATCGAACGCACCTGTGTCTGGCCGAGAACGGTTGCTCCCGAGAGCACCGCGCGCACGCCGGGCATGGTTGCAGGACCGAGCACCACGCTTTCCGTCACGTCCAGCCCCGGCACCGTCGCGGGCGCGGAAAGAGCGGGCAGGACGCTGCGGCGCAGGGTCACGTTCAGCCGGTCGTGGTCCCCGGCGATGGTGAGGCCGTCCGCGCCGAGCACGGTGCTGTTGGACACGACCAGTTCGCCGAGGTTCGCGGACCCGTCCGCCGCCACCCTGAGCGCGCCGCCGACCAGCAGGCCGTCGATCACCAGCGCGCCGGGATCGAGCGCATCGGCCGGAGCGGTCCCGGTGACGGCAATGTCGCCGGTCACGCAGGCGCGCCGGTCGCGGGCGGTGAGGGAGCCGGGGCGAAGGTCGCTGCCGCCGCCCTCGCGCGGGGTTTCCGGCCAGTCGACGCTGGCGAGGAGCAGCAGGCTGCCGCGCGGCAGGGCGATCGTGCGCGGGCCGGTCAGGTCCTCGTCGAAGCGGTCGTTGTCGAGCAGGACGATGGCGCCCACGGTCCCGGCAGGCTGCGCGTTCCACAAGGCCACGGCCTCGGCCACGCTGGCGAGCATGACGCCCGGAACCGGCGTGCGGCGGCGGCTGACGCCGACCTGCCAGGTGATCTCGCGGCCGCCGAGCAGCGTGGCGATTGCGGTGCTGCGATCGTAGGGGCCGCCGCCGAGGTCGCCCGGCGCCGCGAGGGCGTGGCTGACGTGGACGCCCGCAGGCTCTACGCCTTCGGGAAAGGCGACGCGGCCGCGCACCGGGTCGAAGGCGGCGGTGATCGGCCGGGTCACGGTGCTTCCCGTGGCATCGAGGTAGTCGAGCGTCGCAGGAGGCCGTCGCCATCCGCGCGCGTCGGCCACGTCATGCAGGTCCGCGCTGGCCAGTTCGGCGGAGGGCACCGCGACGAAGGCATCGCCCGTGCTGGCTTGCACCCAGAGTTGGACCGGCGGGCGATCGTCGAACCACAGCGGCGTGGGCGTGCGTCCCGCCGCTATGTCGGCGCGCATGGCTTCCAGTTCGAGATACAGCCTGCGCCGGTCGAGTAGAATGGGCAGGTCGGCCTCGCCCGCCGGAACGTCGGCAGCAAGCGGGCTTGGCGGGTTCCACAAGGGCAGTTCCCGCCCCGCAGGATCGCAAAGGAAGCGCCCCGGTCCGGCAGGCGCGGCTTCCACGGCGGCAAGCGGGTAGACCTGCTGGCGCCACGCGAAGATGCCGATGTTTGGCACGTTGTAGCGGCCCCGCCCGCGCGCGATGGGGCGGATGTCGAGCGTGTGCGGCAGCGCGTCGAAGGCGGTGTCGTGGCGCCGCATCCGCTCCGGTTCGCGCACCGTGGCGGTAGCGGGCGCGTCGAGGCGCAAGTGGCGCAGCGCCTGCGTGGTGGCGAGGCGGCGGAACATCTCGGCCGGCACGGCGGGCCAGCCCGTCGTCGCGCGGGTCAGGGTGCCGATGATCCCCAGCGTGCCCTTGCGCCGCCGCAGGCCGACGGTCTGGGCCACCCATGCACGCTCGGAGAAGTTCTCGGTCGGGGTCAGCGCCCGCACGGCGAGGAGGTCGGCGATGTAGGGTACGGCCCATTCCGGGCAGGTCTCGATGAACCAGCTTTCGCTCAGCTCCTCGATGGCGCGGGCGACGCGGTCGGCCTCTCCGCCCATGATGTCGAACAGCGCGGCGACGGCTCCCCCGGCATCGAGGTCGGCCTCGCGTAGATAGGCGGGCAAGGCGGTGTATAGGCGATCTGCATCCATGCGCATCATTGCACCTGCGTCAGCTGGAGGGCGGCGGGATCGATCGTCAGCAGTTCCGCGCCCTGCCACCCGTTGCCGAGGCGCGCGGCGATGGCCGCGGGAAGAACGGGGGCAACCGAGGCGGACTGGTCCTGCCGGTGGAAGCGGGTGAACCGCGCGGCGGTCACGCCGTCGACCGCGTGCAGCACGGCGGAGACTTCGGCGAGGCTGGCGGGATGGGCGAAGGCGCGCGCCGCGAACTCGAAGGCGGCCAGCAGCGCCTCGCGCGCGGCGGCCATGACCGTGGCGGCGACCGCATCGGCGGCAAGTACCAGCCCGGCGTGCAGGACAAATCGGCGCGATCGGTAGGGGGCGAGCGCGATCGGCAGGCCGTGGCGTTGCCCGGCATAGTCCCCGCCGCTGCGCACGGACGCGATCGACTGCTCCAGGTTGTCGAACAGGGCGTCGCCGGGCAGGGGGGCGCCGCCGCGCGTGTCGGCGATTGTCAGGACGACGGCGCGCAGCGTCCGGTCGCGTACAAGGGTGGCGTCGGCCTTGCCGATCCCGGCGAACGTGCGCGCATAGTCCGCCGCGTCGGCGAGGCTGACTATGCGGGCCATCGTGCGCACGGTGCTCGGCGCATTGGCGCGTGCGGTGGCGAGGGTCTCGGGGTCTTCGGCGCCCGATGCAGGGAGCGGGTTGATCACGCCCGAGAGTCCGGCGGGCCGCTGCAGTGGCTGGCTCAGCTGCCCGGCCCTGAGCATCCCGACAAGGCCGGTGCCGATGCGGTAGCGGGCGATCAGGTTGCCCTTGCCGCTCGGCGGGCGCGCGCCGGTCACGCCGTCGCCGAACTGGATGGTGACGGTGCCGTCGTCGGCGGTGCGGGTGGTGAACACGCGGTCGCGCGGGCCTTTGCCGACGAAATCCGCGACTTCGCGCCAGCGGGCGGGTCCGATGCGCAGTTCCAGCGTGCTCGCGCGGCCGAGCGGCGTGGGGGCCGATACCCAGGTCAGCGGCTTGCCGGGAAGCGCGACGGCCTGGAAAGCGAGCGTCGCATCGCCGTTGCCGATGGCGTCCTCGCGCGTTTCGCCGTGGCTGGCGGCGACGACGTTGGCGTTGATCCGCAGGCTGCGCGGGGTGAGCGGCGGGTCGATCTCGGCGGTGAAGGTCAGGCGGGTGGCGTCCCGTGCCGGGGGAGCGAGTTGCGGCGCGTCGCCGCCCGCCGCGACCGTGCCGATCTGGGCGATGGTGAGGATGCGCGCGGCCGCCGCGCCGCTTGCGGCCTCGGAGCCGGTCAGGGCGACGCGCTGGCCGACCGAAAGCCCGGCGACGCGGCGGCTCAGCGTCACGCTCTTGCCGCTGACGGTTTCGGTTACCGGCGTCATCGCCCAGCCGAGCAATTCGCTGACGCCGTGCACGGTGGTCGAGCGCGGCGAGAAGGCCGTCATCACAGGGCCGCTCAGCTTCAGGCGGGTGACCTTGCCGGACATGCCGAAATCGCTGACGCTGATCTCGCTGGCTTCGGTGACCTTGTAGGTCTCCATAGTCGTCCCGGCGCGCAGCACGACCCAGCTTCCCGCCACGAAGCGTTCGTAGACCTGGTCGAGATCGACATAGTCGCGGGTGGCGGGGAACGGCGCATCGGCCCAGCTGGAACGCCTGCGCGCATAAAGGCCGGGCGCGAGCTTGCGGGTGGTGTCGAACTCGATGATCTCGCTGATGTCGTCCAGGATGCCGCCGTAGCCGATCGCGCTTACGGCGGTGTCGCCGATGCCGCCCACGATGGCCCGCTTGATCGCCTTGGCCTCCAGCGCGGCTGCGGCGATCGGCAGGAATTCGCCGACGCGCAGGGCGAGGGGCAGCGACTCCCACGCGGGCGCATTGTGCCCGAACAGGCTGGCGCGCTGGCGCAGAGCGAAGACGCGGGGCGCCAGCTGCGGAATGGCAGCGGCGGTGCCGAGCGGTGCTTCGAGGACCACCTCGCTGCGTGCCGGGATCTGGTCGGCGGTGTCAGGAGGCACGTCGGTCACGCCCGCGACGCGGCGGGCCTGCCAGCGGGGGCTGGTGGTCGCGGTGTCCCGCTCGGAGCCGACGATCAGCACCATGTCGCCGGTGCGCAGCTGCGTGGGCGGCTGCAGCATGAGCTTGTCGTCCCCCGCCTTCGGTGCGACGTAGCGGACGCTTTCGGCGCGCAGGTCCTGCCAGTCCGGGCGAGCGTCCATGGCGGCGTCGGTTTCGAAGATCTGGGGCTTCTCGTCGGGGCCAGGGATGCTCATGATCCCGGACCCGGCGGGGAGCGAGACGACCTCCGGCGAACCGGGAATGGTGTCGCAGGTCACCGCCAGCCAGGCCGAGGCGGAGACGCCGGGTGCGGGCGCATAGCCGATCAGCCGCGCCAGTTCGAGCACCGAACGCCGCTCGGTGGCGGGGCGCAGGAAACCTTCGTTGCCGATGCGCTCATTGTAGAAGGCGAGGATGTCGAGCGCAGTGGCCCAGCCGTCGAGCAGGGCGATGGCCGGGTCGGCGGGGTCGCGCGTGGTCAGCCGGGCGAGCGCCGGCGCCTTGTGCAGCCGGTCCAGCATCGCGCCGTTGAAGCCTGCGTGCGTGGCCAGTCGCCACGGGATCATGGCGAGGTTCGCGGCGGGCGTGTCCGGCTGCGTGTCTGCGCCACCGAAGCAGGCGCATTCGGGGTCAGTGGTCATCGTCCGCCCTCCATGTCGAAGCGGATGCGGCCCCGGTCGGGATGGTCGGGGTCGTTGTCGAGCCGCAGCAGTTCCGGGCCAGTCGGTGCGATCACGCCGTCGGCGACCGGGTCTATCGGCGGCGCCCCGGCACGGCCGAAGCGCGTCAGCATCGCCGATCGCACGCCTTCCACGCCTACGGCAGCGGCGAGGATCGCGCTGGCGTGCACCGGGTCGCCGAAGCTGCGGCGGTCGGGATGGAAGAACCCCGGCGTCCCGTCCGGCGCGGTGGCCGCGCTGAAAGTGCGCTCCAGCCGCTGCCGCACATCGGCGAGGATCGCGTCGGGATCGACGCAGACGTGCATCACGATGTCGAGCGGCACGTGGACCGGGTCGGCGACTTCGAGGTCGAAACCGACCATGCGCTTCGCTTCCAGATGGGCGAAGAGGTCTGCGGCGAAGTCCGGGTCGTCCGTCGCGGACAAGCCGCCGATGCGGTCGACGATGAGGAACACGGTGTACCAGCTTCCCGTCCAGCGAATGCGCGCCTGTGCGCGCTGGACGCCGGGCAGTTCCTCCAGTGCGGCTGCATAGTCGGCCTCGGTCACCGCGCGGTCCTGCCGGGCGACGCGGGCGGGGGCGAAGCGGCGGATGTGCGCGGCATCCTCCCGGTCGCGGCCGCCCTGTGCCGGGAGCGGGTTGGTGACGGCGACGATACCTTCGTGCGGCGGCAGGGCGACGTGGCGCAGCACGTCGCGCCCGACGTTTCCGGCCGCGCCGCCGCCCAGCCGGTAGGCGACGGAGAAGCGTGTGCCCAAGGCAGGCCGCACGCCCAGCCGGTCGTCGCCGAAGCGCAAGCTCACGGTGCCGCCGTGCTCGACTTCGGCGACGGCGGCGCGGGCGAAGCGGTCGGCGCCGAGCAGGTCGGGCAGGATGTCCCACGCCTGCGCTCCGTCGGTCAGCCGGATCGCGGCATGGGTGGGTGCTTGGGCGGGCGGGGCAAGGAAGCCGGAGACCGGCCCCGATGCGGCGAAGTCCGGTGCGAAGACGACGCCGGCATGCGCCAGTTGCGGACGATAGGGTCGGTCCGTGTCCCGGGCGGTGTCGGGCAGGAGCGTGGCCTGCGGCTCCCAATGCCCGGCATCGGCAGGGGCGAGGTTCGCCATGGCGAGGGCGCAGGGACGCACTTCACCGGCAAGGCTCAGGCTGTCGAGAGGCAGCGCGAAGGGCAGGGCGTCCTCCTCGTCCCACGCGACGTCGCAGACCGGGGTGCCGTCCACCGGATCGACGGCGTGGCGCACGGCGGTCAGCCGCACCGCATGGCGCAGGCGCGGGTCGGCGTCAGTGGCCGCGCCGGTCTCTGGATCGGCGCTCTGGAGCAGCATCAACAGGTCGCCGGGGGCAAGGTTCAGCCGGGGCTCGTCCACCAGAGTGACGCCGAGCGCGCCGGGCTGCAGGCAGCAGGCCGCATCGGACCAGGTGTGGATGGGGATCGCGTCGTGGGCGGACCACAAGGTCACGTCGGCCATCGTCTCGAAGATCGCCGCGCCCGAGCGTAGCGCCGCGTCGCGCTGCGCGGCGGTCTTCAGCACCGCCTCGCGCCCGGGCTGCATCCCGGCGACGAGCTGACCGGCGGGCAGCACCCGGCCGTCCATCGCCGATCCCGCCGCGACGCCGAAGTGGACGAGCGTGCGGGCATTGGCGCCTTCGTCCACGCGGTAATCGACCAGCCGCGCGTGGCGGCGCAGCGATATGCGGCTGCGCGCGGTGCCGAGGTAGGCTTCGGTGCCCGCCGCGTCCTGCGCGTAGCTGAGCCGGTCTGCGTGGTAAGCCAGCGTCTCCACCAGCGCGAGGTAGGGATCGGCCGCGCCCCGGTCGCGCCAGCCGGGCATCAGCACCGCCAGCCTGTCGAGCATGACGCGGCGGAAGCTGGCGTAGTCCTTCGCGAGATAGTCGATGCGCGGTTCCTCGGCCACGACCGGGGGGCAGCGGTGCACGGGGGCGCAGTCGAAATCGCTGGGGCAACCGGCCTTGAACAGGAAGTCGATGGCGGCAAGGCGCGGGTCGAAGCGCTGCGGTGGTTCCTCCTCCCCGCTCGCGCTGACGAGGTGCAGGACGTAAGTGGAGAAGTCCCCGGCGGCATTGACGCGCAGGCGTATCCGGTTACCGTCGGTTTCGATCAGTTCCTCCACGCCGATCCCGGTCACGCGGTCGCCGCCGGTCACGCTGAAGTTGGCCGCGACCAGCGGCGGCGAAGCGGGAACGCCATCGGTCTCGCCGGGCAGCGGATGGACGAAGAACACGTCGATCAGGGTCTGATCCGGGGAGGCGATCTCCAGATAGTCGAAGCCGTTGATGGCGTCGGGCTGCGGGTCGCCCAGGGTATCGCGCACCGCCGCCACGCGGCGCGCCTCGCGGCAGAGGTAGCGGGCGGTCATGGCAGCGGCCTTTCGATCGTTGCCAGCTTCGTTTCGCCGCTGGCGCGCAGGACGTAGGCGACGCGGATGCGCAAGGTGGCCTCCTCGATGGTCACTTCCACCTGCCCGACCTCGATCAGATCGCCGAGCCACTGGCCGAGCGCGCCCTGCAGGCCGAGTTCGACGGCCACGGCGATCGAGGGATCGTTGCCGCCGAACAGGATCTGCCGCAGGCCGCTGCCGAAGTCGGGCCGCATCACCCGCTCTCCGGGAGAAGTCAGCAGGAGCTGGCCGATCAGCATCCGCACATAGCCCTCGGCGTCCATGGCGGCGGTGCGCCCGCCTGAATCGAAGGCGAGGGGGAAGGCGATGTGCGGCGCCTGCGAGGTGGCTGGCTGGGTCATTGCGCGATCACTCTCGTCTGCACGGTGGTGACGGTGGGAGGGCCTTGCGGGATCTGCTCGGCGCTCTTGCACAGGCCCGGCGAGGTGGAGAGGATCAGCGGCTGCCCTCCGGCGGTGACGCGGGTGGCGGGCACCAGCCACTGCACGTTGACGCAGGGCTGGGGCTTGGTGCCCGCGCCTACCGGCACCTGGAACGGGCAGGCGGCGATCGTCGCCATGTCGGCCATGGTCGCGGCGGGCATCCCGCCCAGCATGACGCGCGGCGATCCGGGGGCGATGCTCATCTGCCCGGAGTGGGGGCACATGCCGAGCGCGCCGACGTGGAGGATCGGGCCGGGCATCAGGTCACCACCAGCGCGCCCTGGTTCACGGTCACGGTCGGTCCCGTGAGCATGATCGTCGCGCCCTTGCCGTTGGTGATGGTGATGCCGACGTCGTTGATCGCGATCATCGCGCCGGTCATGGTCTTGAGCAGGAAGCCCCCGGTCGGCCCGGGGGTGTCGCTGATCATCAGCGTGTTCTGCCCGGCGGTCTGGATCACGAAGTTCGACAGGCCGGGCGTGCCCGCCATCGCCAGCGGCGGGACTTCGCTGGTGCTGTGGTAGTAGCACCCGGTCCAGATCGGGTAATTCAGGTTGCCCTGTTCGAACTCCACCCACACGCCCGCGCCGATCTGCGGCAGCCAGTGCATGCCCATCTGCTTGCCGGTGGCGGGAAAGCACGGTTCCGCCCACGTCGAGGGGGCGAGGCCGGGACCGTCGGGAACCTGCACCATCAGGCGGCCGGTCTGCATCGGGTCGATGTTGTTGATCACCGTGCCCCGATACTTTCCGTAATAGCGGCGGGTCTCGGTCATGCGGCCACCTCCTGCGTCCATGAGCCGTGCGCATTGCGTGTCAGCTGGAAGTTCTGGCGGAGTTCCCCGCGCTTGATCGAGGTCGTCACCGACTTGACGAGGTAGACGCCGTCGTGATGCGGCCCGGCCCCGCGCACCGGCACCAGCCGCCCGGGCACCAGCACCCGGCCGTAGCGAGCGACGTCGAGCGTGCCCGAGGCACCGACCACGCGGCTGGCCTGCGCGGCTTCTCCCAGCCCGCGCATGACCAGTTCGGGGACGTCGAGCCGTGCCTGCGTCTCCCGGTCCGAATTGCGGCCGAGGTCGGCGAGCTTGGAGAAGCGGGCATAAGGTATCCAGCCCGGCCCCATCGGCGGGCTCAGGACCTCTCCGGGAATGGGGATCGGGATGGTGAGGCCGGTGCCGCGCACTTCCTGGCTGAGCAGGTAGGGCAGCAACTTCTGAGTGCCGTCGAAGGTGAAGTTCAGCGACTGCACGTTGGATGCCTGATCCATGTTCACCGTCAGCGCGGGCTGCATCGAGAAGCCCTGGCTGTTGAAGTTGCCGCCCGGCGTCAGGCCGCCGAGGTCCGGCCCCCAGTAGGCGGTCGTCACGCCTTCCTCCTCGGTCGGCTCGACCATGAAGACGTAGCCGCAATCGCGGGCGAGACGGTTGACGTGGCCGTAGTCGGTGCCTTGCTGGACGTGCCAGCCGTTCACCGGATTGGGGATCGTCCAGCTCGGCGGGGGAAGGATCGCGGCGATCACCCCCAGCGGCGTCCACCGGGCGAGGATGAAGGCGACCTGGCCCATCGGCGGCATCCCCGGCATCGGCAGGCCGGTGACGTCGTACTGGTCCATCAGTTGCGTCACGTCGCCGCCGGTGACGCTGAGGGTGGCCTTGCCGCTCTCGTTCGACTGCGCGACGTCGTAGCGAGCGACGAACCCGTCGAGCAGCACCGTGCGCAGGCCGTCGATGGTGAGCGAGAAGATGAACCGCTTGCCCGGCGTGAACATGCCGCCGGGGAGCATCTCGGTCTCCACCGCGCCGCCTTTGGCGAGGTTCAGCTTCATCTGGAAACCGCCGCGCGGAGACTGGCGGGTCACCTGCAGTTCGGTGATCGCGTCGATCAGCGCGAGCGGCACCGGGTCATGGGTGATGAACCCGGTGCGGATCGAGAGCTGCGCGCCCCTAAGCATCGCCCTGCGCCTGATGCGTGGGGCCGGGCAAGGGCACCATGACCCGCGAGCCGGGCGTCGCGGCGAGTGCGTCGATGTCGGACAGCCCGGCCGCGTCGGCGAGGCGCCAGTCCAGTTCGGCCCGGCCGTAGGCCCGCGCCGCGACGAGGTCGGCGCGGTCGCTTACTCCGATTTCGGCGACCCCGGCGGGGGAGAACGCCTCGGGCGGCGGGATCAGCCGCCGGGTGACGTAGGCCGCGTCACTGCCGTCTGGCAGCGTGACGGTGGCGAGCGGCAGGCCTTGATAGCGGCTGGTCGCGCCGAATGCGGGCTCGGCGCCGGGGGTAAGGCCGGGCAGGACGGGAAGCGGCGACGTGCTCATTGCAGCGCCTCCAGCCCCAGATCGGACAAGGCCCGTCCGCCGAAGCGCCCGGCGAGGCTCTCCTTGCGCCCCTGATAAGCAAGGTAGAGCGAGGCAGGCCAGCTGGTGAAGCCAAGGTCGTTGGCATTGAGCACCCGCAGCGACAGCTTCACTTTGGCGCGGATCGGATTGAGCGCGGTGTCGAAGGCGTCCTCGGTCACGCTCATGTCGGTCAGGCGCACCGGCATCACCCGCGAACGGCCCCAGACGAAGACGGTCAGCGGTTCCGGCGCGGGCAGCACCTCGATCGCGCCGCGCGCCGCCTGCGCGTGGGCCGCGCGCATCGCCGCGAGGCCGGGGTAGAGCATCCGTTCGAGGATCGCGAGCTGGGGCCAGAGGCCGAGCGTGGCGGCATCGTCGGTCGGCTCGGCATTCTCCAGCGCATCGGTGGCGTCGAGTTCGGCTTCCAGCGAGATCGTCTCGGTCGGCGGGCCGGTGAGGCGGGTCGCCTCCTCCGCCGGGGCGCCATCGGTCGCGCCGCGCGGCTGCAGGGTGCGGGAGAGGGTGTCGGGGTTGTACTGTAGCGGCACGACCTCGATCAGCACGCCGGTCTGGGGCTCGACACGCACGAGACCGGCCTTGAGCAGACGGGGGGTGAGGGGGGAACTGGCCATCGTCGCGCCTTTTGCTTCAGGGTTTCTTTTTCTTCTTCTCGGCCCAGGGGGGATCGAGCAGGTCGATCGAGAGCCCGCGCACCGAGGTGCCCCGGATCTCGTCTTCCTGCTGCCAGCGGTCCCACTGGTTCGGGTTTTGTCGGTACTGGTAGGATTCGTAAGCACTGGAGATCGAGCGGCGGGCCAGCCAGTCGCCGATGTCCGCGCCGAACACGCCGCTCCAGAACGGTAGCAGTCCGCGATAGAGAGACTCTGCCGCGGCGGCGTCCCGCAAGTCCACTGACTGCCCGCGCAGCGCCGCGGAACGTGCAAGGGCGGTCCAGTCCACACCCTCGCCGCGCCATGGGAAGAGGCTCTCGTTACTCAGTGGCGGCACCAGCGTGGCATCGAAGCGTGGCGCGTAATCCGAGGGTAGCAGGCTCGCCTCGAAGCGCGGCGCGAAGCGGGGATCGAGGAGGGGGGCGGACGCCTCCGGCTCGCTCCCGGCAGGCGGCGGTGCGACATCCGGACGCCCCCCGACAAGCGGGCTCGGATCGAGCTGCAGGCGAAAATCGCCGAGCAGGCCGATGCTGGAAAGCTCCGGCGCATCGCGCAGGCGGATGCCGACTCGCCGGTTCTCTTCCACGGGGCCGAAGTCCTGCACTTCGCCCTGCGCGTGGACGTCGAGCAGCGAACCGCGCGGCAGCAGCGGTTCGATCGCCCGACGCACGGCGACGCCGCGATGGGCGGACAAGTTGGCGTTGTAGGCGTCGTCGCCCTCCAGTGAAGCGTAGCCGTAGACGTCCACCCACAACCTGCGGCTGCGCCCGCGCATCAGGCCCTCGATCGTGGCGACGTCGCCGGGGTCGAGGTCGGCGCTGTCGCGCTCGAACAGGACGTGGCCGGTCTCCGGCATTACGCCTTCGCCGCGCTCGAACGCATCGCGCGGGGGCGCCGAGCCGATGCCGCGCGGGCGGGGCGGATCGTCGTGGAGCGCGATCGGCGGCGCGGCTCCGGTACGGGCCTGCGCGACGTGGGCGAGTTCGTGAAGCAGTACCGGCTCGCCCGCTCCGGCACCCAGCACGACCTCGTCCCCCAGAGCGAAGGCATTGGCGCCCAGCACGTGCGTGCGCTCCCGTGCCTCGGCCCCGGTGTGGAGGCGTACTCCGGCCAGGTCGATGCCCAGCTGTGCCTCGGCCTGTCGCCGCACCGTGCCCGGCAGCAGGGAGCCGCCGCTGCGGGGGAGCAGTCCGGCCTCGTCCCGGGCCGCCCGGCGAGATGCGGGCAGCCCGCCGAGCAGCCCCGGTGCGGCCAGCCCGCGCACGGCGGTATCGTGCGCGCGGTTCTCCAGCGTGGGGCGTGCCGCTTCAGGAGAAGCGCGGGGGGAGGGCGCGTTCATGGACGGTCCTCCCGGGGCCTGCCGTTCGCGTCGAGGCTCCGGAATTCCCCGGCGGTGTCGAGTGCGGGAGCCCCTGCGCGGCGCGGGGCGGGTGTCTCTGGCACCGGGCAGACCTGATCCGGATTGAGCGTGACGATCAGATTGGTGACGCTCGCCTCGGACAAAGTTCCTTCGGCCGTACGCGGGGTCAGCCCGGCAAAGCCGATCTCGGCATCGGCGATACGGCCGATGTGCACCGCGCCGGTGCGAACGTCACGCGATCCGCGTCCGCGCGTCGGGAAGCGCAAGTCGAGCGCGCTGAGATCGAAATGATCGAGCCGTACCGCCAGTGCGCCGGGGCGCTCGGGATTGGTGATGCCCTGACGGCGGAGGCTCGGGTAGGCGTTGAAGATCGGATCGAGCGGTTGCAGCGCCCCCGTGACCGTGAGGCCCCCGAGCGCGTGCGGCGCGAGTGTCGCCGTCCCTATCGATCCCAGCGAGACGGTGAGATCCGAACCGTTGTCCAGCCCCAGCGCGAGCGCCAGCCGGTCGATCCTGAGCGGCGCGGCGTAGTCCGTGCCGCCAGAGTCCGAGGATGCCGACGGTGCGCGGGGAGAGCGTGCGCGCAGCAGGGTTTCCAGGTCGATCCGGCCCGCCTCCGCCTCGCGCAGGTGATTGCCTTCGAGGTTCCATTCGAAGAAGTCGTGATAGATCGGGATCGGCTCCGGCGTGGGCCCCATGCCTTCGGGATCGCCCGGCGGGTAGAAGTGGAAGCCGGCCCCGATGAAAAGCGTCGATCCTTCGAGGTGGAAGTCCACCAGGGCATCGGCGAGGTTGGGGATCTGGCCCTCGAGGTCGGCGTAATTGATCGAACCGTTGGTGATCGGAACGTTCACCCCGAAGGTGTAGTCCAGCGAAGGGATGCCCAGCGCCCCGTCGATCCCGTAGGCGCCGGCGAGCGTGAAGCTGCCGTTGACGTGGCTGAACAGCTCGTGGTTCGCGGCGAGCCATGCCGCGCCCGCATCTGCCGCCAGATAGCGCGAGGCTGTTGCCCCGCTGCCGCTTCCCCCGCCTGACGGGATCGGATCGATGCGGAACCACGCGTCGGTGATCGTCGCCGAGGGAATCTCGATGACGCGGCGGCCCTGGTTGTTGCCGCCGAGATCCACCGCGACTTGCGGGGACTCGATGCGGCGGATGTCGAGGTGGATGCCCGCACCCTCGTCGTCGTAGCGCAGGCCGCGTGCGTTGAGGCCGGCGAGGGTGACGTGGCCGCCTTCCGCCGCGTTGTAGGACAGTCGATCGCCGCCGATGCCGGTGCCTTCGCCGAACATGTCGTGCCGGGTGCCGCCCGCTCCCCGGCGTACGCGGATGCGCTGGTCGGGATCGCCCATCACGTAGCCGACGATCTGGGTGGCGGACCAGTTGAGGAGGTCGATGCTCATCGGCCCGTCGCCCGCGAGGTTCGCCTGAAGCACGTCGGCATCGAAGGCCATGCGGGCATTGAGCGAGCCGACCAGCTGCGCCTGCAGCCGCTCGGTGTGAAGTGCTTCGGCGCGCACGATCCCGGTGATCGCGGTGCCTCCGGTGGAGGGCACGATCTCCAGCGGCTCGTTGGTGGCGGGATCGGCAGGGCGGCCGACAAGGACAGGGCCGACCGTGAAGGGCTCGCTCTCCGGCAGGTCCAGCCAGAGGTCGAGGCTCGCAAGGTGAATACGCATCCCCGAGGCGGCCACCTGGCCAAGGCGCAGTTCGTCGATGACGATGCGTTCGTAGGGCGTGCCTGCAGCCGCCGCTGCCGCGGGCGTGGGATGCAGGTGCACCGAGAGCCGCGCGGTGATGTCGCTGACCGTGATCTCGCTGGTGTCGGGGGCGAGGATCTGCATCGACGGTCCCGAAAGCTCCAGCTGGGAGAGGTTCAGGCTGTCCAGATGCAGCGGCGCGCTGCCGTTCGCGCCGATCGAGACGACGTTGCCGGAATAGCGGATCAGCCCGGTGTCGAAGTTGCGGAACCCATAGCCGAGATCGACACCCGGCCCGGTGCCGTCTCCATAGTGGACCGTGCCCGCGCCCGAGATTCCCGTAGCCCGTCCCTCGATCGCACCGCCGGGATCGAAGGCGAAGTCGATCCTTCCCGCGTTCAGCATGCCGCTCGCGCGCAATTGTTCGCCGTAGCGCACGAGGAAGTCGGTCTCCACCGAGCCGATCGAGCCGCGCGCCCTTGCTGCACCGGCGGTCGGCCCGATGGTGGTCGCCGCGCCGCCGAGGCCGATCAGCAGGTTGTGGACGTTGATGTCGGACAGCGTCGCCGCCTCTCCCGGCACGAAGCGCCCGCCCGGTGCGGCCTCGGGCAGTTCCAGGTGCAGCGAACCGGCATCGACGACGATCCGCGCGGCGCTGATGCGGTCGACATGGAGGCTGTCGATCGCGAATTCGCTGCGCTCGTCCGCCAGCGAGGAATAGCGGCCGGAGAAGCGCACGCCGGTGGCCACCGTCGGGCCGTCGGCGCGGATCGTGGTGCCGTCGGCGGTGTGCCAGCGGATGCGGCTGAAGGTCAGGCTGTCGAGCCGCAGCGCATTGATCCGCGTGTCGCCGCCCGCCAGGACGACCTGCCCGGACACGTCGCCGCGCGTGATATGCATGCCCCCGCCGCTGCGCCCGTCCGCGCCGCGATAGGTGACGTCGGTGTCGGAGGCGACGAGGGCATCGAGGGCGACGGTCATCGTTCCGTCGCTGGCCATGTCGACGCTGACCGCGCGGGGCGCTCGCTCGGCCCCTTCCGGCCGATCGAGCTGGCCGTCGGCCTCCAGCATCCGGCCCATCGCGAAACGGAAGCGCATCTGGTCGAACCCGGCGACCTCGATGGCGCCGGACATCCGCGTCTCCTCGCCGCCGAGGTCGATGTCGAACCCTCGCAGGGCCAGCCCGAGCAGGGCGCCGGAGGTGATCTCGACCCGGTACGAACTGCTGCCGGCAACCAGTTTCTCGTAGCCGAGGCCGCTGCCTTCGATCCGGCCGATGCGGAAGGTCTCGATGTGGATGTTGCGGAAATCGATGCCGCCGTTCTCTCCGGTGCGGCGGCGCAGCAGGATGTCGGCGGTGATGTCGCGCGCGGTGCTCAGGCCATCCGCCCAGATGTGATGGGTGCCGTTGTTGTAGTCGAAGGCCTGCAAGTCGAGCTGGCGCACCACGAGCCCCTCGACATGCAGCCCATCGGTAGCCACCCGCAACCCGGCGCTGACACCCGAGAGGGTGAGGGCCTGTCCCTCGCGCTCGGTGATGCCAGCGCCGTGGATGCCGCGCACCGCCACGGAACTGGCCCCGATCCGCGCGGAAAACGCTTCGCCGCCGCCTGCCGAGATGGTCGGTCCGGTCACGGTAACTTCGCGCACGCGGATGTCGAGCAGTTCGCCCAGCTGGCGCGACACTTCCAGCAGTTCGCGTTGGTCCTGCGGCGAGCGGGCCAGTCCTTCCGGCACGCCGATGCCGAGCGAACGGCTCCGCAGTTCCTCGTAGCGACCGACCAGCGGGCGCAGGCGCAGCAGGTGCTCGCGCTCGGCGGGCAGAGGAGGCGGATCGGCGCGCAACTGCGCCTCGATCGCGGCGAGCGTGGGGATCGTCGCGGGCAGGGCGAGGTCGCGCAGGGTGAAGTCGTCGGCGCTCACGCTCGGCCCGCTCGCCGCTGTGCCGAGGCGTGCGGGCGAAGGGGGACCGGCGCTGACGAAGCGGCGGATCGCCTCCTCGCTGGTCATCTGGCGGAAGGCCAGCGCGGCGGTGTCGCCGCCGCCGCGTATGCCGGTCAGTTCCGCATGGCCAAGGCGGACCGGGCCGTCCACGCCGTCGACGCTGACCCGCGCAATGGCGATGGACAGGCCGCCGACACCGCCCACGCCCGTCTCGGCCTGCAAGGTGTCGAGCCGTGCCTGCTCGGCGGGGCTCAGGCGATGCCCTGCCTGCAGCCGCGCCATGAGGCCCAGCATTTCCGCCTCCAGCGGCTCCAGTGCGGCGAGCCGGGGCCGCAACTCCTCGCGATCGGCGACCAGCCCAGCGACCTGTTCAGGAGCGGCGGCGCGCGCCCGTTCGATCCGCGCGTCGAGGACGAAGATCTGCGCGCGCAGCGCCGCCGCGCGGTTGCCGCCTGCCGCCGCCGTGAAGCCCTCGACCGAGAGGCTGGCGACGCGCAGGTCGCCCATGTGCAGGCCCTGCGCGTCGATGCGCCCGACCGAGATGGTCGCGGTGCCCAGCGAGGTGTTCGCCGCCGCCCGCTCGGTCAGCGCGTCGCGGTTGAGCGCTAGGTCCCACAACAGGCCGAGCACATGGCCCAGGACCGGGGAATCGGGCAGCGGTGCGGTCTGGAAACTGGCGCTGGCATCGACTCCGGCGATGCCGAGGTGGCGCAGGCCGGTCGGTTCGGCGTCCCCCGCGCGGGTGTGGACGATCTCGTCGAGCGAGACGTCGTCCACATGAAAGCGCCCGGCACGCGGCGCCCGCAAGTCCTCTGGCGCGAAGGTGATCGCGAAATCGAGGTCGGTGAGCGAGACCGCCCCCGCGCGCAGCGTCGATCCGGTCGAGACGGAGGCGAACCGGGTGAGCGCGATCCGGCTGGCCCGCACGCGCATGAAACCGGCGGGCTCGTTGATCTCGATATCGACGACGTTGGGCTGGGCGAGCGCCGCCTCGCGGTTGTCCGAGCCGATGGAAATCCGCTCGCCCGGCGACCGCGCCAGCACCGCGCCGGTGTAGAGCGGAGCCCCGGCGTTGCCCTCCAGCTGTTCGAGGTCGACGGTCACCCTGAGCCCGGTGGTCTCGGCATACGTCGCGGGTTCCCCGGTGAAGGGGTCGGTGCCGTGGACAGGGCGGGTGTACTCCTCCAGTTCGTAGGCGCCGGTGCCGAACAGCATCGCCAGCAGGTGGCGGCTGCTCCGTGCGGCGCTGACCGTGTGCGGGCGCGGGAACGTGCGCCCCACGCGCGGGTCGTAGAGCGCGAAACGTTCGACCAGCGGCCCAAGCGGCTCGCGCGTCCAGGCCCGTTGGCGGTGCGACTGCTCGAAGATCCAGTCGAAGTCGCCCGCCGCGATCCCCATCTGGACCAGCAGCGCCAGATCGGCAGGGTTCGTCCCGTCCCATGCCGCCGGGTCGGCCAGCTGGCGGCGCAGCGGGGTTTCCCCGCGCTCGTCAGGGCGGGTGAAGGCGAACGACAGCCCTGCCTCGTGGAGCATCGACTGCGACAGTGCCCCGGCGATCCGGGCGGCATAGGCGCCGCGATCCTCAAGCTCGAAGGCGCGGCGCTGGTCCTCGGGCAGGGCGCGCAGGATGTGGAAGGCGAACAGCGCCTCCTCGAACGTCACCTCATCGATGGTAATGATCCACAGGAAGGTGCTGACGTGGAGCAGCCGCCGCAGGTCCTCGCGATTGAACGCCGGATCGCGGGCGCCGAGGACAGTGGCGAGATCGTTCCAGTAGCGTCGGTCCTGTTTTACCCCGTCGGAGAGGGCGGAGAACAGGCGGCGCATCAGGCCCAGGACGTCAAGCCTTCGCACGACGGCCTGTAGGACGGACAAGCCGGGCGCCGGGCGCGTGGAGGCGGGCGCGGTTCCTTCCGGCGGCGCGTGGGCAGGAGCCGGCACGGCGAGCGCGGCCAGTCGCACGAACAGGCGATAGGCCGCCTCGGCGCTGTCGTCGAAGGCGCGGGCGGCGGCGATCAGTTCGGCCTGTCCTTCCAGCAGCGCGCCCGCCTCTCCGGTGAGGTCGGACAGGGAACCGTCTTCGCCGCGAACCACGATAAGCCCGGCCATGGCGGCTTCGGCGCGCAGGTCGTCCGGCAATTCCTCGATCAGCCGCAGGTAGAGGCGGCCCTCGTCGAGCGACTGGAAGCGCGCCTGCTCGGCGGGCGGCATCGCGCGCAGCATGTCCCAGGCGAGCGAGGCCTCCCAGTCCCGCACTGCCCAGTCGAAGAAGCTGCGGCTCAGCAGGGTACGCATCCGGGCCATGGTCCTGTCCGGCCGCCGGGTGCGGACGAGCATCGCGAAGCCGCGCGCTTCGGGCGTCTCCCCCCGGCGGTCGACGGGTTCGAGCGCGCCGATCCAGCGATCGACGATGCCTGCGCCGTCGAGCCGGGCGATGACGCTCTGCAGGCTGCTTTCCGGCAAGGGGGGCAGGGCGGCGTCCGGTGCAGGTGTCGGTGCGCCCGAGAAGCGCGGGTCCGGCACCGCGAGTGCGGGGTTTTCAGCCAGCAGCCGAAGCGCCTCACGGGCGTCCTCGCGGCTGGCGTCGGTGAGCATGATGGAGAGGGTGCGGCGCAAGTCCTCTTCGCGCCGGGTGAGGTCGGGCGCGGCCGCGCGCCTTGCCGCTTCGGTGCGAGCGGCGCGGCGGCTGGCCTCGTTGCGGTCGTATTCGGGCAGTGCGGTGGTGCGCAGGGCGCGCAGGTCCGCGCCGTTGTCGCCGCTTTCGAGGCGGGTGAGCTGGCCGATCGGCACGCGGCGCAGCGTGGTGACAGCGGCGTGATGTTCGGCCGGACTGAGCGAGCCGGGGTCGAGCCGCATCGCCCGGAAGATGCGATGGCCGTTGTCGGCGCGGTCCAGCATGTCCGTGGTGAACGATTCCGCTGCGGCCAGAACCTCGCGCCGATGGCTGCGCGCATGATCATCGCCAAGGCCGTTCGCGAGCGCGGCGAGCGGCCCGGTGCCCAGCTGCGCCGCCAGCACCCGCGCCGTCTCGAAAGGCAGCGGCGCGAGCAGGTCCAGCACGCGGGTCACGGCATCGGCGGACGGGGTTTCCTGCGCGAGCAGGCGAACCATGTCCTCGCGCTCGTCCCGGTAATTGGCCTCGACAACGTCTTCCAGACTGCGTGCGGGTGGCGGCTCGGCCCCGTCGAAATGCAGCGCGCCGCCGGTCGCCGCACGCGGGCGCGGCGCCATGCCTCCGCCGAGCAGGGTTGCGGCCAGGCGCTCGGCCTCGCGCTCGGCGGCAAGCGGCGACGGCGGTGTCGCGGAATGCAGGCGGCCTTGCGCGACATGGACAAGTTCGTGCGCCAGCGTCAGGCGGCTCGCCTCGGATGCCGGATCGTAGCCGCGCAGCCACACCACGTTTCCCCGCGCCGCGCCCCGCGCCCCGGCATCGGCCAGCAGGCGGTCGCCCTCGCGATCGAGCCGGAGATCGACCTCGCTCGCCGCAAGGCCGAGAGCCGGGGCGAGGCAGGCGAGCGCGCCTTGCGCGGCCTCGCGCGGCGCGCTCACGCTCTCGGTCGAGGAAGGGGCGGCGCGTTCGCTCATGGCGCGCGGCCTTGGCCCGCGATCCCCGCATGGACGCGGGCGGCGGCGGCGCGGCCGATGTCCTCGGGGCGGGGCCGGGCGGGAAGACGCTGCGGCGCTGCGGCGCGTGACAGGCCGCGCTGGCCGACGAGACGCTGAAGCTCGGAGGAGAAGGCCGCCCCGGCGCGCCCTGCCTCATCGGCGTCGAGGCCGTGGAAGACCAACTGGCCGACCTCGATCGCCACGCGGCTCACAGCCAGCCTCCCAGTTCGGCCGAAGTGACCGGCCGCTCCAGCTTGCGGCATTCGAGCACGGCGGCTTCGTGCAGGTGGCGCATCTCCACGGCGTCCCTTTGCGCAGCGGCGAGGAACGCGGCGTTGACGGCGATGCTGCGGATGTTGCCGGGCGCGACGTTGAGGCGCGCGAGGCGGTCGAAGTCCAGCCCTTCGGTCGGCGTGGCTTGCGGGAAGGCGCGTTCCCAGACGGTCCGGCGCAGCGCTTCGTCGGGGAAGGGGAAGGCCACCACGAAGCGCAGGCGGCGGAAGAACGCGGCATCCAGCGATTCGCGCTGGTTGGTGGTGAGGATGGCGAGGCCGGTGTAGCTCTCCATGCGCTGCAGGAGGTAGCTGACTTCGATGTTGGCGTAGCGGTCGTGCGCGCTGCCGACTTCGCTGCGTTTGCCGAACAGCGCGTCGGCCTCGTCGAACAGCAGCACCGCGCCGCTGCCCTCAGCGGCGGCGAAGACGCGGGAGAGGTTCTTCTCGGTCTCGCCGATGTACTTGCTGACGACGCCCGCCAGATCGACGCGAACCACGTCGGTGCCGAGGTCGGCGGCGATGACTTCGGCGGCCATCGTCTTGCCGGTGCCGCTGGAGCCCGCGAACAGCGCCGCGATGCCGAGGCCGCGCCCGCCGTGCGCGGCGAAGCCCCAGTCCTCGTGGACGTGGCGGCGGTGCCGCACTTGCGCGGCGATGGCGTGCAGCGCGGTCTTGAGTTCTGCGGGAACGATGAGGTCGTCCCACGTGGCGACGGGGTGGATGACTTCGGCGATGGCGGCGATACGCGCCTGTGCATGGGCGCGGGCCTCGCGGTGGAGCAGGTCGCGCGCGGCTTCGCGGTCCAGCCCTTCGGCCAGCGGGCCGAGGCGCGCGATGGCGGTCGGGCCGATGGCGAACTGGCTGGCCAAGGCTTCGCTCGCGCCGTTGAGCCTGGCGGCCTGAGCCTGCCCCAGCGCCCGCGTCCAGAGGGCATGGCGCTCGGGCGCTTCAGGCACTTGCAGTGTCGCGGAGACAAAGGGGCGGCGGCATGGCAGCGCCCCCGCGCCGCCGCTGACGATGATGCAATCGTCTAGTCGATCGACGAGATCGGCGGCGAGCGCCGCCTGTTCGGGGGCGATGTCTTCGGGCAGCTCGATCAGCAGCGCGAGGCCGCCCAGCAGCGCCTCTCGCCGCCACAGGGCTGCGAAACCGTGGCGCTCGGCGGGAGTGGGCGGCAGGTTCGCCGCGCCGAGAACATGGAGGCGGCGCCCCAGCCGGGTTGCCGCGGTCTGGGCGATGAGCCGGGCATCGGCGGGTTCGCCGTGGTGCAGCCGGATCGCGGGAGTCTCGCCGCCCGCGCGCATCGTCCACCAGCGTTCGACCAGCCGGTCCGCCTGGGCGCGGCCGGAGGGGCCGATTTCCGCGCCCGCCGCCACCGGGCGGACGAGCGGGGCGAGGCGTTCGTCAAGCGCGTCCTCTCCCAGCAGCGCGAGGAGGATGCGTTCGTCGATCAGGAGTTCGGAGAGGGTCGGTCGGTCGGGATCGGCGAGGCGCAGGCACCGCAAGGCGCGCAGCGGGGCGTCGGGGCGCAGCGCCGACCATGCCGCCTCCGGCAGTACCGCCATGGCGAGGGCGGCGGTGATGCGGCCTTGCGGGTCGCCGGTCACGGCGGCACAGAGCGACACAGAGCGTGCACTCAAGTGTGGCATGGCGGCCAGCAGCAGGCAGTCACGCGCGAATGGGGTGAGGCCGAGGCGCTCTGCTATGCGCCGGGCCGGTCCGCCGGAGCGGGCAGCCTCCTGCGCGGTCTGCAATGCCGCTTCGGCGGCGGCGATGTCCTCGCTCGTACCGCCCGATCGCGCGGCGGCGAGTGCGAGGAGGGCTTCGATCACGGCGATCTCGCCGGCGAGAGACGGCTCGCTCATATCGTCACCAGCGGGGTGGCGAAGCGGCCGTCGCCGCCGGGGGTGAGCAGGCTTTCGGCGCCGTCGATGCGCAGGCGCACGAGGTAGTCGCCGCGCGCGATGGCGCGGTAGGGGATCGCGATCTGCGCGGCCTCGTCCACGCTTTCGGCGAGGCCGTTGGCGGCGGGAGCGGCGATGGCATAGCCGCGTGGAGGCCGCGAGGCGGGAGCGCCGCGTTCGTTGAGCAGCACTTCGACCCGCTGGTCGCGGCCGATGGCACGGGCGGCTGTGACCGTCAGGGTGCCGTCGGCGTAAACGATGCTGTCGATGGTCCGCGTCGCGGAATTGGCGGCGGAGACGGTGTTCACCACCGGGCGCAGGATCAGCGCGGCGGCGTTGGAGAACACGCCTTCGTGCGCGGTGGCCGGATCGCCCATTTGGCGCGGGTGGATGACGGTGACGCTCTGCACTCCGGCGCGCGGGCGAGGGGCGGCGGCGAGGTCCACGTTCAGGACATGGGCGCGCGAATCGGAGGCGGGCGCGCGGTCGGTGGCGCCGATGCGGACCACGGTGCCGCTGGCGGCGAGCAGGCGCAGGCCGGCGATCGCCAGCGTGTCCTCGGTGGTTACTGCCGGGCTCGGATCATCGGCGAGGCCGACCCGCGCGATCTCGGGCAGCGCCAGCGTCTCGCCGAAGACGGCGCGGGCAGTGGTGGGCAGGGCGGTGCGGCCCTTCGCGCGCGGATCGATGAGCACGACGCTCGCTTCGTAGGCGACGGTGGTGCGGTAATGCGCCTGGAATGCCGACCAGATCCGCGACATGTCCTCCAGCGCGACGGCGGTGGGGGTCAGCTTGACCAGTTCGATCTGGTCGGCGAGGCCGCAGTTCTCCAGCGCCGTGGCGAGCGGGCTCGCCGCCGTGGGCACCAGTGCGCGGCGCACCGCCTCGCGCGTCAGCACTGCGTTCTCGCCGAGGATGCGCAAGGTGTGGCCGAGCAGGACTTCGGCGACGAACATCTCCGCCGCGAAGGTCGTGACGAGGTAGTGCAGCGTGAACGCCAGCGGCGGTGCGGAGACGAGGTCGCCGCCGCTGTCGCGCCCAGGCAGCCCGAGATTGCGCCAGGCCGCGTTGGGCGTGACCTGATGGAGATAGAGGTTCACCCGCGTCGGCTCGGGCTGGCCGGGCTTGGCGACGAGGTCGGGCGGCCCGGCACTGACGCCGATGGTGCCGACCGCGTCGCCTGCCTTGTCGAGCGCAAGGCCCTCCACCACGAGCTGGCGCAGCACGGCGGTGACCGCGGCGATGGCGAAAGGCGTGCTCATCGTGCGCGCTCCCCGCCCGAAAGGAACTCGGCGAGCGAGGGGCCGGGCGATGGCGCAGGCGAGGCAGGCTGGCGCCGTGCGGGCGGCGGAACGGGGGGTGGGGGCGCCGTGTGGACGTCTATGCGCTCGATCCGGATGATGACCGGCGGCTCGCCTCGGGGCGTCGAAACGGAGCGTTGGCGAGGTTGCGGAGCGGCGGGCGTGGGCCGGGGTATCGCATGCACGAGCGGCCGAGGAGCGGGTTCGGCGGTGCGCGGCGGGGGTGCCTGAACGTCCGGGTCGGGCGGTGTGCCGGCGGGCGCGTGGACTTCGACGTGGCGTACGATCTCCTGCAGCACCGTGCGTTCGGAGGTCTGGAGGTTTGGGGAGGGCGAGTTGGGCACGAGGCAGGGAACCGGGCGGTCAGGCGCTTGGGCCGGGGGTGGCGTGAGCGCAGGCGTATGGCCGGGATCGGCAGGGGGCTGCGGTATCGCAGGACGTTCGCCACTCGGTATCGCCGTCTGGATTGGCGGTACGGCCTGAGAACGGAAGCGCGGTTCCGGATTCTCAGCGGACGTAAGCACTTGCGTGACCTGCACCACCGAACCCTGCCGGATTGTCGGCGCGGCGGCGGGGGCCGTGGTGCCTTGGCGCGGCGCCGTGCTTTCCCTTTGGGCGGAGGGCGCGTCCATGACCGTGCGCGGTATAGGGTGCACGCTCCCGGCGATCGGCTGCGCCGGTTCCTCGAAGGCCGTATCTTCGCCGCCGCCCTCGTAAAGCGTGCGCGGGCGCGGGGAGAGCAGCGCCACGCGGCCCGAGGCTCGGGCGGCGAGGGTGGCGAGATAGCGGCTCACGCTGCCAGCTCCAGATAGGCCGCGCGGCGCTGCGGGGTCATCGCCAGGATGTCCGCCTCCCGCCAGCCGTAGGCACGGGCGAGCGCGGCGACTTCCGCCAGCAGCCGCCGCGCCTCGGCGGCGACCGAACGGGCGAGGTGATGCGCGGGATCGTGCAGCGCCGGAATGCTCGCGCCGCAATGGGGGCAGGCGACGAGCAGTGTGATCGCCGCCAGCGGATCGGCGGCTTCCAGCGCATCCTCGATCGCAGCGACGGCCTCGGGCGGGAGGTTCGCGGGATCGGCGGGCGCACCATCGCGGGTGCAGAGCGTCACCACGCGGGCGAGGAGGGCGCGCTCGGCCGCTTCGGGCACCTCCATCGCCAGCGCCGCCATGTCGCGGCTGTCGGCGGGGCGGGCCTCGATCCGCCATGCGCCGGACGTTATCGCGATCGGCGCGACCTCCTCCGGCGCCATCGCCAGCAGGCTGTCGGCATCGAGGGTGACTTCCGCCGTCTCGCCGCACTCTGCGCAGGGCACGGTCGCCTCGATGGCCGGGCCGAACAGCCGCCGCTGGTGCGCGATCAGCTTCCCGTCACGCGCGCCGACGGGAAGCCGCGCAAGGGCATCATCCTGCACGCCACTGGGCTCGGCAGCCCGGAGCAGGGCAAGCGGGCTCGTGCCCGCCTCCCATAGGGCGAGCAGTCCCTTGGCCGGGTTCGTGGACATGGCCTTACTGCGGTTCGACGAAGCTCGGTTCGGAAGGCTCGGTTACCGCGTAGTCGCGCTCCCAGCCTTCGTTCTCGATCTTGATGTGCTGGATGGCCACCGCGTTGGCGTTGGCGTCGAGGTCGGGCATCGACTGGAACTCGCTGATCCAGCAGCGGAACAGGCGATAGACGATCGCCGGTTGCCCTGCCTCGTTGTAGAGTTCGATGGTGATGTCCTTGCGGAAGTCGGCGAGCGAGACTTCGGCGCCGAGGGCGGAACCGAAGTTCCAGACCTTGTTGGCCCACCGCTCGAACTCGACGTCGTGGGTGACGCCCCGTTCGAGGGTGACGGCCTCGAACTCGCTGCGGCCGGGGGACTTGCGGCTGGAGGAGGGGTCGCCCCCCTCGCGATGCTTGACCACCTCGGTCGTGCGCTTGAGCGCGCTGACCTTGCTGACGCCCGCGACATAGCGGCCGTCCCACTTCACCCGGAACTTGAAGTTCTTGTACGGGTCGAAGCGCTGGGCGTTGACGTTGAACTGGGCCATCGGGCAACTCCTCCCTTGCCGATTACGAAGCGGCCTGACCGGCCAGCTGCTGGATGCGGATCATGACGAATTCCGCGGGCTTGAGCGGCGCGAACCCGACCAGGATGTTGACGATGCCCCGGTCGATGTCGGCCTGCGTGGTCGTCTCCTTGTCGCACTTGACGAGGTAGGCGTCGCGCGGGGTCTGGCCCTGGAACGCGCCCTGCCGGAACAGGCCGTGCATGTAGGTGGTGAGGTTCAGCCGGATCTGCGCCCAGAGCGGTTCGTCGTTGGGTTCGAAGACGACCCACTGGGTGCCCCGGAACAGGCTTTCCTCGATCATCAGGGCAAGGCGCCGGACGGGTACGTACTTCCACTGGCTTGCCTCCACGTCGGAGCCGACGCGGGTGCGCGTCCCCCACGAGAGCGTGCCGTAGACCGGCAGCGCGCGGATGCAGTTGAGGCCCAGCGGGTTGAGCAGCCCGTTCTCGGAATCGGACAGCTTGTAGACGAGCCCGCGCACCCCGCGCAGCTGCGCATCGGTTCCGGCGGGGGCCTTCCACACGCCGCGCTCGGCGTCGGTGCGGGCATAGAGCCCGGCGATCGCGCCGGACGGGCCGAAGGTGCGCAGCTGGAAGTCGTTCAGCGGATCGGCCATGCGGACGCGCGGGAAATACGTGGCCGCGTTGGCGCCCTTGACGGTGAGGCCCGAGGAAATCCACTCGAACGCGCGGTCGACGGTGTTCACGGTCGGCGGCGGGTCGATCAGCAGGAAGGCGCGGCGCTTGGTGCAATAGTCGAGCGCGGCCTGATAGATGGCGTTCGGGTCCAGCCCGGTATCGAGCGCATTGGGATCGCCGGGGCTGGCGCGGGTGGCGTCGGGCAGGACGAGGATGTTGAAGATGTCCGCCTTTTCCAGCGCATGGATGCCGGTGAAGGCGGACGGACTGCCGATCACGTCGGCGCTCTGCGGCAGCTGGGTGCCGTCGGCGCCGGGGACGGGGTTGCGCTGGGCGGCTTCGGCCGTGCCGGTGCCGAGGCGGTAGCGACCGACGTTGAAGTTCGCCGCAGGCAGCTTGAGCATCGCCAGGGCACCCGCCGGGGCGCTGTCCGCCAGGGAAAGCGTGGTGTCCACGGCGGCGGGGAGCAAGGCCGGGTCGAACATCGGGGCGATGCGCAAGGCCTTGCCCGATCCGGTGACGCCGACGGCGACGGCCGCGCCGGGCAGTGCGGCAGCCAGCGCCTCGTTGAAGCGCCGCTCCAGCAGCCGGGCGAGGGCGACGACCGAGGTGGGCAGTGTCTCGGCCTGCTTGATCAGCGTGACTTCGAGCGCGGTGATGGGGCCGCTGGGCCGGTTGGCGGTGACCCGGACCTTGTACGCCTTGTCGTTGGCGAGGCCGGTGATCCCGGTGGAGGTGACGGTGAAGTCGGTGCCGACGATCCCGCTCTCGGCCGGGCGCGCGCCGGGGCTCGCGGCGGGGACTTTCGCCGTGGCGAGGCGCGAGCCGTTGGCCGGGTCGTTGAGCACCGCCTCCACGAAGCGGGGCGAGGCGGTCGATACGCTGAGGTCGCCCCAGCGCTCGACGGCGCCGCTGCCGAGATCGGTCAGGGTGAGGTTGAAGTTGCTGGCCGATGCCCCGTCGTAATCGACGTCGGCGACGATCCCGTTGCCCCAGTCGCCCTTGCTGGTCGCGGTGAGGGTGAAGCTGACCTTGGCGGCGTTGGCGACGCCTTCCTTGAGGTTGACCTGCGCGGCGACCCCGTCGCTCTTGGGCACGCGCACGACGATCGCCTGTCCGCCGCCGTTCTGGAAGAACTGCTGGACCGAATAGCTCAGCTCGCTGTTGGCGGCGAGGCCGCCGAATTCGCGCTCGTAGTCGGCGTAGCTGAAGATCGTCGTCGCCCGGTTGTCGAGCCCGCGCGCGGTATAGCCGACGAAGGCGGCGATCGCGGTGGGTACGCCGGCCAGCGGACGCACGCCGCTGCCCAGTTCCTCGACGTAGACGCCGGGATAGGTCGGTACGATAGGCATGAGGCCCCTCCTCCCCCTTGTCCGCAGATGCGGATGGTGGATCGATGTTGATGGGAAATCGACCTTGAATGATTATCGCTACGTATAGCTGCTTGGCGACCGGATCTGCTTGCGGCGACTCAATAGCACCGGGGGAAGTTCGGGGCACATGACGATCTATGTTAGAGTATGTTTGTCGGCGTGCGGCGAAATGACTTATTACGTGGATCAACTGATATTGGTTAACATCATGTAGTATTGCTTCTACTTGATTGGATTGTCTTTCTCTGAATTTCGACTGTCGTTGCGGGTTTTGCATGCGGTAAAGCGTGGCGCTTTGCCGCGTCACTCCGCGCAGGATTGAGTCGCTGCGCTTGCCATGACGATGCAGCGGCAGGTCACCCGCTCCCTGCCCGTCGGCGCCACCGTTCAGAACAACTCATAGGTCGCGGCGACCAACTCGATTGTCCCGTGCGGCTTCGGTCCGCAGGTCATCCCGGCAATCTGAGGAGTCGATCCGTGCATCTCGCCCTGTTCCTTTCGCTTTCGGGCTCACATCTTGCCGGCTGGCGCCATCCGCTGGCCGAGCATGGCGATCCCTTCGACGTCGCCAACTACGCGCGGATCGCGCAGGCGGCGGAACAGGCGAAGCTCGACATGGTGTTCGTGGCCGACAAGCTGTCGATCGACGACATCTACGGCAGTTCGTTCGAGGCCGCCGTCAGGCTGCGGCCCGCGATCCACGTCGAGCCGCTGACCCTGCTTTCGGCACTGGCCATGACGACGGACCGGATCGGGCTGGGGGCGACGATCTCGACCAGCTATTCCGAGCCTTATCACGCTGCGCGCATGTTCGCGTCGATCGACCACTTCAGCAAGGGGCGCGCGGCCTGGAACGCGGTCACCTCCGTCAATGACGGCGAGGCGCGCAACTTCAGTCGGGCGGAGCATCTGGGGCACGCCGAGCGCTACGAACGCGCCGCCGAGTTCATCGACGTCGTGCGCCTGCTGTGGGACACATGGCAGGAAGACGCGATCACCGCCGACAAGGCGAGCGCGCGCTATGCCGATCCGTCGCGGATCCACTACGCCGATCATCGCGGCACGTGGTTCCAGGTCAAAGGGCCGCTCGGCGCGGTGCGGCCGCCGCAGGGGCATCCGGTGCTGATCCAGGCCGGTGTCTCCGGGGCGTTCCAGTCTCTGGCCGCGCGCAATGCCGAAGTGATCTTCCCGGTGCAGTCGACGCTGGCCAAGGCGCAGGCGTTCTACGCCGACTTCAAGGCCCAGGTCGTGGCCGCCGGCCGGTCTCCCGATGCGGTCAAGGTGCTGCCGGGGGTGGTTCCGATCATCGCGGATACCGACGAGGACGCGTTCGAACTCGAAGCCCAACTCGACGCGCTGATCCATCCCGAGGCAGGGCTCAGCTTTATGTCGGGGAGCATGAACTACGACTTGTCCGTCCACCCGGCCGATGCGCCGGTGCCCGATATCCGCGATCGCATACGCGGCAGCAAGGGCCGCTTCGAAGTCGTGCTCAAGAGCGCGATGGAGCAGGGCATGACGCTGGGCGATCTCGGTAGAAGCTATGCCAAGGGCCTCGCCTTCGCGAAGTTCGTCGGCTCGCCCGCGACGGTGGCGGACAGGATGGAGCAATGGGTCCGCGAGAAGGGCGCCGACGGCTTCGTCGTCATGCCGCCCTACATGCCGGGAGGGGCGGAGCGGTTCCTTTCAGGCGTCGTGCCGGAACTGCAGCGGCGCGGGCTGTTTCGCAGCGAGTACGCGGGTACGACCCTCCGGGACCACCTCGGACTGGAGCATCCCGGCAACCGCTTCGATCTGGGCGAGGACATGCTGGCCGCGCAGTGACGTAGCCGCGCACCCGGGGTTTCAGCGCCGCGGTGCCGGTCCGGGGCTCTCTCGAGTGGCTGTCCGGCAGCGAATCGCCATGTCGAAAGAGCCGGTCACCCGGAGGCGGCGCCATGCTGCTTTCGGGTGTCGCACGTGGTTCGTAACGACGAGATGAGGCGGATCGCATGTTCTCCAGAGACCGGAGCATTACACGAGTGCCGATCTTCCAAGTCATTATTCGATTGCCCTAATTGCTTCGGGAATACAGGATTTGCCTGTTTCTCGGAGAAATCTCTTTGATGGCCGATAAGGGCAAGGCTATATTGCGGACCCGGAGTAATTGACCATGCGGAAGGTCCGGCCGACGCTTTTTCGTACAGTAGCGCAGATTTCGTGCTGCATTGCAGAAAGGGCGTAGACGACGCCGCCATCCCGTATTACCATGTTTGAAATAAGTATTACTGACATGGGTGGTCAAATATTACGAGGGCAGGCGCATGGACGGGGTTCGCGTAGGTAAGAGATTGATCGGAACACAGGCACCAGTCACTGTCGGCTGGGAGAATATCGGCAGGGTCGAAGGCGGTCCGGTGAAGCAGTTCGTCTTCACCTGGTTCCAGCCAACGGTGCTCTTCGCGCTGATCGCGTTCTGGTACTACGCCCCCAATTCCATCGCCAAGGCATCGACAGCGATCGGCATCGGCATCGGTTTCCGTCTGTTTCTCCTCGGCCTCGAATGGGCCTTCCCGCGCTACGAAAGCTGGAACCTCACGTGGAAGGAACTGGCGACCGACCTGTTCTACGTCGGCCTCGGCTATACGATCCTGCGCATCGTCGACGGCTACATCGGCGACGGCGTGATGATCGAGGCGATCCAGGGCGCGTTCCACTGGGACAAGTTCGCCTGGTTTACCGGGCTGCCGCTGCTGCTGCAGGCTTTCCTGATCTCGTTCATCTTCGATTTCGGGCAGTACTGGATGCATCGCGGGATGCACAACTGGTATCCGCTGTGGCTGCCGCACTCGGTGCACCACTACATCACCCAGTTGAACATCAACAAGGGCGCGGTCGGCAACCCGGTGGAGCTGTTCCTGATCGGGCTGGGTGTCGGCGGGTTCTTCGACTTCCTGCCGCGCGCGTTCCTGCTGGCCGGGGCGATCGGCATGGCGGTCGGCAGCTACCAGCACATCAACGTGCGCTTCAATTCGCCCCGCTGGTGGCGCTTCCTGTTCCACACGACCGAGCATCACAGCCTCCACCACTCGCAGGACTTCGAGGCGAGCCGCAGCAACTTCACCAACACCTACATCTTCATCGACCGCATCTTCGGCACGTGCGTCGATGGCGAGGCGGAGCTGCTGGGCATGGAAGGCGGCCGCCGCATGGGCATCCGTGAGCAGATGACCTTCCCCTTCACCGAAGGCTGGAAGGCCCTGAAGGAGCGCTTCGGCGGCACCCGCGCCACTGCGGTTCCGGCCGAGTGACCGCCCGCTTCGGGCGCGGCTCTCCTCCCATGCAAATGCAGTCCACGGACTTGGGCGGCCCTTGTGGCCGTGCCGAAAGGGATACCATGAACGCGCGTTTCATCGACTGGATCTGGCATGTCAGGGGCAGCCTGCCGCTCGCGCCCGGACAGTCACGCGAGGATGCCTTCGACCGCCTCACACCCCTGTTCTTCGAGAGCGGCACCAGCCACGAGCGCGGCGGCGACACCCTGACCTTCACCAAGCGCGATCAGGCCGCGCAGGACAGGATGTCGGTCTTCGACGGCGGCACGCTCCGGATCGAGAACGGCGCGGGCGGGTCGGTACTGCGCTGGCACATGACCAGCCGGGCCTTGCTGTTCTGCTTCCTGGCGCCGCTGCTGTTCCTCGCCTTCGGGCAATTGACGATCGCGCTCGGCAAGCTGGAAAAGCCCGCAGCCGAAGCCTCGGAAAAGAAAGACGAGAAAAAGGACAAGGCCGCGCCGGCGATGAACCCGATCGACAAGTTCCTCGGCGCACCGGCTCCGGAAAAGCCCAAGAAGGACAGCAAGGACAAGAAGGAAGAGAAGAAGGACGACAAGCACTCGCCCACTTCCGCCTATGTCTTCGCCGGTATCTTCGCCGCGCTCTACGTCGGTGGGCGAGTTCTCGAGGACCGGAAGATCAAGGCGCTGATCCGCAGGAAGCTTTCGGGACTCTAGCGTGTTGTTCTCGCCGTACCGCGCCATGGATTGCTTCGCCGGGTGATCTCGGTCAGGGGTACGTCGAAGCGGGAAGAGGCGTACAGGAATGGCGGAAGCAGGCGAGAACAGGAGCAGGGCGGCGATGGACCCGCGTGCCCTGCTGACCTTCCGCGCGGTCTGCGATACCGGATCGATAAGCGCTGCCGCCCGGGCGCTCAACCTCTCGCAGCCCTCGGTGTCGAATACGATCTCGCTGCTGGAGCGCAAGTTGGGCGTCGTGTTGTTCGAGCGCGGGCGCGGCGGCATCGTGCTGACGGCGGAAGGCGAAGTGCTCCAGCGCCGGGCCGAGGCCATGGCGACGCTGCTGGGCGATGCCGTGACCGAGATCGAGCACGCCCGGCAGGGCATCGCCGGACCCTTGCGCATCGGCGGCACGCCGGGCGCCCTGCTCACTCTTCTGCCCGGCGCGATCATGCGGGTGGAGGAGGCGATCGGCGACTTTGCGCTCAGCGCCATCGAGCGGCCCGACGAGGAACTGCTGGAGATGGTGCGCAAAGGGGCGATCGAACTGGCCTTCGTGACGACCGGTATCGAAAGCGTTCCGGCCGACATGAAGGAAGTCACGTGCGCCAGCGACCCGTTCGTCCTGATCGTCGGCCCCAGGCATGAGAAGCTGCCGGGCCGCGTGTCGCTGCGCGAGGTCGAGAGCTACCCCTGGGTGCTGCCCGAGGCGCGCGGCGCGTTCCGGCGGCAGGTCGACGCGCTGTTCATCGCCGCGGGGGTGGCGGTGCCGCGCACGACGATCCGCTGCGACTCCCTTCTCACCACGCGGGCCATCGTAAGGGAGAGCGACCGGGTGACGGTACTGCCGCGAACCGTGGCGCTCGACGGCGTCACCGATGACAGCATCCGGGCCGTGATGATCGAGGAAGCCGTGCGTGAACGCAGCGTCGGCGTGCTATGGCTAGCCAGTCGTCCGCTGTCTCGTCCGGCGCAGGCGATGATGGACGCGCTTCGGCAGGTTCCATAGTTTCAGACTATAGCATCGCAAAAAATCATTATTTTACTTTGTGGGTCTGCGCAGCTTAACAATCCAGCGATAACGATGATCGCAGGAGAGCAGGATGCGGGCACTGATCCGCCAGGTTTCCATTTTCGACGGCACCGGCTCGGCGCTCCGGACAGGCTCCGTTCTGGTCGAGGGCGAGCGTATCGCCCGCGTCGCGCCGGGTGAGGACGCACTCGCCGATGAGGCCGCCGATCTGGTGATCGACGGGCGCGGGCTGACCCTCATGCCCGGCATGGTCGATGCGCATACGCACCTGACCTGGGCTTCCTCGCTGGAGAAGGTCTACCACCAGTTCATCCTGCCGCATGACGAACTGAAGGTCGCAGCCTGGCGCAATGCACGGGTGCTGCTCGACCACGGTTTCACCAGCCTATACTCGGCCGGTGCCCTGGGTGACATGATCGAGCCGGATCTCGCCCGCGCCATCGAGGAGGGCGATACGCCCGGCCCGCGCCTCGTCCCCTCGACGCTGGAGCGCAGCCCCGAAGGCGACGATACCGGCGACGTGTTCAACGGCCGTGGCCCGGAGGCGATGCGCCGTTTCGTGGCTTATTGCGCGGACGAGGGCGTCAAGTCGATCAAGCTCGTGGTCTCGGGCGAAGATGCGCTCAAGCCCGGCAGCGCGATGGACGTGCTCTATACCCGCGAGGAAATGCTGGCGGCGGGGGAGGCCACCCGCGAGGCCGGGATGTGGATCGCCTGCCATACTTATTCGCCCGAGGCGATCGGCCTCGCGCTCGATGCGGGCGCGCGAATCCTCTACCACTGCTCCTTCGCCGACGAAGCGACGGTGGAGCGGATGGCGGCGGAGAAGGACAGGTTCTTCTATGCCCCCGGTCCCGGTGTCTCGGTCGCCGCGCTGGAGGCGAACCCGCCGCCACACGTCGACATGACGCACATGAAGGCGAGCGCAAAGGTTCGCATGGACCTTGAGGCGAAGCTGATCCCGCAACTGAAGGCGCGCGGCGTGCGCGTGCTGGTCGGCGGCGACTATGGCTTCCCGTTCAACCCGCATGGCCGCAACGCGCGCGACCTGCAGCACTTCGTCGATTACTTCGGCTTCACTCCCGCCGAGGCGCTGCAGGCGGCGACCCAGCATGGCGGCGAACTTATGGGCATCGAGACCGGCGTGATCCGCGAGGGCTGGCTGGCCGATCTGCTGCTGGTGGACGGCGACCCGACGCAGAACGTTGCGATCCTGCAGGACAAGGATCGCCTGAAGATGATCATGAAGGGCGGCAAGCTGCACAAGGCTCCAAGTGACATCTTGGCCGGGGCCGGGGCCGGGGCAGGGGTCGCCGCCGCCGCGAACTGAGTTTTAACAGGGACGAAAATCATGTCGTACGACGTCGTTGTCGTAGGCTGCGGCCCTGTGGGCGCGCTGGCCGCGAACCTTCTCGGCCTGAAAGGGCTGCAAGTCCTCGTTCTCGAACGGGAACTGGAACACTATCCCCTGCCGCGTGCGGTCCATCTCGACCATGAGATGATGCGCCTGTTCCAGTCGGCCGGGGTGATCGACCGTGTCGAGGGCGACATGATCGCCACTGACGGGCACCTCCATGTCGGCGCGGATCACGGCGTCATCCGCTATATGGGCACGGTGGGCAAGCCGCGCCCGTTTGGCTGGGCGAACGACTACTTCTTCTACCAGCCCGAGCTGGAAGCCCACTTGCGCGAAGGCTTCGCCGGCATGGCGAACGTCACGCTGAAGCTGGGCGCGACGTTCACCGGTCTGGAGCAGGATGCGGGCGGCGTTACCGTGTCCTACGACGAGGGCGGTGAGCGGCAGACCGCCTCGGCCCGCTGGGTGATCGCTTGCGACGGCGCGCGCAGCACCGTGCGCAAGGCGCTGGGCGTGGACCTCGACGATCTCGATTTCGAGGAGCCCTGGCTGGTCGTCGATGCCGAAGTGCAGGGGCCGGTCAGCTTCCCGCCGATCGCGGGTGTGCCCGAAGGGGCAGACCTGCAGCGGCTGTCGGTGATGATGTGCGATCCGGTGCGCCCCGCGACCGTGGTGCCCGGCCGCCGCGATCATCGCCGCTGGGAATTCATGCTGCTGCCGGGTGAGGACGACAAGGCGATGTCTGCGCCGGACAAGGTCGCCGAACTGGTCGGCGCGTGGATGGCCGACGTACCGCACGAGATCGTGCGCGCCGCGACCTATCGCTTTCACGGCCTCGTCGCCCATCGCTGGCAGGTTGGCAATGTCTTCCTCGCGGGGGACGCCGCGCATCAGACGCCGCCGTTCTTTGGGCAGGGCATGTGCCATGGCCTGCGCGACGTCGCCAATCTGGCTTGGAAGATGGACGCGGTGATCAATGCGGGCGCGTCACCTGTGATCCTCGATACCTACCAGCCCGAGCGCGACCCGCACGTGCGGGCGGTGATCGGCGCGGCGGTGGCGGCCGGGCGCTACATCTGCGAACTCGACCCCGACCTTGCCGCCGCCCGTGATACCCGTATCCGTGAGGAAGCACGCGGCAAGCAGGGTGAGACCGCGCATGACCTGATCCCCGCGATCCGCGAAGGGCTGGTGCTTTCCGGCACTTCGGGTGCAGGCGCGCGCTTCGTCCAGCCGGTACTCGCCGACGGCAGCAAGCTGGACGAATGCACCGGCGACGGCTGGCGCCTTTTCGTCCGCGACGACACCGTGCCCGGCGACGCCGGGGGCGTCACCCGCGTCGTCGCGGCGGCGCTGGCGGACAATGAGGCGATCGCGTCGTGGCTTGACCATCATGGCGTCGATGCCGTGCTGGTGCGCCCGGACCACTACGTCTTCGGCACCGCCTCGGACAGCGCTGAGGACCTGCTGGCCGCTCGCGCGGCCCAGCTTTTCGATCATAAGGAACTGACCGCATGACCCTGACGCTCTTGCAGGCGCAGACCATCGTGACCGCCACGCTGGCCGAAGCGCGTTCGCGGGGCGCGAAGGCTTTGGCGGTGATCGTGCTCGACGCCGGAGCCCACCCGGTCGCCTTCGCGCGTGAGGACGGGGCGAGTCTCTACCGCTTCGACATCGCCCGCGCCAAGGCCGAAGGGGCCGTGGGCATGGACGCCGACACCGCCATCCTCGCAGAGCGTGCAAAGGGCAATCCGGTGTTCTTCCATAGCGTCAGCGCGGCCGTGGGCGGAGGCATCGCCTTCTCGCCCGGGGGCGTGGTGATCCGTGATGCGAAAGGCGCCCTGATCGGCGCGGTGGGTGTCAGCGGCGATACGGGCGAGTGCGATGCCGACTGTGCGCTCGCAGGGATCAGGGCGGCCGGACTTGTCAAGGAGACCGAGGCGTGAAAATGCGAAGCATTGAACTGGCGCTGCCCGATCCGGCCGCTGCTGCCGCCTTCATGACCGATGTGTGGGGCATGGCGCCCGCCGACGTGATCGGCACGACCCATTACCTGCGCGGTTCCGGTTCCTACCCCTACCTCGTCGCCTTCGAGCAATCGGCGGACGAGTTCGTCCGCTCCACGACCTTCCTGTGCTCGGCGGAGGAGCTTGACGGTATCTCGGGCCGCGCCGCCGCCGCAGGTTGGCCGCACCGCGCCACGGTCAGCAAGGACCCCGGCGGCGGGCACGGCCTGCTCGTCGAACTGCCTGAAGGCGAACTGCTGCGCTTCCTCGTCGATGCAGGCGAAGTCGAGCCGATCGCGGGCCGCGACCTGCCGGTCAAGCTCACCCACGTCGTGTTCAACTCGGCCGATGCCGAGGCGTCCGGGCTGGCGGTGGAGGAAGTGCTGGGCTTTCGCATTTCCGACCGGACCAAGGGCATGGTCTTCGTGCGCTGCAACGACAGCCACCACTCGACCGCTTTCGCGCGGGCGGGGATCAGTTCGCTCAATCACATCGCCTTCGAAATGGAGGACCTCGATGCGGTGATGCGCGGCATTGGGAGGCTGCGCGACCATGCGCTGGCGCCTGCCTGGGGGCCGGGGCGGCATGGGCCAGGGGCCAACGTCTACGCCTACTACATCGCGCCGTTCGGGCCGGTGATCGAATTCTCCACCGCCGTCGAGAAAGTGCCCGAGGACTACCGTGTCGGCGCGCCGGAGGACTGGACCTGGCCGGAGAACCGCATCGACCAGTGGGGCATCTCGGACAAGGATTTCGCCGGACTGCGCCGCGCCGAGGAACGCTTCCGCTTCCGCCGCGACTGGCAGGACGAAGCGCAAGGACAATGAAAACCGCTGCCGCCATTCCGGCAGGTCAGGAGAAAACGGACATGACCCAGTATATCAGTTTCCAGCGCCCCGACGACACCAGCAGCTTTGGCCGTCTCGATGGCGAGACGGTGCTCGATCTCGGCGCACCCGGCGGTGATGCGTGGCTGAAGGACGCGCTCGCGTGTGATCTCTCGGTGCTTGTCGTTACCGGCGAGTTCGCCCGTGCCGCCGTCAGGCTGCTGCCGGTGGTGCCGAACCCCGGCAAGATCCTGTGCGTCGGGCTCAATTACGCCACCCACGTCGCCGAGACCGGGCGCGAGCAGAAGGAGCACCCGGCGATCTTCACCCGCTGGGCCGACAGCCTGATCGCCGACGGCGACGCCATGGTCCGCCCGCTCGAAAGCGAACGCTTCGACTACGAGGGCGAGCTTGCGGTGATCATCGGCAAGGGCGGCCGCCGTATCGCGCCCGAGGATGCGTGGAACCACGTAGCCGGTTACGCGCCGTTCAACGATGGCTCGATCCGCGACTGGCAGCGTCACAACATCCAGTTCACCCCCGGCAAGACCTGGCCCGGCACCGGCGCCTTCGGCCCGCACATGGTCCCGGCGGGTGAAGTCGAGGACCTTGCCGCGCAGCGGGTACAGACCCGCGTGAACGGCGAACTGGTACAGGACCAGCCGGTCTCCGACATGATCTGGGATATTCCTACGGTCATCGCTTATTGCTCGACCTTCACCGAACTGCACCCCGGCGACGTCATCGCCAGCGGCACCCCGGGCGGCGTCGGCGACAAGCGCAAGCCCCCGCTCTACCTCAAGGCTGGAGACACCGTCGAAGTCTCGATCGGCGTGATCGGCACCCTTTCCAACCCCGTCATAGATGAAGCCTGAGCCGCTTCGACCAACCAGATAACAAGTTCAAGGGAGAGACAGACATGACCATTCGCAAGATTGCGCTGCTTTCGGGCATCGCTCTGAGCACCATCGGCGCTCCTGCCCTTGCGCAGGACGCCGGTGCGCCCGCCGACACTTCGACCGCCGACGCCTCGGGCAACGACATCATCGTCACCGCCCAGCGCCGCGCGGAGAAGGTGACCGAGGTGCCGATCTCGATCACCGTCGCCAGCGCGGCCCAGCTCGAGCGTCAGCAGGTGAACACCGTCAACGACCTCGCCCGCATCGCGCCGAGCCTCGAAATCCAGTCGGCACCGGGCCAGAACACCGGCGGGGGCGGATCGATCCGCGGCATCGGCACCCTGACGTTCTCTCCCGGTGCGGTCGCCTCGGTGGGCGTCGTGGTCGATCAGGTGAGCCAGGGCAACGCCAATATCTCGGACCTGTTCGACATCTCCCGCGTCGAGGTGCTGAAGGGCCCGCAAGGCACGCTGTTCGGCCTGACGACCTCTGCGGGCGTCATCAACATAACCACCAATGCGCCCGAATTCGGCGAGTTCTCCGGCCGCGTGCGGACCGAGCTGTCGAACGCCGGGACGGCCGGCGCCAAGTACGGCAACCAGGTCGTGCAAGGCGTCATCAACGTGCCGCTCGCATCCAATGCCGCGATGCGCGTCTCGGGCGTCGCCAACTTGCGCCAGGGCGTCAACCGCAACGCGACGACCGGTGATTATAACAACAACGACCGCTACGGCGTGCGCGGCCGCCTGCTGTGGGAACCGACAGACCGCCTCACCGTCAACCTCATCGGCGACTATTCGCAGACCCGCTACGAGAACGGCGGCGATTTCTTCACTTTCGTCAAGACCAGCGGTCCCGGCTCCTTCCTCGGTGGTGCGGGCTTTGACGCGGTGGGCATCACCGATCGCCTCGCCAGTTGCGGCGTTACCGTGCGGGAGGGCAACCGTGACTACTGCAGCAACAACGAGCAGATCGGCAAGGCGACCAGCTATGGCGGTTCGCTGCAGGTGGACTATGCGGCGGATCCGTTCACGCTGACCTCGATCACCGCCTGGCGCAAGGCGACCGAGACCGGGTACGGTGCGGCGTCCGACGTCTTCCGCGGCTCGCCGCTGGAACTGCAGGTGGCCAACGACCCGGTCGACCGCGACCTCGGCCTGTTCACGCAGGAGTTCCGCGTCAGCTCGGCGGCGGGCTCGCCCATCGAGTATACGGCCGGCGCGTTCTATTCGAGCCAGAAGCAGACCCGCATTCCCGAGATCGTTCGGGTCACGCTGGTCCCGGTTCCGGGCGTCGTGATCCCGATCGTCACATCGACCACGCCCGCGCTGACGATCCGCGACGAATCGCTGGCCTTCTTCGGGCAGGCGACCGGCCACGTTTCGGACAGCTTCCGCCTGATCGGCGGCGTGCGCTACACGACCGATCGCCTTTCGCTGAACACCGCGACGTCCGAGACCGAAACCTTCCTCGACGTTGCCAAGTGGTCCTGGCGTGCGGGCGCGCAGTACGACCTGACACCGACGATGATGAGCTACGCCACCGTATCGCGCGGGTTCAAGGGCGGTCAGATCGCGGTTCCGGCAGTTGGCGATCCCTCCGTCGTCCAGCCCGAGATCCCGACTTCCTACGAAGCGGGCCTCAAGGCCACGCTGTTCGGCGGCTGGGTGGCCGACCTCAGCGTGTTCTACATGAAGATCCGCAACTTCCAGGCGCAGCAGTGCACCGTCGACGACAACGGCATCATCTCGTGCGTCCAGACCAACATCAACGGCGTGAAGACGCGCGGCGCCGAGCTTAACTTCTTCGGCAAGGTGACGCCCAACCTCTCGCTCAACACCGGCTTCATCTACGCCAAGGCGACTTATCCCGGCGGCTTCGTCGGCACCGACGGGACTGATATCGGCGGCACGCAGCTGGCTAATTCGCCGCGCTACAAGTTCACGCTCTCGGGCGAGTACGAGCAGGACTTCGGCGATACCCTGGCCGGGTTCCTGGCGGTGGACACCGTTTGGAAGTCGCGCGTGCGGTACGAAGCGAACTCGGTGGCGGACACGACCTTCCGCGCCCACTGGATGGTCGGCGGGCGGGTCGGCCTGCGCACGCAGGACCAGCGCTATTCGGTCGCGCTGTTCGTGCGCAACCTGTTCAACGTGCACGAACCCTCGCTGATGCAGAGCGACTTCCCCTACACCAGCACGACGACTGCGGGGGCGAGCGAAGGCAACATCGGCGCGATCTACGGGCCGCAGTCGTTCCGGAACGTCGGCATCAGCCTGGACGCGAAGTTCTGACGATGGCGGCGCCGTCAGGTCTGGACCTTCGGGCGCTGCGCCGCCGCGAACAGGCGATCAGCGCGATCATCAACGCGGTGCTGAGCGCGGTGTTCTTCGCCATCGTCTTCGGCCCTTCCGCAAGGCCGTTGACGATGGCGGCGCCGGATCGCTTCGCGCTCGATTTCGTGCCGCAAGGGGTGATGGTTTCACTCATGGCTTCGCTGGTGCCAACCCTGCTGGTGCGGGCGAAGCTGCGCGGGATGGGGCTGGCGACGCCCGCAAGCGTTGCGGGGATCGTCCTGCGCGGCGTGGCTTGCGGCATCGCTTCCGCGCTCGTCCTCGCGGGGCTGGCACTGTTCGGGCCGCTCCACGAAGTGCCCAGCCATCCGGCGCTGGCTTTCAAGGTCGTGTATGGCGCGCTGTTGGGGCTTGCCTGTACGCGGCTGGCGGTGTCCTTCCTGTGCGTCCGGACGCTGAAGGAGCAGGCTGCGTGACCGATACGATCGCCGAACTCGGAACCCGCCTCGGCCCCGATGTGGTGGGTGCGGTGAGGGCGCTCTATGCGCCCGAGCAGGAGCCCCGCGCCGCCGCGCTTGCCCCTGTCGCAAGCGACTTCGCCTATGGCCCGCATCCGCGCAACCGGCTTGACCTCTATCGCGAGGGGGAGAGCGGAGGGCTGCGTCCGGTGCTGCTGTTCGTCCACGGCGGAGGCTTCCTCGTTGGCGACAAGGGCGGTGACGGGAACGGCAACGGCGGCTGGGCCAACGCCCATCTGGGCCGCTGGGCCGCCGTGAACGGGATGCTGGGCGCGGTGATGAACTACCGCCTCGCGCCCGATGAGACCTGGCCCGCCGGGGCCGAGGATGTCGCCGCTGCCGTCGAATGGCTGCAGGAGCACGCGGCCGAGCACGGCGGCGATCCCGAGCGGATCGTGCTACTGGGCACCTCCGCCGGTTCGGTTCACATTGCCGGTTTCCTGAAGCTGCGGAGCGACCATGCCGGGATGGTGCGCGCCGCCGTCCTGCTCTCGGGGCTCTACGGCTTCACCCCGCTCGATGAGCGCGACATGCTCTACTACGGGCCGCAGGACGCCTACGCCGGACGGATGCCGCGCAAGGCAGTGGTCGAGACCGCGCTCCCCTTGCTGCTCGCTTGTGCCGAGTTCGATCCGCCGCGCTTCCAGGCCGAGTGGGCCGGGCTTCTGCAGGCCCGGCTGGACCGCCACGGCCGCCTGCCGCGCGCGCACTATGCCAGCGGCCACAACCATTACTCGATGGCCATGCACATCGGCACCGCTGACCGGCGGCTTTCCGACGAAATCCTGACTTTCATCTCCGCGCATTCGTGAGGAAATCCTGATGACCCAGATAGACCGCCGCAGCATGCTCGCCGCCGCCGCCATGATCGCGGCTGCTCCCGCCGTGTCGCGCGCCGCCGCGAAGCGCCCGAGCCCGGCTTTTCCCGCAGGCTTCCTGTGGGGCGCCGCCACCGCGCCGCACCAGATCGAGGGCAACAATGTCGCCTCCGACTTGTGGCCGCTGGAGAACCAGCAGCCGACGATCTTCGCCCAGCCTTCGGGCGATGCCTGCAACAGCCTGGAACTGTGGGCCAGCGACCTCGACATTGTGAAGTCGCTCGGCCTCACGTCCTATCGCTTCGGCGTGGAGTGGGCGCGGATCGAGCCGGAGAAGGGCCTGTTCTCGCAGGCGATGCTCGATCACTACAAGGCGATCGTCGCGGGTTGCCACGCGCGCGGACTGAAGCCGCTGGTGACGTTCAACCACTTCACCGCGCCGCGCTGGTTCAGCGCGCAAGGGGGCTGGACCAACCCGGAATCGGCGCAGCTCTTCGCGCGCTACTGCGACAAGGTGGCCCGCGCGATCGGCGCCGACATTGCCATGGCCATGACACTGAACGAGCCCAACCTGCTGTTGATCCTCAAGCCGATGCTGCCCCCGCCGGTATGGGACATGCAGCGCCAGACCCTTGCCGCCGCCGCCAAGCGCTTCGGCGTGGAGAAGTACGTCTGCGCCAACGTCGCCGCGCTCGAGGACCTCGACGCGATCCAGACCGGGCTGCTGGCCGGACACAAGGCGGCGCGCGCGGCGATCAAGGCGGTGCGTTCGGACCTGCCGGTCGGCTTCACTCTCTCGGTGCTGGACGACCAGGCGGCGGGCCGCAACTCGATCCGCGACAAAGTGCGCGCGGAAACCTACGGGGCCTGGCTGGAAGTGGCGAAAGCCGACGACTTCATCGGCGTGCAGAACTACGAACGCGCGGTATGGAACGACAAGGGGCGGCTGCCGCATCCCGATGGTGCGGACGTCAACTGGTCGGGCACCGAGGTATGGGCGCCCTCGCTCGCGGGTGCGGTGCGCTACGTCCATGAGGCGACGCGGGTGCCGGTGCTGGTGTCCGAGCACGGCGTCGGCACAGGGGACGACACCTTGCGCGCGCGCTTCATCCCCGCCGCGCTGGAGGGGCTCAAGCAGGCGATCGACGACGGAGTGCCGGTGCTGGGATACATGCACTGGTCGCTGCTCGATAACTTCGAGTGGATCTTCGGCTACAAGCCTCGCTTCGGCCTGTGCAGCGTCGATCCCGCCACCTTTGCCCGCACGCCCAAGCCCAGTGCTTCGGTGCTCGGCGCGATCGCGCGGCGAAATGCATTGTAACGCATGCGGGCTTTTAAAATTAGAATTAATATATTAATACATGCGAGAGCCTGAAGCGGCTCCGCAGGATACAGATGGGGAGGATGGAATGCCGGGTCGCCGTTTTCGTGTGATGCTGATGCTCGCTTCGGCCCTGGCCGCGCCGCATGCGGTGGCGAAGGAGGAGGCACCGACCATGGCGGCGGCGGAGACAGGCGACCCGCTTCAGGAGGCGTTCCGGGACCCGCCGAACTCGGCCCGGCCGCGCGTCTGGTGGCACTGGATGAACGGCAACATCACCAAGGACGGCATCGCCAAGGACCTTGCATGGATGAAGCGCGTCGGCATCGGCGGTGCCCAGACTTTCGACGCCAACCTGCAGACGCCGCAAGTGGTGGACCGCCGCCTCGTCTACATGACGCCCGAATGGAAGGACGCCTTCCGCTTCGCCGCGCATGAGGCGGACCGGCAGGGGCTGGAACTGGCCATCGCTTCCTCGCCCGGCTGGTCGGAAACCGGCGGGCCATGGGTGCAGCCGCGCGATGGCCTGAAGAAGCTGGTCTGGTCGGAGACGTCCATAGCGCCGGGCAAGCGCTTCAATGGCAAGTTGACGACGCCGCCACAGACGACCGGGCCTTACCAGAGCTTGACCCCGCCGCTGTCGATCGAGGAGATGATCTCCGGCCACCCCGCGCCTCCCGGCCCGCAGTTCTACGGCGAGATCGGCATCTTCGCGTTCCCGGAGGCGATGCCGGTTTCGCTGGCGGCGGCCCGCGCTTCGGATGGGCTCGGCAACGCGCTGGATGCTGCGGCCCTCGGCGATGCGGACATCGCGGGCGGCATCACGCTGGTGCGCAAGGAGGGCGCTGCGCCCGAACTGCATCTGGACTACGCCCGGCCGACGGAGGTGCGTTCGGCGACGGTCTATATTCCGGATGTGGTCGTGCCCTTTGCCGGAGCGGCGTTCACGGCGGCGCTGGAGGCGAGCTCCGACGGCGCCGCCTGGACCCCGATCACCACGCTGACGCTGGGCGCGGTGCCGACGACTGCCAGCTTCGCGGCCGTCACCGCCGCGCATTTCCGGGTGGTGCTTAATCCGCGCAAGCCCGATGGCGGACTGGGCTCCCCCGTGCCGGGCACGGCCATGGCGGGGCTGTTCGACGGCATCGGCGCGATGATGGCGAAGAAGCCGCTTGTCGTCGGCACTTTCGCACTGGGCACGGCAAGCAAGGTCGACCGCTTCGAGACCAAGTCCGGCTTCATCATGAGCCGCGATTACTACGCGCTGGGTGAACCGGCCGACACCGCAGGCGGCGTGACCCCCGCCAGCGTCGTCGACCTGACCGGCAGGCTGCGGCCCAACGGCTCCCTCGACTGGCAGGCTCCGGCGCTGCCGAAGGGACAGCACTGGCGCGTCCTGCGCATGGGCTATTCGCTGCTCGGCACCACCAACCATCCCGCCTCGCCCGAAGCGACCGGGCTGGAGGTGGACAAGTTCGACGGCGCGGCGGTGCGCCGGTATCTCGACCACTACATCGGCATGTACAAGGACGCCGCCGGTGCCGACATGGTCGGCAAGCGGGGCGTGCGCGCGCTGCTGACAGATTCCATTGAGGTCGGCGAGGCGAACTGGACGCCCCGGATGATCGAGCAGTTCCAGAACCTGCGCGGCTACGATCCGCGTCCCTGGCTGCCCGCGCTCACCGGCACGCTGGTGGGCACGCGTGCGCAGTCGGACAAGTTCCTCTACGACTATCGCCGCACCCTGGCCGATCTCCTCGCCAGCGAGCATTACGGCACCGTCGCCAAGGTCGCCCACGAGAACGGCCTGATCGTCTACGGCGAGGCGCTGGAGGACAAGCGCCCGATGCTGGGCGACGACATGACGATGCGCAAGGCGACCGACGTGCCGATGGCGGCGATGTGGACTTTCGGCAAGGACGACGGCCCGCGCCAGACGCTGATCGCCGACATGAAGGGCGCGGCATCTGTGGCGCATCTCTATGGGCAGAACCTTGTCGCGGCGGAATCGATGACGGCCTCGATGGCGCCCTGGGCCTTCGCGCCCAAGGACCTGAAGCGCTTCATCGACATGGAATTCGTCAATGGCGTCAACCGGCCGGTGGTCCATACCTCGGTCCATGTCCCGGTCGACGACAAGAAGCCGGGCCTCTCGCTGTTCATCTTCGGCCAGTACTTCAACCGCATGGAAAGCTGGGGCGAGATGGCCAAGCCCTGGGTCGATTATATCGCGCGGTCCTCGCTGCTGCTGCAGGCCGGGCGTAACGTCGCCGACGTCGCCTACTTCTACGGCGAGGAAGCCCCGCTGACCGGGCTCTACGGCGACAAGCCGGTGGCCGACGCCCCGGTCTCCCATGCCTATGACTTCCTCAGCTTCGATGCGCTCGACACCCTGCTGAAGAACGACGGTGCCGACCTCGTTGCGCCCAGCGGCGCGCGCTACAAGGCGATCTACCTAGGCGGCTCATCGCAGCGCATGAGCCTCGCGGCGCTACGCAAGCTGGCGTCACTCGTCGAGGGCGGGGCGACCGTGATCGGCAACGCACCGGTCGCGACGCCGGGCATGGACGGGCGGGGGCAGGGCAGCGATGCCGAGTGGTCCGCTCTCGTCGCCAGGCTGTGGCCCGGTGCCGGCGAGGCGCGGGTCGGGCAGGGCCGAGTCATCCCCGGCACCGACGTGGAGGCTGCGCTCAAGGCGATCGGCACCGCGCCGGACTTCACCTTCACCGGAGCCGCAGCCGGGGCCAAGATCCCCTTCGTCCACCGCAGGGACGAGCGCGGCGACATCTATTACCTCAGCAACCCGCATGACAGCGCCCAAACCGTCGAAACGCATTTCCGCGTGACCGGCAAGGCACCGCGCCTGTGGCACCCGGAAACGGGCGAGAGCGAAGCCGTCAGCTACCGCATCGAAGGCGATGAGACGATAGTGCCGCTCTCGCTGGTGGCGGGCGATGCGGTGTTCGTGGTGTTCCATGAGGCTGCGACCGCGCGATCGCTCGATGTGCCGGTCAAGACCGCGACGACACTGGCCACACTCGACGACAACTGGACCGTGCGCTTCCAGCCGGAACGCGGCGCGCCGGCCTCGACCCGGCTGACGACACTCGCGCCGCTCGACCACAATGCCGATCCGGCGATCCGGTACTTTTCGGGAGAGGCGATTTATACGCGCAGCTTCGCGCTGCCCGAGGGTGCCCGGCCGGGCAAGTCGTTGCTGCTCGACCTAGGCCAAGTGGGCGATCTGGCGCAAGTCACGGTCAACGGGCGCGACATGGGCACCTTGTGGCATGCGCCCTACCGCATCGACGTCGGCCGCGCTCTCAGGAAGGGCGCGAACACGATCGAGGTCAAGGTCGCGAACCTCTGGGTCAATCGCTTGATCGGCGACCAGCAGGCCGGCGCGAAGCCAATCACCTGGACGGCGATGCCGACCTACCGTCCCGATGCACCGCTGCGCCCTTCGGGTCTGATCGGACCCGTGACCCTGATCGGCCGTTAGATCTCGCTGACGCTCAAGGGCATGTTCACGACAGCCTGTAGTGCGCCACGTAGCCGAGGTGATCGGAGAAAACGTCCTTTCCGGTGTTTTCGCCGAGGGGAACCTCGAGGCTGCGCAGGCGCATAAGGCCGCGATAGTACAGCTTGTCCTTGTTGCGTTCGCGGATGGCGGCAAGGTCGCGCTGCTGGTCCGGTGCGGCTTCTGTAATCGTGGTTGCTTCCTGCCCGCCTGCGATGAGGTTGCGCGCGGCGGCGATCCGCTCCGGGTCTCCGCCGATGTTGAAGTCCCCGCCCAGGATAAGGTCCGTGCGCGGATCGACCTGCCGGCGCAGGAAGGCGCGCATGGCCTCCACCTGCCGCGTGAAGGCCATGTTGGCGCGGGCGACCGGCACGCCCGAAGCCTTGCGCGAATTGAGGTGGGTGTCGGCCACCGCGACCGGTCCGGCGCGCCCCGGCACCGCGATCCAGGCGATGACGACGCCCTTGCTGGCAAGGCAGTCGAACCCGGCGCACATCGCCTCGGGGAAGGTCATGCGGCTGGCTTTCACGATCGGATGATCCGACAGGATGACGAGGCCGCTGTCGACTTGCGGGCCGACCGTCTCGCCCCGGCTCCACGAAGCCTTCTGCACGAAGGCGTCGGCCTCGCCGCCGGCAGGGGCTGCGTCCTTGACGCCGGGGCCGAGCAGGACGTGGGCGTAGCCCGCCTGCCGGGCGATGGCCTTGGCCTCGGGAATGAAGGCTTCCTGTAACAGGATGACGTCGGGCTGCCGTCCTTCGCGGCGCAGCTTGCGGAGCCGGTCGCCGATCGCTTCCAGCGCCTCGGCCCGGCCATAGGCGAGCGGGAAGGGCAGGCCCTTCACGTTATAGGTCATGACCGAAAGCGTTCCGTCATCGCGCACCGAGGTAGCGAAGGGACGTTCGGGCGCCGCCGCCGGTGACGGCTTTGACAGGTTGAGCACGACGACCGCAGCGGCCGTCGCAAGCGACATCTTTGTCAGGCTCTTCATGCGACGCGTTCCCCCCGAACTTTTCGCAACGTGGTCCTGACGGCGCCACTAGGCGCGCCGTGTGAAACTGGCGTTGCGGTTCGGTGAAGGCTGCGTGACGGTGTTCAGAGCAGGACGACGCCCTCGATCGTCATTGCGAGCATAGCGAAGCAATCCAGGGCGGTTTACGCGGCCCTGGATTGCTTCGCTATGCTCGCAATGACGAAGTGGCGCTTATTCCCCGCCCAGCTTCAGGCCCTTGAGCGCGGCGAACGGGCCGCTGTCCTCGGGCGTGCCGAGTCCCGCCGCCTTGCGCGCCGTATCGGCCTCGGGCCCGGTCAGGAACGGGTCGATGGCAAGGGCGAGGCTCTGCGCCACCGCCTCGCCGATATCGACGTGGGTGCCTTCGTATTCGATCTCGTCGAGTTCGTCGGCGGTCAGCTCGACTTCCTCGTCCGGGGCGTAATCCGTCGCCATGGGCACGAAACGGAAGAACAGCGGCTCGTCGATCGATACCGGGACATCCTCAGCGGAAACGGCGCAGGGCTGGACGATCTCGGCCTTGAGGGTGCCGCGCGCCTCGACGCGAAAGCCGCCCTCGCGCTCCGACGTCGAGAGGTCGAGTTCGGCGACGAGTTCGTCGATCTGAACCAGCAGAAAGCGTTCGGTGAGCGCGGCCCGCTCGGCTTCGTTGGGCGAGAGGCGGACGTGTTTGCCTTCGATCTGGCGCACGTCCAGCAGGCGGGAGAATTCAGGGGTCATCGCGCGATCCTAGCAGCAAGCAGGTCTTCGTTGGAGAGGGCATCGATCTGCGCGTGAAGCGCGCGAACGCGGGCGGCGAGGCGCGCGGTGTCGGCGCCTTCCACCAGCGTGACGTTGCGCTCCAGCGCGGCGGCGAGCGCGGCGTCGTCCTGTGGGAGCGCATCGCGCAGGGCACCGATCCGGCCGCCCAGCACGCTCATCAGCTTGCCCATGCGCTTGCCGACGACGAGATCGCCGACACCCGACTGGCGCAGTTGGCCGTCCATGTCGTCCACGAACAGCTCGGTCAGCCGCACCGAGGGGTTGATCAGCGTATCGTCGGTTTCCTTGTCGCGCTCGGCGCGCAGCATGACCAGCGCCATCACCAGCGTCACCGCGTCGAAGCGGCCAGGCACGGTATCGGCGACACCGCACTCGGCATACCATGCCTTTTCGCGCGCGATTTCGACCACGCGATGCCACAGCGGCCGCGCGGCTTCGCGGGAGTCGGGGCCTTTGCCGAGAAGGCGGGAGATCAGGGACACGATGGTTACGGGCCTTTCTTCGAGGATATCCGTTAAGGAGCAATTCAACCGGTCTGCCCCAACGCCCATTGCGCGGGCGCGGATGGGGCCTTAAGGCCGTCTGGCGATATATGGGTATGGGCGCGGCTGGCAATGCCTGCGGCTTCTATACCTGCGGTTTGGAGTGTTGAAATGCGCAAGGTGGGTCTCAAGGTGGCAGCGGCAGGCATTGCGCTGGCGGTCGCCACTCTGGTGGGCGGCTGCACGTCGATCCGCGACCATCGTGGTTACCTGATCGACCAGGCGCTGCTCGATTCGGTGCAGCCGGGCATCGACAACCGCATGTCGGTGGAAAAGACCCTCGGTCGCCCGACCTTCGAAAGCCAGTTCGGCACCAAGGACTGGTACTACGTCTCGCAGCAGGTGAAGACGCCGCCGTTCCGCAAGCCGCGCACGGACAGCCAGACCGTGCTGCGCGTCCGCTTCGACGCGGCTAACAACGTCGTCGGCGTCGACAAGCGCGGCGCGGAACAGGTCGCGCGGATCAATCCCGATGGCCACGTCACGCCGACGCTGGGCCGCCACCGCAGCCTGCTCGAGGATCTGTTCGGCAACATCGGCGCGGTCGGCGCGGGCGGCATGGGCGGCAACACCGGCTCGAACACGGGCCCAGGTCCGAACGGCAGCTGATCTCCTGTCTTGAACCATTCGGAGCGCGGCATATATCCGCGCTCATGAACAACGACGGGGCGAGCCACGGCCTCATTCAGTGGCACGGAACGACCATCATCGGCGTACGCAAGGGCGGCAAGACCGTCATCGCCGGCGATGGTCAGGTTTCCATGGGCAACACGGTCATGAAGCCGAACGCCCGCAAGGTCCGGCGCATCGGAGAAGGCGGCAAGGTCATCGCCGGCTTCGCGGGCGCCACTGCCGACGCCTTCACCCTTTTCGAGCGTCTGGAACGCAAGCTGGAGCAGTATCGCGGCCAGCTCATGCGCGCGGCGGTCGAACTCGCCAAGGACTGGCGCACCGACAAGTATTTGCGTAACCTAGAGGCGCTGATGATCGTCGCGGATGCCGATACCCTGCTGGTGCTGACCGGCAACGGCGACGTGCTGGAGCCCGAGGGAGCGGCTGGCGGCGACAGCCAGATCACCGCGATCGGTTCGGGCGGCAACTATGCTCTGGCCGCTGCCCGCGCGATCGACGCCTATGAAACCGATGCCGAGACGATCGCGCGCAAGGCCATGCAGGTCGCCGCCGACATCTGCGTCTTCACCAATGACCGCGTGACGGTCGAGACCGTCTGAGCCGGGAACCCACATGAACGACAATCTCACGCCCAAGGCGATCGTCGCCGCGCTCGACGCGCACATCGTCGGCCAGACCGAGGCCAAGAAGGCCGTCGCCGTTGCCTTGCGCAACCGCTGGCGCCGTCAGCGCCTGAATGCCGACCTGCGCGACGAGGTGACGCCGAAGAACATCCTGATGATCGGCCCGACGGGCTGCGGCAAGACCGAGATCAGCCGCCGCCTGGCGAAGCTGGCCGACGCACCCTTCGTGAAGGTGGAAGCCACCAAGTTCACCGAAGTCGGCTACGTCGGCCGCGATGTCGAGCAGATCGCCCGCGACCTCGTCGAGGAAGCGATCCGGCTGGAGAAGGAGCGCCGCCGCGAATCCGTGCGCGAGGCGGCCAGCAAGGCGGCGATGGATCGCCTGCTCAACGCGCTCGTCGGCGATGGCGCCTCGGAGGCGACGCGCGCCGCCTTCCACCAGCGCATCACCGAAAACGCGATGAACGAGACCGAAGTGGAGATCGAGGTCGAGGACGCTCCGGCGGGCCCGATGGAGATTCCCGGAATGGGCGGCTCGGTCGGCATGATCAACCTCGGCGACATCATGGGCAAGCTGGGTGGCCAGCGCATGAAGCGCCGCAAGATGAAAGTGCCCGACGCCTGGGACAAGCTGGTCGACGAGGAGTCGGAAAAGCGGCTGGATCAGGACGACGTCGCCCGCGTCGCGCTGGCGAACGCCGAGCATAACGGCATCGTCTTCCTCGACGAGATCGACAAGATTGCCGTCTCGGACGTGCGCGGCGGCTCGGTCAGCCGCGAAGGCGTGCAGCGCGACCTGCTGCCGCTCATCGAGGGCACCACGGTCGCCACCAAGTACGGCCCGATGAAGACCGACCACGTCCTCTTCATCGCCAGCGGTGCCTTCCACGTCGCCAAGCCGAGCGACATGCTGCCCGAACTTCAGGGGCGCCTGCCGATCCGCGTCGAATTGAAGGCGCTGACCGAAGAGGACTTCGTGCGCATCCTCTCGGAGACGCGCGCCAACCTCATCGCCCAGTACAAGGCGCTTCTCGGCACCGAGCAGGTGACGGTGGAAGTGACCGCAGACGCCATCGGCGAGATCGCGAAGATCGCCGCGCAAGTGAACGAGAGCGTCGAGAACATCGGCGCCCGACGTCTCCAGACCGTGATGGAAAAGCTGCTCGAGGAACTCAGCTTCGAGGCCGAGGACCGCAAGGGGGAAACGGTGACGATCGACCAGACCTATGTGCGCGACAAGCTGTCCGGCCTCGCGGGCAACGCGGATCTGTCCAAGTACATTCTCTGACGGCAGCACCGGAATGGTTCAGACGGGGCGCGGGCAGCTTGCTCGCGCCCTTTTTGTTCCTTGAATGTTCCTGTCAATCGCGTAGCTTCGGCGGCGAAGGAGAATCGCGATGAAACTCGAAGGTGGATGCCAGTGCGGCGCGGTGCGCTACAGCGTCGAAGGGGAGCCGCAGCACGTCGCGTTCTGTCATTGCGCCGATTGCCAGAAGTCTTCCGGCGCGCCGGCTGTCGCATGGGCAGCTTACGCGGCGGATGACTTCGCGGTGACGGCAGGAGCGGCTTCGTCCTACAGCTCCAACGGGGATGCGATCCGTCATTTCTGCCCGACGTGCGGATCCGGGCTCTATTACGTCAACGAAGCGGTCCTGCCCGGTCTGGTCGATATTCAGGTCGCCTCGCTGGACAAGCCCGATACCCTGCAGCCGCAGGCGCACATCCAGGTTGCCGAGCGTATCAGCTGGATGAAGCACGCGGCCAGCCTGCCGGAGTTCGAGCGCTATCCGGGATGACGGTGGCCTGTACGCTTGCAGAGCTGGATCTGGACCGGGACGGAGTAAAACTCCACCCTGGGTTGGCCTTGCCTATGCTCGCCGGGTTCGAAACGGTCTTGGGACGAATGCCGGATGGCCGGGCCGGGTTACGCATTGCGGCTGAACCGGAACTGGCCACTTTGCTTGGCGTTGCGGGGCCGGTCAGCACTGCGGTGCGCGAAACTTTGGGAGAGGGGGCTCAGCCGGTCCGGGCGGTGTTGTTTGACAAGAATGACGAGGCGGGGTGGGCGCTCGGCTGGCATCAGGATCGGACAATCGCTGTGCTGCGAAAGGTGGAGGCGCCGGGTTTTGGGCCATGGACGGTCAAGCAAGGCATCACCCATGTCGAGCCGCCGTTCGCGGTGATCGAGGGTATGCTGACTGTGCGCATTCATCTCGATCCTGTCGATGCGGAAAACGCCCCGCTGCTGGTCGCATCGAGTTCCCATAGGCTGGGTCGGATTCCTGCGGCCGAAGCGGAGGCAGTCGCAGCAAGGTTGCCCAATCACGTCTGTCTCGCCAAAATCGGCGATGTGTGGTTTTATCGCACGCCTATCCTTCATGCCTCCAATGCCGCACGGCCGGGCCGCAGGAGGAGGGTTTTGCAGGTCGATTATGCGATCGGGGCCTTGCCGTTCGGGCTGGAATGGCTAGGCATCTGATATCGGATAACCAGAGTGCTTCACATGTACCAGACCCCGGAAGATCGCCCCGTATATCGCCTGCTGACAGGAGCGGACGACCGTGCCTTCTGTGAGCGCGTGTCGGAAGCTCTGGCGCAGGGCTGGCGGCTCTACGGTTCGCCGTCACTATCATGGGATACGGCCGAGAACTGCATGAAGGCTGCCCAGGCCGTCGTCTGGCACGAGGCCGACGTCGTCAAGTGACAGTCAGCGAGGGGCGTCGTCCGTAGGGCTGACGTCGTGGTCTGCCCGATCCATGGCAAAGGCACGCTCGGCGATGCTCTCGGCCTTTGCCTGCGCCACATTGGAGGGCAGGGCCAGCGGGATGGCGCAGAGGGGCGTTGCCGCGAGGGCAAGCGCACCGATACCCGCAAAGCTGGACTTCATCGAATCATGTTTCCGGCAGAACTCTTCCCGAACGAACTGCTGAAGGTTCAAAGGGTTCCCTGACGGGTTCACCGTGATTGAGGCACGGTCCGCAGGCTTTCGCCTTGCCCGCACGCCCCGCATCGCGATGCTCGACTTGCCCTGACGCAGGAGCATTCAGGCTGATTGTTCCAGAATTTGCGGTCTGTAATGTTTTTTCGCCAGGTGATGTCGCCTGACGGGAAAACGCCTAAGCTTGCGGAGAACGACATGGTCCTCAAGACGGTCGCCCCTCTTGCCGCCGCGGCCTTCGTCGCCGTGCCGGTCGCGGCGCAAGACATTGTGCCCATAATCTCGCCAGGTCAGGCAGCGGAGGGCGTGTTCAACCGTGCGCGCATGGAGGAACAGGCGCGCCGCCAACGCGAAAAGGATGCAGGGCAGGAAGCATCGAGCGATACGCCATCCGATTCCCGCCCCGCGCCCGGCACGCCGGAATTCCAGAAACAGGCGTGCGACAACCGCCCGATCTATCGCCGGCAATATGGCGAGGACCATCCGCAGGTCCAGAAACTCGAGGCGCTGTGCAAGGCCTCGGGTTACTGAACTACTCGGCGGCCTCGATCATCGCTTCGGCTTCGGCCGCCTGGCGCGCCCACATTTCTGCGTAGAGCCCGTCATGGCGCAGCAGTTCGGAATGGGTGCCGCTCTCTGCCAGCTTCCCTTCGTTGAGGACGAGGATGCGATCCGCGTCGGCGATGGTCGACAGGCGATGGGCGATCGACAACGAAGTGCGATGCTCGGCCACGCGGTGCAAGGTGGTGAGAATGTCCTGTTCGGTGCGGGTGTCCAGCGCACTGGTCGCTTCGTCGAGGATCAGGATTGGCGGGTTCTTGACCAGCGTTCGCGCGATCGCGACGCGCTGCTTCTCTCCGCCCGAGAGCTTGAGACCGCGTTCGCCGACTTCGGTTTCGAAGCCCTGCGGTAGCCGGTCGATCAGGCCCATCAGCGCCGCGCCGCGTGCCGCGGTCTCGATCTCCTGGACCTCGGCGCCGTCGCGGCCGTAGCCGATGTTGTAGCCGATGGTGTCGTTGAACAGCACCGAATCCTGCGGAACGATACCGATCGCGCCGCGCAGGCTCACTTGAGTGACCTCCCGTATGTCCTGCCCGTCGATCAGGATGCGGCCCGAAAGCGGATCGTAGAAGCGATAGAGCAACCGCGCGATCGTCGACTTGCCCGCGCCCGAGGGGCCGACGATGGCGAAGGCCTGACCGGCAGGCACCTCGAACGAAAGACCATGGAGGATCGTGCGGTCGGGTTCGTAACCGAAAACCACATCATCGAACACGATCGAAGGCTTGCGAATGACCAGCGCGGGCGCTCCCGGCGCATCGGGGACTTCCACCGAGGTGTCGAGCAGGCGGAACATCTCGGCCATGTCGATCAGGCCCTGCCGGATCGTGCGATAGACCATGCCCAGCATGTCGAGCGGCCGGAACAACTGCGTGAGGTAGGTCTGCACGAAAACCAGCTGGCCCGCCGAATAATTGCCGCGCCACCAGCCGTAAACCGTCCAGGCCAGGGCACCCGCCATCAGCAGGTTGATCACCACGCCCTGCACGATGTTGAGCAGGCCGAGCGAATTCTCGCTCTTCACGGCGGCGACGGCATAGGCGCGGGTCGCCTGTGCGTATCGTTCTTCTTCCCGCTTTTCGGCGGAGAAGTACTTCACCGTCTCGTAGTTCAGCAGCGAATCGACCGCGCGGGAAAGGGCTTGCCCATCGAGGCGGTTCATCTGCTCGCGCAGCTTGGTCCGCCATTCGGTGATGACGCGGGTAACCCAGATATAGGCGGCAATGGCGAGCGCCGTCGCGGCGACGAGGCCGGGGCCGAAATTGACCCAGAAGATCACCGCCACGACCAGCAGCTGCAGCACGGTGGGGGCGATGTTGAACAGCATGAAGTAGAGCATCGTGTCGATGCTCTTGGTCCCGCGCTCGATGGTCTTGGTGACTTCGCCGGTGCGCCGGGCAAGGTGGAAACGCAGAGACAGCCGGTGCAACTGGCCGAACACGTTCTCCGCCAGTTGGCGCGTCGCGTCCTGCCCGACCTTCTCGAACACGATATTGCGCAAGTTGTCGAAGCCGGTCTGCGCCAGCCGTCCGGCCGAATAGCCGAGCACCATGAGCATGGTCAGCTGGAGCAGCTTCGGCCCGGTCGTGCCCATCAGGTCGACCGCCCACTTCATCATGTACGGCAGCACCAGCTGCGTCGCCGTAGAGAGAACGATGAACACGCAGGCCCAGACGATCCGCCAGCGCAGCGCCGGATTGTCGCGCGGCCACAGGTACGGCAGGAAGCGCAGGAGCGTGCGCCAGCCATCGTGGCGGGCATTGGAATCGCGAACGGCGGTATCGGGAGGCATCGGCGCTATTTAGGGCCTCGACGTCACGAAACAATCCGGCAATGCGCTGTCCGTCAACGCGCACCGGCCAGGTCAAACGAAACCTTGCGCTTCGTGAAGTCGATGGCGACACGCTTGAAGGCCCGCAATTCGCGCATGCCAAGGAAGATCGCGGGCTTGCGGCTGAGCTTCAGCTCGCTGAACGCGGGGGCGTCGGCATAGGCTATGACGACGTTGGATACGCCGATCCCGCCCAGCTCCAGCTTGTCCGCGACGCCGAGATCGACGGCGAGTTCCTGCCCGGTGACGCTCGATACCGCACCCTTGAGCATGGCCTGTCGTGGCTTCTTCGCCAGTGCCTCCTGCAAGGCGCGGTTGCCGATCGTGCCGCTGGCGCCGGTATCTATGACGACGTCGGTGCGTACGCCATCGATCAGCGCGTCGGTCATGATCAGGCGGCCGGAGCGCTCCTTGGCGCGCACCACAATCTCGAAGCCGCGCCCGCCGCCGGTCTCGGCAAGGTTGCCGATGGTGATGGTGTTTCGCGCGAAATCGAGGAGCACGCGCTGATGCTGCAGGCTGTCGGTGCCGAGAATCCCGTCGGCGCCCATGTTCGCGCGTTCGAGCAGGGGCACGGTCAGGCCGTAAAAGGCGCGCGGGCCGATCGTGATGGATTCGACCTGGGCCGTGGCGACGTCATGCGCTCCCGCGATGCCCACCACGCGCACTTGCGGTCCCTGCGCCAGCTTGAGGGTGCCTGCCAGCGCGGTTGAGACGACGGTGCGCTGGGATCCGGTGTCGATGAGGAAGCGATAGGGCCCGGTCCCATGGACGGCGACGGCGATGGTCATGCGTGCATGGGCGTCGGTGTCGCCCTGGACCATATCGCCCTGCGGCTCGGCGCCGGGCTGTGCGGGGCCCGTGATCGGGGCAGGGGTTGCCCCGAGGATAACGGGATTGGCGATCAGCATCGCCAGCGCCATGCTCATTCCCGACATTGCATCCTCCCCGCGAGGTACGTGCCTCGCGTTCTTTATAGAGAATGTCAGTTTATCACGATATTGCGTGGAACACTACGTGAAACGGATAAATATTTCAGCTTTGGCTGAGGCGCAGGCGCATCCGTATCGGCGTGAGAATGTGCCCCGCCATGCCCTTTATGTCGTCTCGAGCGGGGTGCCGAAACAGCATGATCGCAGCCACCCAGGCCACCACGGATGCCGTACCGGCGACTACAAGTCCGACGAATCCAAGCGTCGCCGGTGACCGCCACGCCGTGACGGCATAAAGCGCCGGCGCGATCGTCACCACCGCGACAAGGATGGACGATGCGTAGACCCTGACGGTCGCGCGCCAGCGAAAGCCGATCATCCGCTGGAGCCAGAACGCATAAAGAAAGAACCACCCGAGGCCGTAGACGAGCCGGGAGGCCGCCGCCGCTTCCACGCCGATGGCCGCCCCCGCCGCCAGCGTGCCGACCGACAGCGCTGTGTCCGCGAGGTTGAACCAGAGCAGGACTTTCAGCCGCCCCAGCAGGATCGGCAGGTCCATGTGCAGCGGCAGCGCGACGAAACAGCACTCGGCAATCGCGACGAAGGCGAGCAGCGGCGCCGCCTCGGCCCAGCCGGGACCGTAGAGCAACAGGATCACCGGCTCGCTGAGCACTGCCAGCAGGGCCATGGCGGGCCAGACGATCGCGCCATGCGCCGCGACCACGCGCTCGTAATAGGGGCCGAGATCCTTGCCCTCGTCGCGCAGTCGCGCGAAAGTCGGATAGTAGATCGCGCTCACCGCGCCCGCCACGAGGTAGTGAAGTTGCGTCGCCAGCGCGACGCCCCGGCTGAACAGGCCTGCCGCCGTCATGCCCTGCATGCGCCCGACGATAAGGTCGGGCGTGCGCATGCCGATCCCTCCGGAGAGATAGAGCAGCGCGCTGCCCGATCCGAATCCGATGATCTCGCGTGCCCTTTCGCGCCGTACCCGAAGGCTGGGCGGGGTCGGTCGCAGGATCTGGGCCGCCACGGCGCGCGCGGCGGCTTGTGCGATCATGGCCCAGGCGAGCGAAGTGGCCGAGAACCCCAGCGCCGCCAGCGTCAGCGCGCAGGCGCTGTTTGTTACCGATCCGGCGGCGTTGACGATGAACGTCGCCCTGAAGTCGAGCCGCCGCGACAGCAGTGCCACCGGCACGATGCTCCAAGGATTGAGCAGGTAGGATGCCGCGATCAGCCCGAATATGGGGAACAGTCTCGGTTCCCCATAGAACCGCGCCACCGGCCAGGCGATTGCGAGGATCAGCGCCGCAAGCAAGAGCGAGAACCCCGCTGCGATCACGGTGCAATGCCGCACCGTGTCCTCGTCGGCGGTGGGGTGCCGTCCCAGATAGCGGGTAAGTCCGAAGTCCTGGATCACTGAAAGGATCATCGCCGCAGCCAGCGCGACGGAGAACAGGCCGATCTCTTCGGGCTTCAGGAAGAAGCGCGAGACGATGACCGAGGTTGCGAATTGCAGCACGAATTGCGTGTACTGGCTCGCCGCTGCCCAGAGGGCTGCGGACTTTACGCTGCCGGTGCCCCGGCCTGCATCCGTGGCGCGGGGCTCGGCGGCGGGTGCTTCGATCTCGACCGTCATGGGGCGGTCAAGTCGAAGTCGAGGTCGTGAGCGTGGCGGCAAGGCGCAATGCACGCACCGGCTCGCCGAAGCGCACGAGTCTGGCGACGGTGCGCCACATGCCGTCACGCCGCCCGCCATCGCGCAAGTGGCTCACCAGCAGATCGAATCCTTCATCACGCATGGCGCTGGCCGAATAGAGCAGGCCGAGCGCGACCTGCTCGCGTACTTGCCGGGAAATGCCGGGACGGCCGAAAAGGGAGTCGAGTTCGCCGATCGGCGGCAGGTGCTCGAGGTCGGCGGTCGGATCGGGGCGTCCGGCCTTGCGCTCGCGCCAGGCGATCTGGGCGACGGCCGTGCCGATCTGCTGCTCGGTGGCGTGGCGAGAGGAGACTTGTCCAGGATAGCGCCGATAGCGCAACAGGCGCTCGGGAATATTGCCGAGTCTGGTCACGCTCGACAGACGCAGCCACAGGTCGAGGTCCTCGCAATGCCGGAATGCGGCGTGATAGCCGCCGACCGACCGGACTACGTCACGGCGATACATCGCGGCGGGATGGCATATCAGTTGCCCGCCGATCTCTATCGCGGCGAGCAGTTCCTCGTGTGTCTCGGGATGGTCGGCGCCGGACCGGACGAGCTTTTCGCCATTTTCTCCGATGTCCTCGCTCCAACTGCCGACGACGCCATATTCGGGATGGCCCGCCAGAAAGCCGATCTGCCGGGCGAAGCGGTCCGGCCTGCAGATGTCGTCGGCGTCCATGCGTGCGATGATCGGTGCGCGGGCTGCGTCGATCATCTCGTTGAGGCTGGCCACGAGCCCGCGATTTTCGCGTACGATGGGGCGAATACGCGGATCGCGTTCCGCGTATTCGCGAATGAGTCCCGCCGAACCGTCGCTGGAACCATCGTCGATGATGAGGAACTCGAAATCGGCGAAGTCCTGCGCGAGGACGCTCTCGATCGCGGATGCAAGGAAGCGCTCGCCGTTGAAGACGCTCATGGCCACGCTGATCGCCGGTGTCGGCATGTAGGTAACAGATTCCTCATCAAGGCCGCGCGCCGGAAAGCGCGTTTGCAAATCAGCCCTTATGCCTGCCGTGGTAAAGAAAGCGTTGGGGATGAGGAAGCCGGGGATGCAAGGGGGGCAGGGGAAGCTTAAGCCTCGGGCGCTGACGCTCACATCCCCCTCTCCCGTTCGAAGGTCGGTTCATCGGGCGTTCCTCCCCTGTTGAAAACATTTTTGAAAATTGAGTGTTGACCGAATCAGAAGCCCCCCT